>DASXYT010000146.1:0-9187 GCA_036502345.1 Pseudonocardiaceae bacterium | reverse complement strand
GACTGTACAAAGGTGACAATTGCCTCGGCCGCGGTCTTCAGATCCTTGAGAATGGTGTCCACCAGGCCAGAAGCCGCTGTCGGTGCGCTGATCAGGAAGAACAGCACCAGCGCCACTGCTGCCCAAGTAAGGAGCTTCTTGAGGTTCATGTGGATCGACCCCGTCCGCTAGTTACGTTCGTACATCCGTGTGGTGCCGGTCGTAAACGTTGTACCGCACTCCGGGCCGCGCTGAGACTTTTGTACCGCTCTGGGGTAAGGACTGCCTCACTTCTCGGGATTCGACTACGCTACGTGCTCATGACCATGGTTGACCTGCCGGCAATCAGGTGTGTCGGAGCCCTCATTCACAACACCGACGGCGAGCTGTTACTGGTGTTGCGCGCCAACGATCCTGGCCGCGGTCAGTGGTCCGTGCCAGGGGGCCGAGTGGAGCAGGGCGAGGACGACCAAGCGGCCGTACGCCGCGAGGTCACCGAGGAAACCGAACTCACGGTAACCGTTCTCGGATTGTGCGGAGTTGTCGAACGACCCGCTCCGACCGGGACTTACGTGATCTACGACTACCTGTGCGAACCAGTCTCGGAAACAGCGAGGGCCGGCAGCGACGCTGCCGATGTCCGCTGGGTCGACGCGGCCGGGTTCGCGGCGCTGCACGAGGCAGGCGAGCTGGTCGATCTGTTGGCCGAGACATTGTGGGACTGGGGCGTGCTCACTCGTCCGAGATGAACGGAAACGCATCGTCTCGGTAGTCCAGGTCCTCGATCAGGGGTACGTCGATCAGGGGGCCAGCCACACGATGCGTTCACCGTGGAACGCCGTGCGGGCCAGCGCGGCCGCCTCCGGCCGCCCGTCCCGCCACCGAACCAGCCCAAGAGTGCCCGAAGGTGTCTGCCCGGCGGCCCGGTCGTAAGCCAGATCGGCCCGATCCGGCAGCACCAGGCGCAGCCCGGCCTCGTAGGCCTCCTGACTGATCCACCACAGCGGCCGGGTCGCGGCCAGCTCGCCCAGCGCGGCCACGAAGTCGGCCCGGCGCTCGGTCGGCAGGTAGGGCAGCACGTGGCTGTTGAACACGACCAGCGGCAGGTCGGCCGGCACCCGCGCGGCAGCGGCGGCCAGGTCGTCCACCACGTCGCCGGTGACGAACTCGGGCCGGTCCCTGGCCTGGGCGGCCGCGGCCTGGTTCAGCAGCCGGATGCGCTCCGGCTGATCGGCCCACACGCAGGCCTCCAACCAGGCCAGTTGCTCCTCGTCGGTCAGGTCGACCGGCGCGCGGTCCAGCCCGACCTTCGCGGCCACCTTGACGTTCTTCGGCAGCGTGGGCCGCCTGGCGCCGTCGGCCATGCTGAACACGCAGTTGAGCACCAGCGGCGCCTTGGCCGGCCCGGCGGACAGCTGCTCGCCGTCGCCCGCCTGGTAGCGGTAGCCGTAGCGGTCCAGGCCGAGCAGCAGGCCGGCGCTGGTGCCCAGTTCGAGCAGGCCGATCGGGCCACCCGCCTCCTTGGCCACCTTCGCGACAGCGGGGAACAGCAGGGCCGCCCTGCGCACCTCGTTGGTCTGGGTGGTGCGGGTGCTCACCAGGTGCCGGACCTTGTCGGCGCGATCCAGCACGAACGACCGGAACGTCGGCCAGGTGGCCCCGTCCACGCCGTACTCGCCGCCGACCGTCGGGTAGTAGTGCGCCAGTTGGCTGACCGGCTCCGCGATCACCAGCCGGTGCACGGCGGCGAACAGCAGGGTGGCACGCGCGTAGGGCAGCGGAGCGGCGGCCAGCAGGCCGGCCACCTCGTCGTCGTCGGCGATCGAGACCGCGAGATGCGCGTACAACGGAGACTCGGGGGCTGCCTCCTCGTCGGCGAAGCGCCGCAACCGCGTGCGCACGACGTCCAGGTCAGTAGTCGCGGGACCGACCACAGGCACTCACTCCTTGGGTTCGGGGCGGCCAGGCTGCTCGCCACCCCGTGCGTCGCCGTAGGACTGCTTCGGCACCATCACCTTGCGGCGGAACACGCACACGACGGTGCCGTCCTGCTTGTAGCCCCGGGTTTCCACGTACACGACTCCCCTGTCGTCCTTGGACTTCGAGGGAGTCTTGGCCAACACCTCGGTCTCGCCGTAGATCGTGTCACCGTGGAACGTCGGCTTCACGTGTTTCAGTGATTCGACCTCCAGGTTCGCGATCGCCTTGCCGCTCACGTCCGGCACCGACATGCCCAGCAGCAGCGAATAGATGTAGTTGCCGACAACCACGTTCTTGCCGAACTCGGTGGTCTCCTGCGCGAAGTGCGAGTCCAGGTGCAGCGGATGGTGGTTCATCGTGATCAGGCAGAAGAGGTGGTCGTCGTACTCGGTGACCGTCTTGCCGGGCCAGTGCTTGTAGACAGCGCCGACCTCGAACTCCTCGTAGTAACGACCGAACTGCACCCTCGACCTCCTACGCCGGTGTACGCGAGGCAGTAAGTGTGAACCGTGACGTGCCGCCAGGGGCGCCGAATGTGTGGACGACTACACGTAATCCGTTCGTGTGAGAGCCCCGGGATCCCATATCGATCTTCCCATGTCCATGGTCAACATGGTCCTACGGTGGCGGGAGGGTTCTCATGACGACGGTCGTCCCGGCGATCAGCCGGTTGAAGCTGGGCCGGATTCTGCGGGAGTGGCGCAACCTGGCCGGGCTCACGCTGGAGCAGTGCGAGGCGGATCTCGACATGTCCACGAGCGCGCTGGGGCGGGTGGAGAACGGCCAGCAGAACATCCATCCGATGATCGTCCGGGCGATGTTGGAGCTCTATCACACGCCAGAGCAGGAGTGGGACGACATCCTGGAACTGGCCAAGGAGGCCAAGCGGCGCACCGAGTGGCAGAACCTGGGCGTGGCGGCACATGCCTACGTGGTGCTGGAGTCCGAAGCAGTTGCCGTGCGGAGCTTCCAGCCGGCGTTCATCCCCGGCATGTTGCAGACCGTCGACTACGCCAGGGAGGTCTTCGACCTCGACAGCTCGGCACTGCGGCGCCGCAACCTGGCCATCCGGTTGAAACGCCGGGAACGCCTGGACGGCCCGAGCCCGTTGGCCTACGACGCGATCGTGGACGAGACCGCGTTGCGCAGGCCGCTGGGTGACCGGGTCGTGCGCCGGGAACAGCTGGCGCACCTGATCGAGGTCGCGGCACTGCCGAACGTGACCCTGCGGGTGCTGCCGATCAGCGTCGGCGCCAATGTGGGCATGCGGGGCGCGTTCAACCTGCTGCGGTTCCCACCGGACACCATCGACGACATCGGCTACGTCGATCACGCGGCCGGCAGCTCGCAGATCACCAAGCCGGACCGGGTCAAGGCACTGGCGAACCAGTTCCGGCAGATCGAGGAGATCGTGCTGCCACAGGACGAGTCGCTGGCCCTGATCGGCCGCATCGCAGGCCAATTGAGATGACCGAACGGGGTAAATTGTGCACATGAGCCTCAACGAAGCCCACTGGCGCAAGAGCAGCTACAGCGCCAACGGAGGCGGCGAGTGCGTCGAGGTGGCGTGGGGCGAGCGTGCCACCGCCGTCCGCGACTCGAAGAACCCGGCCGTCGCGCCGCTGGTGTTCCCTGCCACCGCGTGGCACCGGTTCGCGAGTCAGGCCGACTCCGACTTCGGCAGCGGCCGGACGTCGTCCAGCAGCTTGTCGGCGTAGTTGTCCAGCAGCCGGGTGCCCAACTGCTGGGTGTAGCCGAACACGACGGCGGCGACCAGCACCGCGGCCTGGTTGCGTAGCCCGATCAGCCCTTCGCCGAGACCCGCACCGAGCACCAGCACTCCGATGACGGCCAGCGACGCGCCGAGCACCACCTTGATCACGGCCTGGTAGCCGATCATGACGTACGGCGTGAGGCTCGGCCTGCGCCGGATCAGCAGGACGACCGTGGACACCATCGCTCCGGTCGCGCCCATCACCTGGGTCAGCCACACGTCGGCAGGCGACGGTGCCGTGCTCCCGGTCGCACACGCGAGCCGGCTCGACGAGCCGACCTGATCGACACACATCGGCAGGAAACCTGGTCGTATGAAGCCGATGACGCCGAGCAGCGTGTTCAGCCCGAACAACACGGCGGCACCGACGAACAGCTTGTTGCGCAACGCTCTCGCGGCGGCGTGCGACTCGTCGGACACGTCCAGCGTGGCGCGCACGGCATCCAGCACGACGGCCCGGACACCGGCGACGCCCTGCTCCGCCGCGAGCCGGTCCAGCGCGATCCGCCGCGAGTCGGTCGCCGGGAGGGTGAGCTCGACCTGGCCACGGACGGCCGGCAGCCGGGCGGGCAACGCCGGATCGGCGGCGGTCAACTGGGCCTCGGCCTCGTGCAGCGCACGCCAGGACCGCTCCACCCGCCAACCGCTCCACCAGGCCGGTAATCGGCCCAGCAGCGGATTGCCGCCCTCCAGGATCTCGGTCACGGTGGCCAGGGCGTCGGCCACAGCCGTGCGGGCGGGATCATCGGCGGCCAGTGTGGCCAGATCGGCACAGGCCCTGCGCCGCCGGGCATCCACCACGACTTTCCAGTCGTTGCCGCCACCCCAGCCGAACTTCGGTAACCCCATTGCCAGCATGGTAGGGGCAGCGCACCTTCGTGTGATCACCTGGCGAAACTCTTGACGCTGTATCCCCTTGTCTTACTCTTGACAGATAGCAAGAGAAAGGCGCACCATGGCGGAGGACATCGACAAGCTGATCCGCTGGGCGGAGAGTCAAGGATGGCGGGTGGAGATCGACAACAACGGCTATCGGCGCTTCTTCGCACCCGATGGCGAATACGTCGTCCGATACCCGGCCACTCCGAGCAATCCTCGGCGGCGGTTACTCGATGTCGTCACTGCGACCAGACGATATGGCCTGCCCTGGCCGGCCCCGAGCCGGGCCGAACAGCGCGCGGATCGCCGCCGGATCGCGAAGGAGGAGAACAGTGGGCACGACTGAATGGGCGATCTCGGTTGAGTTCGACACCGAGTCCGCGTTGACGGCGAGCCAGCTCGATGCACTCTCCGACCTCGGCGATCTGGAGAACGTGACGGTCGCCCGTCGGGGCGGCGGCGGTTGCACGCTGTTGGACACCCGCGCCGGAGACCCGCTCCAGGCGGCCGAAGAACTGGTCCAGCTCGGCGCGAAGTGGGCCGCCGAGATCGATGTTCGCGCCTACATGGTCGGCGTCAGGGTGATGACCAGCGAGCAAGCCGAAGCGGACGCCTTGGCACCGTCCGTCCCCGCGCTGGCAAGCGCGGCCGATGCCGCCGACCTCCTGGGTGTCAGTCGTCAGCGAGTGCATCAGTTGTCGAAACAACATCCACGATTCCCTGCCCCGATCGCCCATGTGGCGATCGGGCCGCTGTGGACCGTGGACGCCATCCAGTGGTTCGCATCGATCTGGGAGCGCAGGTCCGGCCGGCCGCCGAAGTCACGAATCGCGTAGCACCAAAGCGGGTCAGAGTTGGCCGGGTTGTGGCCGCATCGCCAGTTTGGCGATCAGATCCCGGGCCTTTTCGGCGTTGCGCGGCTGGCAGAGCACGTCGTACCGGCCGGCCACCAGCTGGCTCGCCGACTGGAAGTCACGGCGGCCCCTGGACGTCGCGTAACCCGCGGCCGCGAAGATCAGGCCGAACAGCACGCCGGCCACCAGACCGACGAGGATCGGGTAGAACGGGCCGCTCCGGGTGTCGAAGAAGCTCAGCAGCAGGCCGACGAACAAGCCGAACCACGCGCCGGACGCGGCACCGGTGCCCAGCACCCTGCCCCAGCTCAGCCGACCCGTGACGCGCTCCACCAGCATCAGGTCGACGCCCACGATGGTGACTTCCTCGACCGGGAAGTCGTTGTCCGCGAGATGGTCGACAGCGCGCTGCGCTTCCTCGTAGTTGTCGTAGGAGCCGACGGGCCACCCCGTCGGGCGGGTGGGCAGCCTCGGCACACCGGCACGAGACCCCCTGGCACCGGAGAACGAGCTGGTCACCATCATCACCCCAACGGGATATCCACAGGCCACAACGCCCGACAGCATCACTGGCGGGTGTTCAAGAGGACAAGCGTACGGCACCCGTCGGCATCCCGCAGCCGACCGGACACAGACCGTCCGCAGTGGACGGCCGGCGGCTCAGCGGGACTTGTACTCGCGCAGCAGGCCCCGGCTGATGATCGTCTTCTGGATCTCGCTGGTGCCCTCGCCGATCAGCAGGAACGGCGCCTCCCGCATCAGGCGCTCGATCTCGTACTCCTTCGAGTAGCCGTAGCCACCGTGGATACGGAACGCGTCCTGGGTGACCTCGGCGCAGTACTCACTGGCGATCAGCTTCGCCATGCCGGCCTCGACGTCGTTGCGGGTGCCGGAATCCTTCAGCCGGGCCGCGTTCACCATCATCAGGTGCGCGGCCTCCACCTTGGTCGCCATCTCGGCCAGCTTGAACGCGATGGCCTGGTGCTCGGCGATCGGCTTGCCGAAGGTGCGGCGCTGCTGCGCGTACTCGACGGCCAGTTCGAAGGCACGGATGGAGATCCCGCACGCGCGGGCCGCGACGTTGACCCTGCCGACCTCGATGCCGTCCATCATGAACGCGAAACCCTTGCCCGGCGCGGCACCCAGCACGCTGTCGCCACTGAGCCGGTAGTCGGCGAACACGGCTTCCGTGGTGTCGACACCCTTGTAGCCCATTTTGTCGATCTTGCCGGGAATGGTCAGGCCGGGTGCGACCTCACCGAAGCCGGTCGGCTTCTCGACCAGGAACGCCGTCAGGTTCTGGTGCGGCTTCTCGGCGCCCTCGTCGGTGCGGGCCAGCAGTGCGATCAGGTTCGAGCTGCCACCGTTGGTGAGCCACATCTTCGCGCCGTCGATGACGTAGTCGGCACCGTCGCGCTTCGCGCGAGTCTTGATCGCCGCCACGTCGGAGCCGAGATCGGGCTCGGACATGGAGAACGAGCCGCGCACCTCGCCGGTGGCCATCTTCGGCAGGTAGTACGCCTTCTGCTCGTCGGTGCCGTGCTGCTTGATCATGTGCGCGACGATGAAGTGCGTGTTGATCACGCCGGACACGCTCATCCAGCCGCGCGCGATCTGCTCGACGACCAGCGCGTAGGTGAGCAGCGACTCGCCGAGTCCGCCGTACTCCTCGGGGATGGTCAGGCCGAACAGGCCCATGTCCTTCATGCCCTCGACGATGTCGCTCGGGTACTCGTCGGCGTGTTCGAGCGCCTGGGCGTTCGGGATGATCTCCTTGTCCACGAAGTCGTGGACGGTGGCCAGGATCTCCCGCTGGACGTCGGTGAGTCCGGCGGTCTGGGCGAGGCGGGCCATGGCTGCTCCCATTCGTCACACACGCGTGCCGGTCAAGTTACCGAGCAGTATGGCGCAACAGCCCCAGGTACGGGCCATGAGCGCGGTCACACAGCGACTAGCTCCACCGCCGTGCCGCACTCGCGACAGTCCTGCGCCAACACGTAGACGTCCTGGCCACAGCCGTCGCACGCACGGAAGCTGCGCTCGAACAGGCTGTCCCGCTCCTGGCGGCGGCCGAACAACCAGGACCGTCCGGTCCGCTCCTTCTGATGCCGGTGTTTACCCACGTCCCCCAGCATCACCCGACCGGGGGTCGTCTCCGCAAGTACCGATCCGTTATCTGTGCGTTATCTCACGGCAACCTTGGCGTGTTGTGTCCGTCTGACTGCGGAGAGGTGGGCTCCTCCGGTTGCCGAGGTTCCGGCTTCGGCGCGGTGCTTCGTTCCAGGAATCGCAGTAGTTCGACCGGGAACGGCAGGACCAGCGTGGAGTTCTTCTCCGCGGCCACCTGCACCACCGTCTCCAGCAGGCGCAACTGCAGCGCGGCCGGGGTGTCCGCCATCTGCGCGGCGGCCTGCGAGAGCTTGTAGGACGCCTGCAACTCGCCGTCCGCCGAGATGACCCGGGCCCGCCGCTCGCGCTCCGCCTCGGCCTGGCGGGACATCGAGCGCTTCATCGTCTCCGGCAGGGCGACGTCCTTGATCTCCACCCGGTCGATGTGGATGCCCCACTCCAGCGCCGGGTTGTCGATCATCAGCTCAAGTCCCTCGTTGAGCTTCTCCCGGTTGGACAGCAGGTCGTCCAGATCGCTCTTGCCGATGATCGACCGCAGCGAGGTCTGCGCCACCTGGGCCACCGCGAACCGGTAGTCCTGCACCTTCACGATGGCCAGCACCGGATCCATCACGTTGAAGTAGACGACGGCGTCCACCCGGACCGTCACGTTGTCCCGGGTGATGCCCTCCTGCGCGGGCACCGGCATCGTGACGATCTGCATGTTCACTTTCCGCATGCGATCCGCGACCGGGATGATCGACGTGAGCCCGGGACCCCGCGGCTCGTTGTGCACCCGGCCGAACCGGAACACCAGACCACGTTCGTACTGCTTGACCACGCGCACACTCGAAGCGGCCGTCACAGCCCCGAGTGCCACGAGCCCGATCAAGACGTCGATCAAAGCCTGCATGGCACGCTCCCGCGTCCGACAGCGGCCGATCGGGCGGCCACCCGTCCACGTGCCGCGTGGCCGTCAATGTTACTCCGGTCACATGCCGAAAAGTCCGGCCAGCCAGCGGTCCAGATGGGGGCACTCGGCCCGCAACCGGGGCAATCCCAGCTCAGCGACGGCGACCGGCCCGTCCAGCGTCTTCACGTAGTCAGGGCGGTACCGGCACAGCCGTTTCGACGGCGCCGTGGCCGGGCTGTCGTTGACCAGCTCCGGGCCGCCTACCTGCGCGGAGTCGGCCAGCAGCCGGGCCGCCAGCTCCGGATCGCCATACCACTCACCGAGCTGTTCGGCTGCCGCGAACACCCAGCTCTCCGCTTCGTGCAGCGTGAGATGTGACACGAACCGGCGGTCACCGATCGCCGAGGCCAGAGCTTGTTCGACGTGTTCGACCCGCTGTCGGGGATCGCCAGTCGGCCGGGTGCCCATACCGGGCGCGTCCTGCGGGAACGCGTAGTAGTCGATCACCGTGCTGAGCACGTCAAGGCTGGTGTCTCGCAGGAGCAGCTTGATCTCCCGCTCCAGCTTCGCCCAACTCGTAACACCACCGCGGTGCGCCGGCCCGCCGGCTGGGCGCTTGGTTCGCAGGATGGACCAGGTCACTAGCCAGCCTGCTGACTCCAACTCGGGCTGGAGGACGTTGCTGACGATCGTTTCCTC
>DASXYT010000145.1:0-11170 GCA_036502345.1 Pseudonocardiaceae bacterium | reverse complement strand
GACGAGTCCGATGAGTCCGATGAGGACGTCGCCGAACTGGCCGAGGAAGAGGAAGCCGAGCCGCTCGGCTTCTGGGGCGAGGTCGGCATCGACCCGATCAAGATCATCACCGCCGACGCCGAGATCTACACGCTGCGCTGTTATCTCGAAGAGGACCCGCTGTTCCTCGGCTCGGCCGGCAAGATCGACGTGTTCCGCTCGCCGAAGGCGCTCGTCCGGTTCGTCGCGGACGCCACCGCCGACGCCGAGGGCAACGATCTGGGCCAGGTGTCCACGTGGCAGGAGGTGCTCACCGCGGCGATCGACGGCACGCTCGAAGTCGACGTCGAGGAGAGCAACACCTATGTACTGCCCGGCATCGCCGACGACATCGCGGAAGGCCCGGACACCGTCGACCCGACCCAGTTGGACCTGGCCGTCGAACTGCTCACCGACGCGGCCGACTGGGCCGACGACGACAGCGTGACCGCGGCGCTTGCCCCGTCGGAAAGCCTCGGCTGGCTGGTGTCGTTCGTGCTGCGGCCGGACCCGACCCGGTTGGCACCGAGTGCGCCCTACGACAAGGAAGAGGCCGCATGGCGTGGCCTCATCGACACCTTCGAAGAGCGGCTGCGCAAGCACTGAGTTGGTCCACTGTGGACGGCCCCGCTAAGGGCCCGACATTGGTGTGTCGACCGCCCGCGCGGTCGACACACCCACGTGAACGGCCGACCCGCGAGCCCGCATGATCGAGAACTCGCCCAGCGGTCAACACGCACGCGAGGGCAGCCGACACACACGCGCCAACGGTCGGAACAAACCCGGCGGTCGACATACACGCGCGAACCGCCAACACACACGCCCCAACGGTCGACACGCCCGCCTCGGATGATCGCGGGCTCGCCCAGCGGTCAACACGCGGGCAGGCGCAGTCAACACACACGCGGCAACCGTCGAGACACGCCTGACAGTCAACACACGCGCCCGAACCGCCAACACACAGGCGAGAGCAGTCAACTCGCACGCGCCAACAGTCGAAACAAACCCGGCAGCCGACACACACACGCGAACCGCCAACACACACGCCTCGACCGTCAGCTCACCCGCCCGCCCCGGATGATCGCGGGCTCGCCCAGCAGTCAACACGCGGGCGGGAGTAGTCAACACACACACCCCAATGGTCGACACGCCTGCGCGCATGGCCAACTCGCGAGCGGGGCCGAGTCGACCCAGGGCTTGGGAACGCGCCTAACTCCACTCGCGGATGCTGCTCTCGGCGCGGACCGGGGTCAGCCCGATGGCCAACACCGGAGCGATCGCGGCGCACGCGAACGCCGTGGCGTAACCACCGGCGCCGATGATCAGGCCGAGCACCGGCGGTGTCAGCGCCGCGATCACGTTCTGGCCGGTGTTCTGCGTGCCGAGTGCCCTGCCTGCCCACGCCGAGCCCGCGATCTCGGCGGTCGCCGTGTAGCCCAAACCGTTGTCCGCCACCGTGATCACGGCGCCGATCGCCATCGCCGCGACTACCAGCCACGGTGCCGTCAGGTCACCGAGCGCGGCCAGCAGCATCACGCCGGCGCTGGCCACGGCCAACTGCCGCATCGGCCGCAGCCTGCTGCTCACCCGGTCCGACCAGTAGCCACTGCCCAGCCTGCCGAACGCGCCTGCCAGTTGGATCGCGGCCACGAACGCCCCTGCCCCGGCCGCTGCCCAGTGTTGCTGGCTGACCAGGTACTCCAGGCCGAACGCCGAGATGGTGAACTGCGGCACGACGAGCATCGCGCTGGCGCCGTGCACCCGCCACAACGTCGGCGACCGGTACGGCGACACCGCCCGCACACCCGGCTTGACCGGCGGCCGGGGCGGATCGACGACGAGCGTGATCACCAGCACAGCGCACAGCAGGCACAGCCCGGCCGGTAGCAGCAGCGCGTCCCGGAACGAGCCCCCACTCCGCGCCAGCACCGGCAACGAGATCGCCGCGATGGCGACACCGAGCGGCTGCGCTGTCTGCCGGACGCTCATCGCGACGCCCCGCTCGTTGACCGCGAACCAACCCATCACCACCCGGCCGCTGGCCGCGTTCACCGATGAGCCGAACGCACCGGCGAGGCCGAGCAGCACCACAAAACCGGTCATGCCGTGCACGACGGTCACCGCGAGGACAACCAGCGCACCACAGCCGGCCAGCCCGATGAAGATCACGATCCGCTCGCCGTAGCGGTCAGCCGCGGCGCCCCAGGCGATCAGGGTGAGCAGCAGCCCGATGGTCGGCGCCGACACGACGACACCGACCTGGGCCAGCGACAGGTGTTCGGCCGCGCGCAGGTTCGGCACGAGGAACGGCAGGCCGTAGATGAAGGCGGAGGCGGAGGCTTGCGACGCAAGCCCGATGGCCAGGATCAGCCAGCGCCGACTGCTGGCCGCCGGACGCTGCGTGTCGACCTCCACGTTCACCCTGCCTCCCATTATGTGGGACCGAAGTCCTGCATAATGGACGCTAAGTGATCGTGCCCTGCCTGGTCAACGTACCTTTTCACATACTGGACCCGCGGGCGCTGACGACTCTCAGCCGATCAGCTTCGCGTATGCGGGCTTGATAACGTTGTTGATGATCTCCAGCCGCTCGTCGAACCCGATGAACGCCGACTTCATCGCGTTCAGCGTGAACCACTGCAGGTCGGCCCAGTCGTAGCCGAACGCATCCACAAGGCCGCCGAACTCGCTGGACATCGAACAGTGGCTCATCAGCCGGTTGTCCGTGTTCACCGTGACCCGGAAGCGCAGCCCGGCCAGCAGGCCGATCGGGTGCTCGGCCAGCGAGGTCGCGGCGCCCGTCTGCAGGTTCGACGACGGGCACATCTCCAGCGGGATACGCCGGTCCCGCACGAACGCGGCCAACGGGCCCAGCTGCACCGAGCCGTCCGGCGCCACCTTGATGTCGTCCACGATCCGCACGCCGTGGCCGAGCCGCTCGGCGCCGCAGTGCTGGATGGCCTCCCAGATGGAAGGCAGGCCGAACGCCTCGCCGGCGTGGATGGTGAAGTGGGCGTTCTGCTGGTGCAGGTACTCGAAGGCGTCCAGGTTCCTGGTGGGCGGGTAGCCGGCCTCGGGGCCCGCGATGTCGAAGCCGACGACGCCCACGTCCCGGTAGCGGACGGCCAGGTCGGCGATCTCCATCGAGCGGGCGTTCTGCCGCAGCGCGCACAACAGGGTGCCGACCCTGATCCGCTTGCCGACGTCCGCGGCCAGCCGCTCGCCCTCGCGGAAGCCCGCCTGCACGGCTGCCACGACCGCGTCCAGGTCCAGGCCCTGCTCGACGTGCAGTTCAGGGGCGTAGCGCACCTCGGCGTAGACGACGCCGTCGTCCGCGAGGTCCTGCACGCACTCGGCGGCCACCCGGACAAGAGAGGCCTCGTCCTGCATGACCGCGCACGTGTGCGCGAACGTCTCCAGGTAGCGGACCAGCGAGCCGGAGTCGGCGGCGGAGGCGAACCAGTTGCCCAGTTCGACCGGGTCGGTGCTGGGCAGTCGGTAACCGACGGCGTCGGCCAGTTCGATCACCGTTGCCGGCCGCAGCCCGCCGTCCAGATGGTCGTGCAGCAGCACTTTGGGGGCAGCACGCAGGGCGGACGCGGTCAGTGGGGTGGTCGGATTCGGCATGGCGACACGGTACTCCGGATGCGGAATGTGCCGTCAGCAAAGATCATGAGCGTGTACGCTGTCCGGTGGCGCGTTACTAAAGTGCCGGAAAAACCACTCGTATGGGCGTACGAGGGCGAGGACGGGTGATCAATCGTCGGCAACGAGCGATCAAATGATCGTCCTGATCTCACTCGACCGATGATCGAGTTACCGTTGGTCGGGTCGGCGTAGATCAACTAGGCCATTCGCGGCGGTCGTTCTCCCCCACTTGGGGCACTGGCGGGTACGAACCTGTGACGAACGACCGGGGTCCCTGCGTGCTGCCACTCGACAGTGGCTACGCTCGGGGCTCCCCTCCCCATGGACGAAGGCCTGTTGCCGTGAACGAGAACAACACGATGTCTTTCGACCGCATGCGCAACATGCTCAACCGTGCGGCGGAAGTACGCGAAAGCGAACAACAGCAGATATTCGACGCGCTGGACGAGATCCACGCCCGCCTGCAGCCGGTGGAGTCCCTCGGCGCGGTGCGCAAGCGCCTCTCCGAGCTGCCCGACCGTACCGAGGTCAGCGTGCTCGCCGAGCGCCTTGACGAGGCGCTGGCCAAGCTCGAGGCGCAGGACTCGGCCATCTCCGTGCTCGGCCGCTCGGTCGACTCCATGGTCGACAAGCTGGCCAAGCCGTTCGCCCAGTTGGACGGCCGCCTGGACGGCATGTCCGGCCGGTTCGAGGGCGTCGCCGGCCGGATGGACGGCCTCGAGGACAAGCTCGCCAGCATCCACAAGCGGATCGACGGCGTCGACGGCCACCTGGACAAGCAGGACGGCAAGCTCGACAACCTCCCGCGCGAGGTGCACGTGCCGCTGAAGGAACGGCTTGAGCTGCTGGAAACCGCCCTGCGCGGCCGGATCGACGAGGTCGGCGAGGGCGTGCACGAGCACATGGACGGCACGCGGGAGGCTCTGTACCGCTCCGTCACCGAGTCCACCGCGGCTGTCGGCACGTCGGTCGACAAGGCCGCCGAGTCGCTGCACGGCAAGTTCACCCAGGCCCACGAGGCGCTGTCGGGCAGGCTCGCCGAGACCGGCGACTCGGTGCGCGAGGCCCGCGAGGCGCTGCACGGCCACATCGACGCCGCCCGGGACGACCTGACCGGCCGCGTCGACGCTTCGGTCGAGCAGGCCAGGGCTTCGCTCGACCCGACCGACCGGCTCGCGGCCCTGACCGACCGGCTGGAGCAGGTGACCAGCAGGCTGGACGCCATGGCCGCCCGCATCGACGCCGTCGAAAGCGGTATCGGCGGTCGCCTCGGTGAGCTGTCCACCAGCGTCGAGCAGGGGTTGTCGCAGGTCAAGGGCACTGTGTCCGCTCGGCCGGACACCGAGTCGCTGGTGTCGCTGGTGCGCAGCGCGAACGAGGACTCCGAGCGCCGCAACGCCGGTCAGCTGGACGAGGCCATGGCCACCTTCGCCGAACTCATCCTCGGTGGCGGCGGCCCGACCCCGCCCCCGCCGCCGATGGCACTGCCCAGGCAGCAGCGCCGCGCCCGTGGCCCGAAGAACGGCAAGACCAACGGCAAGGAACTCGACCTCGCCGACGATATTGCTGAAGGCGCGTGAAGCGAGCGAGCGAGCTTCACGATTTAACCCCGGCCAGGCCGGACCTCCCGGTCGGGCCGATCACCGTAGCTGAATAACGCGAAGCCCCGCAGACCAGTCGTCTGCGGGGCTTCGTCGCGTCCAGACCTACGGGGTTCGGAGCACATCCAGGACCAACTCGCCCGGCGGCGGCGCCTCATCCGCCACCGACCAGCCGCCGACCAACGCGTCGAGTGCGGCCGGCACGGTGTCCGGCCGGTTCGTGCGCAGTTCCAGCACCGGCTGCCCCTGCGTCACCCGATCACCCGGCCGCGCCAGGCACAACACGCCGGCCGCGTGATCCACCGGATCCTCCTTGCGTGCTCGGCCCGCGCCCAACCGCCACGCGGCCACCCCGACCGCATAGGCATTCAGGCTCAGCACACCATCACCAGGTGCCTCGACCATGTGCACTGTGTCCGCCGTGGGCAGGGCAGCGTCCGGGTCACCGCCCTGTGCGCTGATCATCCGGCACCATGTCTCGTACGCGGCACCGGAAGCGAGCACAGCAGCCGGGTCCACATCGGACAATCCGGCCAGCGCCAGCATCTCCCTGGCCAGCGCCACGGTCAGGGCGACGACATCGGCAGGCCCGCCACCGCGCAGCACGTCAACCGACTCGGCCACCTCGACCGCGTTGCCGACCGCCAGGCCGAGCGGCACCGACATGTCCGTCAACAGAGCACTGACCGGAATCCCGTGCTGGCCGCCGATGCCGACCAGCGCCGAAGCCAGTTCGCGGGCCCGTTCGTGCGTCTTCATGAACGCGCCGGAGCCGACCTTCACGTCCAGCACCAGCCCGCCGGCACCCTCGGCGATCTTCTTGCTCATGATCGAACTGGCGATCAGCGGGATCGACTCGACCGTGCCGGTCACGTCTCGCAGCGCGTACAGCTTGCGATCGGCGGGGGCCAGCGTCGGAGTCGTCGCACACACGACGGCACCGACATCGTTGAGCTGGCTGATGATCTCCTCATTGGACAACTGCGCGCGCCAGCCGGGGATGGACTCCAATTTGTCCAGCGTGCCGCCGGTGTGGCCGAGACCGCGACCGGACAACTGCGGCACCGCGGCACCACACGCTGCCACCAGCGGGGCCAGCGGTAGCGTGATCTTGTCGCCGACACCACCGGTCGAATGCTTGTCCACCGTGGGCCTGCGCACGCCGGACAGGTCCAGCCGCTCGCCGGACGCGATCATCGCCGCCGTCCAGCGGGCGGTTTCGGCGGTGTCCATGCCGTTGCAGTAGATGGCCATGGCGAGCGCGGCCATCTGTTCCTCTGCCACAGCGTCCCGGGTGTAGGCGTCCACCACCCAGTCGATCTGCTCGTCGGTCAGCCTGCCGCCGTCCCGCTTGACGTGGATCACGTCCACTGTGGAGAACATGCCCGTCACGGTAGCTGCGCCGGGCCGAACGCGTCCGGCAGTACCTCGCTCATCGGCAGGATGCCGCGCGGGGTGTCCAGCAGGCAGTCCGGACCACCGAGTTCGTAGAGCACCTGGCGGCACCGGCCGCACGGCATCAACAGCCCGTCGTCACCGCTGCGGCACGCCACCGCGACGAACCGGCCGCCGCCGGTCAGCCGCAACTGGCCTGCCATCGTGCATTCGGCGCACAGCGTCAGCCCGTAGGAGGCGTTCTCCACATTGCAGCCGGCCACCGTCCGCCCGTCGTCACACAGCGCCGCCGACCCGACGAGCAGGCCGGAGTAGGGCGCGTACGCCACCTGCGCCGCGATCACCGCGGCCGAGCGCAGCGCGTCCCAGTCGATCGTGGTCATGCGTCACCCCAGGATGTAGGGCTGCCCGTCGGCGGCCGGGGCACGCACCCGGCCGACCACGCCGGCCACCGCGAAGATGGTCGCGATGTAGGGCGCTGTGAGCAGCAGGTTCGAGTCGATCGGCGCGCCTGCCTGGGACAGCAGGCTGCCCAACTGGTCGGCGAAACCGAACAGCAGCGCGGCAGCGACAGCACCGGCGGGGCTCCACCGGCCGAAGATCACCGCGGCCAATGCGATGAATCCCTTGCCGGACGACATGTTCTCCACGAACGTGTTGGCAGAACCGGTACCCACCACCAGGAACGCACCGGCCAGACCGGCGACCACGCCGCCGAGCAGCACAGCGCGGTACCTGGTCCGCTGCACGTTGACGCCGACCGTGTCGGCCGCCTTCGGGTGCTCGCCGACGGCCCGCAGCCGCAGGCCCCACCTGGTGTGGAACAGTCCGAAGTGGACGACGATGACCAATACATACGTTGCGTACAGGAAGATCGTGCCGTCGAACAGCACGGGACCGATGATCGGGATGTCGCCGAGCACCGGAATCTTGATCAGCGAGAAGTAACCAGGGGTGTTGTAGCTCTGCGGGTTGTTGGCCAACAGCGTCTGGTAGAAGAAGTTCGTGATGCCCAGCGCGAACAGGTTGAGCACCACGCCGACGATCACCTGATCGACCAGGTAGCGGATGGCCAGCACGGCGAGGATCGCCGCCAGCAGCACACCGGCCACCACACCGCCGAGCACCCCGGCCCACACGCTGCCGAACGCCGTCGCGGCCACGGCAGCCATGAAGGCGCCGAGCAGCAGTTGCCCCTCCAGTGCCACGTTCACCACACCGGACCGCTCGCCGATCACGCCGGCCAGTGCGCCGAGGATCAGCGGGATCGCGGACGGGAACAGCGAACCCTGCAACAGCGACACGATGTTCAGGCCGCTCTGCGATCCGGCCACCGACCACACCATGAACGCCGTGACCAGGCAGAAGATCGCCAACGTCGAACACCAGCGGGGACCGAGCAGTTTCGCGGCGCGCAGTCCGCCGACCAGCACGGCCACCAGGCACAGCACGAGAACTACGGGTCTCGCGGTGAACGTGAGGGTGCCCAGATTGATCGACGCGTCGGACAGCGACAACTGGAAGTGCGCCTTGCCGCCTGCTCTGGACCCCAGCCCGAACGCCAGCACACCGAGCACGCCGAGGATCGCCTGCAGCGAACCGGCGAACAGATGCCTCGGCACCCTGACGCGCCGCGCGGTGCTGACGGCGACCGACAGGTTCGTCACCGCACCGGTCAACTGGCCGCCGATCCGCTCCTTCAGCCGGAAGAACGCCCTGATCAGCCGGGGTGCCGCGATGAAGATGACGATCAGCGCCTCGATCACCGTGACGATGTCGATCGGCACGCCACCACCGACTGCGCCCGCGGTCGCGGCCTGCAGTGTCCGACCGCCCGCCTTGAGCCCGCCGAGCAGCAGACCGGCGCCGACCGTGCCCCACGGCCTGGTCCTGCCGAGCAGGGCCACGGTGATCGCGTCGAAGCCGTAGTTGGACGAGATGCCTGGCGTGATCTGGTAGGACGTGGTGCCGCCCAACGCCATGATCGTGCCGGCCAGCCCGGCCAGCGCGCCGGCCAGCAGCATCGCCTGCATCGTGGTGAGGGACACGCTCATACCGGCGGTGCGCGCGGCGGCCGGGTTCGCGCCGACGGCCCGCAGCCGGAAACCGATGGTGCTGCGCGACATCACCCACCACACGACGGCGGCGGCGGCGATCGCGAGCAGGATGCCGATGTCGAAGTTGAGGCTGCTGCCGAGCAGGTGCGGCAACTGGGCGTTGCCGTCGATCACCTTGCTGGCCTGCGGATTGCCCGGCTGCTGGATGCTGTGCAGGCTGAGCAGGTACTTCAGGCCGAACAGGGCGACGTAGTTGAGCATGATCGTGGTGATCACCTCGTGCGCCCCGGTCCTCGCCTTCAGGAAGCCGGCGAGGTAACCCCAGATCGCGCCGCCCGCGATGCCGGCCAGGATCGCCACGATCAGGTGGATGATGATCGGCAGGTGCCACTCGAAGCCGACGTAGCCGGAGCAGAACGCGCCGAGCACGATCTGGCCCTCACCGCCGATGTTGAACAGGCCGGACCGGAACGCCAGCGAGATGCCCAGGCCCGCGCAGATCAGCGGAGCGGCGACCTGCGTGGTGTCGGCCAGCGGGCCGAGCACACCGGACAGCGTGCCGTCGTTGTGGATGTTGAAGACGGCACCGGAGAACATCGCCTCATACGCGGAGGCCACCACGTGCCACGCGTCGGCGAAGAAGAATCCCGGGGCTGAGAAGAAGAACCCCATGTCGCCCTGCACGGTGTGATCCGTGAAGATCATCAGCAGGCCGCCGAGCACCAGCGCGACCACCACGGCCAGCACGCTCACCAGCCAGCCGTCGCCGCGGCGGGGCCGCTCCTCCCGCTCCGGAGCCGTGGCCGGCCCGACCGGCTTCTCCACCGTTACGGTCATGACTGCGACTCCTGCTGCTCTTCGTGCTCCGACACGGTCAGCGCGCTGGGATGCGCCTCGGCCTCGGCCTGGGCGGTATCGGGCGCGACACCGGCCATCATCAGGCCGACGGCGTCCCTGGACGCGCCGGCCGGCAGCACACCGATGATCCGGCCCCGGTACATCACCGCGATCCGGTCGGCGAGCGCGAGTATCTCGTCCAACTCGGTGGACACGATCACCACCGGCGTGCCGTTGTCCCGCTCGGCGATGATCCGGCGGTGGATGAACTCCTGGGCGCCGACGTCGACGCCACGGGTCGGCTGGGAGGCCACGAACACCTTCAACGGCCGGGACATCTCCCGTGCCAGCACGACCTTCTGCTGGTTGCCGCCGGACAGCGTGCTCGCGGTGGCGTCGATGGACGGGGTCCTGATGTCGAACTCGTCCACCCGCTGCTGCGCGTTGCGCCGGATCTCCGGGATGCGCAGCGCGAGACCGGCGCCGTAGGGCTCACGGTCGTAGGTGTCCAGCACCAGGTTCTCGGCCACGGTGAACGGGCCGACCAGACCGTCGTGCTGGCGGTCCTCCGGCACGTAGCCGAGGCCGCCTGCCAGCACCTGGTGCGGCGAGCGGCCGATCAGTTCGGTGCCGTTCAGGGAGACCGAGCCGGACTCCGGCACCCGCACGCCGAGCAGCGCCTCGACCAGTTCCTCCTGGCCGTTGCCCTGCACCCCGGCCAGGCCGACGATCTCGCCGGCGTGCACGTCCAGGCTCAGGTCGTCGACGGCGACCGAACCCCGGTCGTCCAGAATGGTCAGTCCGGCGATGCGCAGGCTCACGTCGCCCGGCTTGGCGGGATCCTTGGCCACCACGAGTTGCACGTCGCGGCCGACCATCATCCCGGCGAGTTCTTCCTCGGTGTCCTGTGGCGACGCCTCGCCGACCACCTTGCCGCGCCGGATCACCGTGATCCGGTCCGCGACTGCTTTGACCTCACGGAGCTTGTGGGTGATGAACACGATGGACTTGCCGGCCGTGCGCAGTTCGCCCATCACGCGGATCAGTTCGTCGATCTCCTGCGGGGTGAGCACCGCGGTCGGCTCGTCCAGGATCAGCACGTCCACGTCGTGCACCAGGGCCTTGAGGATCTCCACCCGCTGCTGCACACCCACCGGCAGATCACCGACCAGTGCGTCCGGGTCGACATCGAGCCGGTAGCGCTCGGAGAGTTCGCGGACCCTGGCCCTGGCCGTGCCTCGGGCCAGCACGCCGAACGGGCCGTTCGTCCACTCGTGGCCCAGCATGACGTTCTCCGCGACCGTGAACACCGGAACCAGCATGAAGTGCTGGTGCACCATGCCGATGCCGGCCGCGATCGCGTCACCGGGATTGCCGAACCTGACGGGCTTGTCGTCGATCACGATCTCGCCCTCGTCCGGCTGGTACAGGCCGTAGAGGACGTTCATCAGGGTCGATTTGCCAGCACCGTTCTCGCCGAGCAGGGCATGAATCTCGCCGGGCTGCACGACAAGGTCGATCGAGTCGTTGGCGGCCAGCGCGCCGAACCGCTTGGTGATGCCCCGAAGCTCCAGACGCATGGCTGCACGCTCCCACAAGGCCGGGCGCGCGGGG
>DASXYT010000144.1:0-11480 GCA_036502345.1 Pseudonocardiaceae bacterium | reverse complement strand
CGGCGCGGGCGGCGGCGCCGGCCCGTGCACCTACAAGTTCGCGGTGATCACCCACGGTGACAACGGGAACTTCTGGAGCGTCGTCTACAAGGGAGCCAAGAACGCGGCCGCCGACATGGGCTGCAAGTTGTCCGAGACGTACGGCTCGCAGACGCAGGGCCAGGCACAGCCGGACGACAACGCGGAGAACGCGCAGATCCAGAACGCGATCAACGCGAAGGTGGACGGCATCGCGGTGTCCGACCACGCGCCGACGGCGATGAACCCGACACTGGCCGCCGCATCGGCCGCCGGCATTCCGGTGGTGCTGCTCAACGCCGGCTGCGACGACGCGGACATCGCCGCGGCCAAGGCCATCACGTGTGTCGGCCAGCCGGAGAGCCTGGCCGGGCAGAAGGCAGGCCAGCGGTTCAAGCAGGAGAACGCGGGCAACGTGCTGTGCGTGATCCACCAGTCCGGGCAGAACCTGCTGGACCGCTGTGACGGCATCGCGCAGGGCCTCGGCGTCGGCCAGAAGTGCTCGACGGGCAACGCGCCTGCCACCGGTCCGGCGTGCACCGAACTGATCCTGTCCACACCGAACGCGGCGTCCAACCCGCAGCAGGCGATCGGCCAGGTCAGCGCGTACCTGCAGGGCCACCCCGGGGTGAACGCCGTGATGACGCTGAACACCGCGATCGGCCAGGCACTGGTCACGGCGAAGCCCGCGCACGTGAAGATCGCCACGTTCGACCTGGACTCCGACATCCAGAACGACCTGCAGGCCAGCCCGCCCACCATGGACTTCGCGGTGGACCAGCAGCAGTACCTGCAGGGCTACCTGCCGATCACCATCCTGTACCTGTACAAGAAGCACGAGGGCAACTCGGTGGGTGGCGGCTCGACCGTGCCCAGCGGCCCGCTCCTGGTGGACAGCAGCAACATCGCGAAGGTCGCATCGGCCATCGCGGCAGGCGACGACTGACCGGCCGGGGTGCCGGGCCCGACCAAGGCCCGGCACCCCACTGCGGGAGGACAGCATGAGCACGACTGAAGTCACGGCGGACACCCCGCCACCGCCGACAGGCCAGGACGAACGGCTGGCCAGGACCAGCGGGCTGACCCGCGCCCTGCGCCGGCCCGCGCTCGGCGCGCTGATCGGTGCGATCGCGGTTTTCGTGCTGTTCGCCGTCACCGACCAGCAGGGCCTGTGGCTGACCCAGACCGGCTTCCAGTCGTGGAGTCAGCAGGCGGCGTTCTTCGGGATCATGGCGGTGCCGGTCGGCCTGCTGATGATCGGCGGCGAGTTCGACCTGTCCACCGGCGGCATGACCGGGTTCACCGCGATCATCACCGCCCTGCTGGTCGGCCAGTTGCACTGGAACGCGTGGGCGGCCATCGTCGTCACGTTCGTGTTCGCGGCGCTGATCGGCCTGCTCAACGGCTACGTGGTGGTGAAGTCGAAACTGCCCAGCTTCATCGTGACGCTGGCGACGTACTTCCTCATTCGCGGCCTGAGCATCGGCGGGGTGCTGCTGGTCAACCACGGCAGCACCTCGGTCGGCCTGACCGGCCCGTCGCATCCAGGCCTGACCAGCGCGAAGGCGATCTTCGGCAGTTCGTTCGCCAAGAGTTCCGCGCTGCCCAACGGCTACCAGACCGCGATCCTGTGGTTCATCGCGGTGACCATCGTGGCCGTCTGGGTGCTGGGCCGGACCACGTTCGGCAACTGGATCTTCGCGGTCGGCGGTGACATGGATGCCGCCCGCAACGTCGGTGTGCCGGTGGCACGCACCAAGATCTCGCTGTTCGTGACGACGTCGACGGCCGCCGCGCTGGTCGGCGTCATCTCGTTCACGCAGGCCTCGAACGCGGTGTCCGAGCAGGGTGTCGGCAACGAGTTCTACTACATCATCGCGGCCGTCGTCGGTGGCTGCCTGCTCACCGGCGGCTACGGCTCCGTGGTCGGCGCTGCGCTGGGCGCGTGCATCATCGGCATGGCGTTCCAGGGTGTCATCTACTCCGGTTGGGACAGCTCGTGGGACTTCACGTTCCTCGGCATCATCCTGTTCCTGGCGGTCGGCGTGAACACACTCATCTACCGGCGAGCGACGAAGGCGCGGCGATGACGGACAACGAGACCCCGGCTGGGACCGCACTGCTGGAGGTCCGCGAGATCAGCAAGTTCTTCGGCAGTGTCAACGCGCTGCAGGACATCTCGCTCGCGGTGTACCCGGGCCAGGTGACGTGCGTGCTCGGCGACAACGGAGCCGGCAAGTCGACGCTGATCAAGATCCTGTCCGGCGTGTTCACCCCGGACCGGGGCGAGTTCCTGGTGGACGGCGAGCCGATCGAGTTCACCAGCCCTCGCGACGCTCGGGCGCAGGGCATTTCCACGGTCTACCAGGACCTGGCGATGGTGCCGCTGATGTCGATCTGGCGGAACTTCTTCCTCGGCTCCGAGCCGACGAAGGGCTGGGGACCGTTCCGGCGGTTCGACGTCACGCTGGCCAAGGAGCTGACCAGCAAGGAACTGGGTGCGATGGGCATCGACGTGCGCGACCCGGACCAGGCGGTCGGCACGCTGTCCGGTGGCGAGCGGCAGTCGGTGGCGATCGCGCGGGCCATCCACTTCGGCGCGCGGCTGCTGATCCTGGACGAGCCGACATCGGCACTCGGCGTGAAGCAGGCCGGCGTGGTGCTGCGCAGGATCGTGCAGGCCCGTGAGCTGGGGTTGGGCGTCATCTTCATCACCCACAACCCACACCACGCCTACCCGGTCGGTGACCGGTTCGTCGTGCTCAAGCGCGGCCGCAGCCTGGGCAGCTACGCCAAGGCCGACCTGGACCGGGACGAACTGGTCCGGCTGATGGCGGGCGGCGCCGAACTGGACGAGCTGAGCCACGAGTTCGAGCGGCCGCCGGCGGCCGTGGCCGAGTACCCCGTCGATCCCGCGGAGGCGCCGTGAGCGCCGTGACCCCGGAGTCGGCTGGCTGGGAGTTCTGCGGCCTCGACGTCGTGATGCTGGCGGCCGGGGCGAGCTACGAGCTGCGCACCGAGCAGGACGAGTGCCTTGTCCTGCCGCTGTCCGGCGGCTACATCGTGTCCACTTCGGACGTCTCGATGGAGTTGGCCGGCCGCAGGGACGTGTTCAGCGGGCCGACCGATTTCGCTTATCTGCCAACGGAGACGAGCGCCCGGATCGAGGCCATCAACGGCGGCCGGTTCGCGCTGCCGTCCTCCAGGGCACAGCGGCACCTGACGACCAGGTACGGCCCGGCCGCGTCGGTGCCCGTCGAACTGCGCGGTGCCGGCCACGCCAGCCGTGAGGTGCACAACCTGTGCACGCCGGAGACGTTCGACGCCGACCGGCTGATGGTGGTCGAGGTGCTCACGCCGGGCGGGAACTGGTCGTCCTATCCCCCGCACAAGCACGACGTGCACAACGCGAACGAGCGGGCGCTCGAGGAGATCTACTACTTCGAGATCGACAGGGGCGGGGTCGGCTACCAGCGGGTCTACTCGTCCGACGTGGACCGGGAGATCGACGTGTTCGCCGAGGTGCGGACCGGCGACGTGGTGCTGATCCCCTACGGCTACCACGGTCCGTCGATGGCGCCGCCCGGCTACGACATGTACTACCTCAACGTCATGGCAGGCCCCGGTGACCAGCGGGAATGGCTGTTCACCGACGATCCGGCGCACGGCTGGATCCGGGACACCTGGGCGGCCGAACAGGTCGACCCGCGGCTGCCGTTCGGCGGAGCAGCCCGATGATGCTGACCACGGGGCAGGCCCTGGTTCGCTGGCTGGTGGCGCAGCGGACGGAACTGCTGGACGGCACGGTGGCACCGCTGTTTCCTGCCGTGTTCGCCATCTTCGGCCACGGCAACGTACTGGGCCTCGGTACCGCGTTGGCCGAGCACGCCGACGAGTTGCCGGTATGGCGTGGCCAGAACGAGCAGGGCATGGCGCTGGCCGCGGTCGGCTACGCGAAGGCCACCGACCGGCGCCAGGTCGGCGTCGTCACGACGTCGATCGGGCCTGGTGCGCTGAACCTGGTCACGGCGGCCGGTGTCGCGCACGCCAACCGACTGCCGCTGCTCCTGCTGCCCGGTGACACGTTCACCAGCAGGGCGCCTGACCCCGTGCTGCAGCAGGTGGAGCACTTCGGTGACCCGGGTGGCACGGTGAACGACGCGTTCCGCGCGGTCAGCCGGTACTTCGACCGGATCACCAGGCCGGAACAGCTGCTGGCCACGCTTCCCCAGGTGGCCCGCGTGCTCACCGATCCGGCCGACTGCGGGCCGGTGGTGCTGGCGCTGCCGCAGGACGTGCAGGCGGAGGCGTTCGACTTCCCGTCGGCGCTGTTCACGCCGGTAGTGCACCGCGTGCCACGGCCGCGACCGGACCGCAGGGCGTTGACCGAGGCCGCTGACCTGCTGCGTTCGTCCCGTCGCCCGCTGCTCGTGCTGGGCGGTGGGGTGCGGTACTCAGGGGCGACGGCGGCAACGTTGGCCTTCGCGGAACGGCACGGCATCCCGGTCACCGAGACGACGGCGGGCCGAACGCTGATCCGGCACGACCATCCGCTGTACGCGGGTCCGCTGGGCATCACGGGGTCCAGTTCGGCCAACGCGGTCGCCGAGGCCGCCGACGTGGTCGTGGCCATCGGCACCCGGCTGCAGGACTTCACGACGGCGTCGTGGACGGTGTTCTCGTCCGAGGTGCGGATCGTCGCGCTCAACGCGGCGAGGTTCGACGCGGTGAAACACGGCAGCCTCGCCCTGGTCGGTGACGCGCTGGAAGGCATCACCGAACTGGCCTCGGCACTGGGCGACTGGCGGGTCGACAGGGACTGGACGGTCAGGGCGGCGACCGAGCGGCTGCGCTGGGATGCGCAGATCAACGCGTTGCGCGGCGCGGGCGGGCAGTTGACCTACGCGCAGGTGGTCGGCGTGGTGAACGAACTGTCCGGGCCCGAGGACTACGTGATGACGTCGTCGGGTGGGCTACCCGGTGAACTGATCGGCGGCTGGCGGGCCGCCGGTGACCAGCCCACGATGGACGTCGAATACGGCTTCTCGTGCATGGGCTACGAGTTGGCAGGCGCGTGGGGCGCGGCCATGGCCCGGCGGGGCCGCGGTGTGGTGACCACGCTGTTGGGTGACGGCTCGTACCTGATGGCCAACTCGGAACTGTTCTCGGCCGCGTTCGCAGGGCACGGTTTTGTCGCCGTGGTGTGTGACAACGACGGTTATGCGGTGATCGCGAGGTTGCAGGAAGGCCAGGGCGGCGAGGCGTTCAACAACCTGTACGCGGACTGCCGCTCCGAATTGGCGGCACCGCCCCGCGTGGACTTCGCGGCGCACGCGGCAGCTTTGGGTTGTGCGGTGTACACAGTTGACAATAACGGCGGCGTAGCAGAACTGGCAGCCGCCTACGGCGAGGCGAAAACAGCAGCGGCGGATCGGCCGGCAGTGGTCGTCGTGCGCACGAATCCAGCAGCGTGGACCGAGTCAGGCGCGTGGTGGGAAGTGGGCGTTCCAGAGGTTGCCGACCGCGAGGAAGTCCGAACGGCGAGAGCGGACATCCAGCGGGAGAAGCACAACCAGGTCCGCTACCTGGGCGGATAGTTCCGCATGGATGATCAAGTTTCGGACCGGTCTTCTCGAGCAATTCTGACATTCACCAGGCACTCGGGGTGACGCCCAATCTTGTCCTATTTATCCCCGTATACCGTGCGTAAGGACGCAGATCTCAGGACGGTAACTCTGCGTGTTGATCTATCCGTTCCGAACGGGTGTTGATTAGCCGTGAAGTTCGTGTACTGTCCCAGACCGCGACGCTGCCCATCCTAAGTGGCTGCACAGTGGCCAGGCAGATGATCAATGAGGTCGACGAGGATCTCGTTGTTTCGCCACATGATCGGCTCGGCGAAGATTGTTCGACCCGAGCTGATGTATGCGGTTACACGGGGGTAGGACAATCCGGCGGTAGCCGGAGGAACGAGAGATCCCTGAATGCATCGGCCGAGTGTCGTAACCACTGGTAGAAAGAAAATCTGGCTGGGGGCTGGCGTGTTCGCGCTGGCAGCATCCGTGTTCGCCGGCGTCGTGATGGGCACAGCAGCCGCAGCCCCGACAGTCCAGTCCCTGTGGTCGACCGACGTGCGTCCGTCGACCCCGACAACCTGGGATCCGGTAGGCGCCGAGCTGGGCACGCGGTTCATCCCGGCCGTGAACGGCTCGGTGCAAGGGATCCTGTTCTACAAGGGCGCAGGCAACACGGGCACGCACACAGGTGCACTGTGGTCCCCGACGGGGCGCAGGCTCGCGGTGGGCGTGTTCACGCAGGAGTCCGCGTCCGGTTGGCAGACGCTCGTCTTCGCCCAGCCGGTGCCGGTGCGAGCGAGGGCGACGTACACGGCGTCCTACTGGGCCCCGGAGGGCCACTACGCGGAGGACCAGGGCTACTTCGCCCGTCCACACAGGTCAGGTGACCTGTTCGCACCGCGCGATGCCGGTGTCTACGTCTACGGCTCGCAGTCGTTCCCACGGCACAGCTGGCGCTCCTCGAACTACTGGGTCGATGTGCTGTTCGTGCCGGGCGGGCCGCCACCGCCGCCGACCACGACGACCGTCGCGCCCACCACGACCACGGTGCCGCCGACCACTACGACGACCCGGCCGACCACCGCGGCCCCGACGAAGACATCAACGACAACACCGACGACAACGGTCAAACCGACCACCACGACCACCGGTTCGGTGCCCACGTCGTTTCCGACCGCGGGCAGCACGGGCGCAACCGGCACCCTGTCCGGCGCGAGCGGTGACGTGTCGCTCAAGACGAACGGGCAGGTCTACCAGAACGTGCGCCTCAACGGCACGATCTCCGTCCTCGGTTGTGGTGTGACGATCCGCGACGTCGAAGTGGATGCGGGCGAGGCGTACCGGGGTGACGCGTCGGAGGACTTGTTCGCCATCTGGGACAAGGCACCCGTGGGCTGTACGACCACGATCGACCATGTGTCGGTCATCACGGACACCTCAGGTTCGGCACCGTACGCGACCGAGGCCGTGCGCGACGCCTACGGAGCGAAGCAGCTGATCACCAGCTCCAAGTTCGTCGGCCAGCAGCTGGGTGTCACCGTCGGTACCGGCGACACGATCCAGGACAACTACATCGAACTGGGCCCGACAATGCGCGGCGACCACAACGAGAACATCCTCGATGACGGTACTTCGAGCCTGACGGTCGAGCACAACACGCTGCTGAACCCGAACGGGCAGACGTCGACACTGTCGCTGTTCACCGAGTTCGGCGCGAACAGGGACTTCATGATCAAGGACAACCTGCTCGCCGGCGGCGGATACACCTGCTACTGCGGCGACGGTGCGAGCGACAACGCCGGCCAGGCCGCCCGCGCGAGCAGTGTGTCCTTCGTGGACAACGTGTTCTGGCAGAAGTACTTCCCGACAGTCGGCCAGTACGGCCCGGGCCGCGCCTACAACCCGGCAGGCGGGGGCCAGTGGACGGGCAACGTCTACATGCTCGCGGACGGAACCCTCACCAGCCGCCTGGTGCCACAGCCTGCGCTCGACGGGCAGTGAGCCCGACTGGCCACGATCTGATACCAGCTGTATCAGACCGTGGCCGGTCGCTCATGCGATGTGCCTGAAGATCAGCCTCATGTCGTGCTCGACCGCGTTGACGAGTGCCGGGTCGTTGATGTGGCTGTCCGGGAAGTGATCCTTCGCCTGGCGTTGCTTGCCTTCGCGGTTCAGGAGCGTGGTCGTCGTGTGGAAGGCGCCACCGCTGGAGACCTCGTAGAAGACATGCCCGTCCTTCGCGCGCTCGACCGTCAGGTGGCAGTAGGTCCACTCGTCGCTGCCGATCTTCTTCGTCGGCAGCTTGGTGATCGTGATGTGGGCGCGGTACCGCTGGCCACCCAGTACGACCTCGAAGCCCTCCAGGTACAGCCAGGCGCCGTCCGACTTCCTGTCGTACTCGACGTTCGGCGTGCCGAACTGGACGACGTTCAGTCCCAGTCCCGCGCCGAGGATCGTCAGCCATTGGTTGATGCTGT
This sequence comes from Pseudonocardiaceae bacterium, assembly GCA_036502345.1. Classification (GTDB taxonomy): domain Bacteria; phylum Actinomycetota; class Actinomycetes; order Mycobacteriales; family Pseudonocardiaceae; genus DATEPR01. The sequence continues at coordinate 3,409 of DASXYT010000144.1, read as the reverse complement.
TACTAACGGATGGCATCACTTCCTGCTTTCCTGTGTCACGTTCCGGATTGATTCCGCAATCACATGCTGCACGCGGATTCCGGAATGCCGAAGCAGGACCACGCCTGCGCGTGACACCCGGTAGAACCGGGCAGCAGGCCGACTACCCGGCGTGGGCAGGGGCTCAGGACACCAACGTGCCGCTGTACGAGCACTTCGGGTTCGAGGTGAATTGCTCGACACCGCCTTGACGGCGACGGCAATCATTTCGTTGTCGCGCACCGTGATCAGGCGCAGATGGCTTTGCCTGGTCCGCCAACCACCACGGCGCTACGTTGCCGTTCGAACTCCAACGACCGACCTACTCGGGCATTTGTCGGCCTGGTCTTCCTTGGCGAGCCGAGAGAGCAAGAAGGACTGACCCGCTCAGTCGCTGTTCCGCGTCTTTTCGGTGATCGGCACACCGTGTTCGGCGAACGTGCCGAGAAACCGTTGCGCGCCATCGACCGGACCGTGCCGCGTCCGGTAGGTCCGGCCGCCGACCTGGATGCGCAGGACCATCGACGGGCCGTCGCGCAACTCCCACTCGGTCGCGACCACGCGCTCGGCATCGGCCACGTCGAACGTGACGTCCTTGCCGTTCATCAGCGACAGCGTGATCTGCCGGCGATCCGCCGACAGCTCCATCTTCCGTACCGCTGCCCGGCACCGGAAGCGCGTCCTCACGCTGGTCGCCAGGGCGATCAGCACAAGGGTGACCGTGGCCGGGACGCTGAAGAAGTACCCGGAGCGGCCGGCGAACAGGAGCACCCAGCCGGGAAACGAGATGAACAGGACGAGCCCGATGGTGCTGGGCAGGAACCTGGGCGGCTTGTCGTTATCCACGTACCACGACGTCACCTGACCCGGAACGCCGTCGACGGGATCGGGTTACCAACGGTCGCGCGGATTCGGCCGGCGTTGCTCGACCACTATCGCCCCCCAGCAGACACAGGACCATTGTCCACCGCTGGTATTGACGACAGGTGAACATTGCCTAACCGCTCAGACCCGATCGTGTGCGTTGTGATGCCCGGCCGCCCGGCCGGACGCCCTGCGAGCGTCACCAGGAGCTGCTACCCACACGGGCATACAGCGGGCGGGCCATCACACCACCTTCTGAATCTCCTTCATCTGCCTGCGGATGAGTGAGCGCGGCGGGCATTCTCGACAAGTGCTGCGGCCGCCCGCCCGGCTCTCTTGAACTCGGCCGTAGTGACGGCAGTATGGCTATACCCGGACTTCGTCTTCAGGTTGAGAAGGGCGTTCAGATCCTTGGCGGCAGCCTTGTCCACCTTCTTCAGTAGTGCGACTGCGTCAGAATGGCTCTCGCCCCTGGCGTGCTCGCCGATGTTGACACAACAGATCACGTCCGATGCGGCGATGCCTGCGTGAACGCACAAGGTCACGTAGACATCGGCGATTGTTTCGTCCTGATCGGCGAATTCGTGAATGACACTCGCCGCATCCATGAAGCTTCCCGCTTTCCGCAGACGGCCCTCACGGATCTCCGAGTTGCACGGTTGGGTCCGCACGCCGGACCTACTCCTTTCGTAGTTGCTCGCTAAGCCAGGAGCGCCTTCCGGCCACGGTAAGCCCGTGGTCCAGCACCGCGTCCAGTACCGGCTCGTCACGACCATGTGCCGCCACTTCAGAAGCCGTGAATTCCAAGGGTCGCGTATCGTTACCGGTCCAACGGGTCATCTCTGCTGCCAAGTCGCCGACTTGTGCTTCCCACAACGTATCGTCGACATCGTCCGGTCGAACTAACAGCAGATCCAGATCACTGTCCGCCGTCATGGAGCCACGAGCGGCGGAGCCAAATATTGCCGCATACTCAGGCTGCTGCCTCCACGATTCGAGCCGGTCCTCGATACGCTTCAGGAGCTTTCCCTGCAAGTCGGCGAGACCGATGATGTACTCTGCGGCGAGATGATCATGGTTGAGACGATAGATGAACGCGTTGCCAACCCTGTCGGACTGCACGACGCCCTGTTTGACCAGTCGAAGCAGCACCTTGCGTATGCCCTCTTCCGAGTTCCGTGTCAGAATTCGGTGGAGCTGACCTGTCGTAAATGTGACGTCGCTCCTCGCCAACACGGCGAGCACATCGCCATCGAGCGTAGGTGTGACCGTCGACAGTGGCCGACTCAGTTCCATGACAGACACCTCAGCGATCGAAGACGAACAGCAGCACCCACTATAGTACAGCTATGCGTACTATAGTGGGTGCTGCTGCGAACTCGGCGTCGGGTGCCAGCGGAACTAACTCAGGACGTGCTCAGGCGACCGGAGCGTTCCGCCTTACGACGCAGTTGATTGAAGGCGCCCGTGAGGCCCATCGCCTTGCGGGTGGCGAACACCGTCTCCTGGACCTCTTTGCGGGTCCGGGCCGTACCCTCCACGATCAACTGGTCGACGAGGCCGCTCTGCTCCTCGTACTTCGCCCTGCGCTCGAGCATCGGCGCCAGGAACCGGTTGATCGCGGCGGCCAGCTTCTCCTTGACCTCGACGTCGCCGACCTTGCCCTCGCGGTAGCGGGTCTTGAGGTCCTCGACCTCGGCCTTGTTCTCGTTGAACACGTCGTGGTAGCTGAACACCGGGTTGCCCTCGACGGTGCCGGGGATGTCCGCCCTGATCCGCTTGGGATCGGTGTACATGCCCATGACCTTCTTGCGCACGTCGGCAGGCGGGTCGGACAGGTAGATGACGTTGCCGATGCTCTTGCTCATCTTCGCCTGGCCGTCCGTGCCGACCAGCGTCGGCACGTCCGCCTCGATCATCTCGGTGACCGGGAACACGTCGCCGTAGAGGTAGTTGAACCGGCGGGCGATCTCCCTGGTGATCTCCACGTGCGGCGCGTTGTCCTTGCCGACCGGGCACACGTGCGCCCGCACGCACAGGATGTCGGCCGCCTGGAGCACCGGGTAGCCGAGCAGCCCGTAGGGCATCTCCTCCTTGCCGGCGTCCCGTGCCATGTCCTTCAGGCTCGGGATGCGCTCCAGCCGAGGCACCGTGACCAGGTTCTGGAACAGCGTGTTCAGCTCACAGACCTCGGGCACCGCGGACTGGAGGTAGTACGTGGCCTTCTCCGGGTCGATACCGGCGGCCAGCGAGTCCAGCACGAGGTGGCGGGCGTTCTCCGCCACCATCTCGATGTCCTCGCGGGTGTTCTTGGTGGTCAGCATGTGCAGGTCGGCGATGATGAAGAACGCCTCGTACTCCTGCTGGAGCCGGATCCGGTTGGCGATGCGGCCCACGTAGTGCCCGAGGTGCAGCTTGCCGGTCGGCCGGTCCCCGGTCAGCATTCGACGCATCGTCATGACCGACAGCTTAGTTAGACGTCAGAGGGCTATCGCACGGCCCTGAGACCGGCGGCCCCGGCCTCAGC
>DASXYT010000143.1:0-7526 GCA_036502345.1 Pseudonocardiaceae bacterium | reverse complement strand
CGGCGGATCCGCGACGATGTCGTGCCGGCGTACCTCATAGGTCCCGTGCGGGTCCAGCCACGCTGGATCGATGTCCGTCGCCAGTACGTACCCGGTCGGTCCGACGGCCGCGGCGAGCGCCTCGGGGATGCTGCGCCCTCCAGCGCCCACCTCCCAGCAGCGCCATCCCGGCCCCACCCCCAGGCGGTCGAAGTGCCCGCGCGTCACGCCGTCGAACAGTTCGGCCAGCGCGACGAACCGTTCGCCTGCCTCGGCCTGCGCGTTGTCGAGGAGGTAGCGGTGATCAGGAGCCGGGCCGGGTTCGGGGTCACGGTCGCGAGCCTGCGGCGATGAGTTCACGGCGACATCTTCGCCTCCTACCGTGCCGCGGAGCAGGGGGCCGTGGGTCTGGGTGACGCCGAGCACGGCGACCGCGTGCAGGGTGCTCGATCGTCTTGTTGACGTTCTCGCCGTTCTCCCCCAGGTCGACGTCGAGCTTGCGAGCCGTTTTGCTGAGGTCGTAGCCGCCGGTCAGGGAGACGGGTAGCGCGCCGCCCAGCGTGAGGGGGAGGCGGGTACCCCGGGAAGTGAGAAGTCGCCCGCAGAGATTGGCGGCGACGGCTTGGCCCACGGCCAGCGGGATGAGCATCAGTCAGGCGTGCAGGGGGCTGAGGTGGCCGGGCCCGCGCCGGACGACGCTCCTGTGCGGCGGGCGCGACCGCAGACTTTTCCCACATCACCGGGACGGCCAGGAGCTGCCGGATGGTCGCGCCGGAGGCGATCACGCTGTGGTGCCGACCGAGCTCACTGGTGCGAGCCGCGTCCAGTGGGCCGTTCGATCGCTGGTGCCCCGCTGAGAGTCACAGGCGTGTCCCACGCGCGGTCCGGCCAGGATGCTGATCACCTGGGCTGAGCTCATGTCGCCGATCCCGGCGCTCTACTAGAATCGTGTTCGGTCGACGACAGAGAAAGGCGCCCACTGATGCGTGTCACTGCCGAGCACACCGAGAAGGACGTCACCGAACGGGATTTCGAACTGGAGGTGGCGGGCGAGCGGGTGCCGGGTGTGCTCTGGGCGCCGGCTGACGCCACCGGCCCCCGGCCGCTGGTACTGATGGGACACGGCGGGTCGCAGCACAAGCGGGTCGACACGCACCTGGCGCGGGCCAGGCACTACGTGCGGGCACTCGGCTTCGCGGTCGCCGCCATCGACGCACCCGATCACGGTGACCGTGTCACCCCGGAGCAGGCCGCCGAGTTCGCCAGGAACGTCAGGGAGCGGATCGCGCAGCGGCGCCCGATGAGCGAGGACGTCGCCCGGCAGATGGCCGAGCGGGCGAGCAAGGCCGTCGCCGAATGGCAGGCCACCCTGGATGCCCTGCAGGAACTGGACATCATCGGTGGGGACGGTCCGGTCGGCTACTGGGGCGTGTCCATGGGCACCGCCATCGGTGTGCCGTTCGTCGCGGCGGAACCCAGGATCACCGCCGCCGTCTTCGGACTGGCCGGGCTGCATCCTGCGATGGCCGAAGCCGCGCAGCGGATCACCATTCCGGTCGAGTTCGTGTTCCAGTGGGATGACGAGATCGCAGGCCGGGATGCGGGCATCGCGCTGTTCGACGCCTTCGGCTCGACCGAGAAGTCGATGCACGTGAACCCGGGTGGCCATCTCGGCATCCCGATGTTCGAACGGGACAGCTGGGAGCGGTTCTTCGTCCGCCACCTGGTCGCCAAGCAGGCCGCGGTCGTCCGGTAGCGGCAGCGGGGCCCAGGAATATCGCGATCGGGACGAATGTCAGCGGTCCGGGTGTGCTGGATCCGCTTCGTCGCCCGCCGAGCGGTGCGCGGTGGCGAAGGTCGCGGCGACGGTGGCGACGAGCAGGGCGGCGATCGCCAGTGCGGCGGGCGGGGACCACTGGAGGATGGCCGCGCCTGCTGCGGCGCCGGCGAGCATCGCGGCGATGGAGCCGAGGCGGCGGTGTGGCTTGGCTCCGGTTCCGTGGGCGAGCCCGCTGTCGGCGGCCAGCCCGGTGAGGGTCAACGTCAGCACGGTGGTGGTCAGGTCGAGGACGCCCAGGTGGCGGACGGTGCTGTTCTGGATGCCGAGGGCGCAGGCGAGGATCGCGATGGTGGCGAAGCTGCCGTGGCCGGTGAAGGGCAGCACGGTGGTCGCGGTCAGCACGGCGACCAGGCCGATGATGATCGCTTCGCCAGTGAGGGCGATGACCAGCCAGCTGCGGGGTGGGGTAGTGGCGAGGGTGTGCGCGAGCCTGCCGCCGGCCAGCGCGCCGAGGACGAACCCGGCGACCGCGATCACCGAGGCGGCTGCGGACAGGCCGGAGTGGGGATCCGCGCTGAAGCCCAGGAACACCACGTTGCCGGTCATGTTGGCGACGAACACGTGGCCCAGTCGCAGGTAGCTGACGGCGTCAACGAGGCCGGTGACCACGGTCAAGGTCAGGAGGGCTGCCACGGTCTGCCGGGCGCCCAGGGGAGAGGGGACAGCCATCGGTGTTCACTCCGTTCAAAAACTATACTACTGGTTTCGTAAGTAACCATACGACCGCCAAGCACGGCATGAGGGCGGTGTGACGGAGGGAATAGCGCGGCCGGTAGCACCGATACGAAACTGATAGTACCGTTTTGTTGTGAAGGGAACCTGTTAGCTACGGAGGAATCATGCAGCAGACGAAGCTTCGCACCGCCCCGCTGGGCAAGACCGGTCTGGAGATCACCCGGGTCGGCTTCGGTGCGTGGGCGATCGGCGGTGGTGGCTGGGAGTTCGGCTGGGGCCCGCAGGCCGACGACGAGGCGATAGCCGCGATCCACCGGGCCCTGGAACTCGGGGTGAACTGGATCGACACGGCCGCCGCCTACGGGTTCGGCCGTTCGGAGCGGACCGTCGGGCACGCGCTGCGGGGCCTGGCCGGGCGGCCCTACGTGTTCACCAAGTGCTCGTTGCTGGACGACGGCACCGGTCACGTGCGGCACAGCCTCCAGCGTGACTCGATCCTGCGCGAGGCCGAGGCCAGCTTGGATCGGCTCGGCGTGGACGCGATCGACCTGTACCAGATCCACTGGCCCAACCCGGAATCCGACATCGAGGAGGGCTGGGCGGCGCTGGCCGAACTGAAGGAGCAAGGCCTGGTTCGCCACATCGGAGTATCCAACTTCGACGCGGAGCAGCTGCACCGCATCGAGTCGATCGCCCCCGTGGAGACACTGCAACCGCAGTACTCGCTGATCGAACGGGCCGCCGAGTGGGAGATCCTGCCGCTGGCCGAGAAGCAGAACATCGGCGTCATCGTCTACTCGCCGATGGGGTCAGGCCTGCTGACCGGCGGTATCACCCGGGAGCGGCTGGCCACGATGGCCGACGACGACTGGCGCAAGACCGACCCTCGGTTCACCGAGCCGCAACTGTCCCGGCACCTGGCCCTGGCCGACCGGCTGCGCGCGGTCGCCGAACGGCACGACACCACCCCGGGCGCGGTCGCCGTCGCCTGGACCCTGCGCAACCCGGCCGTGACCGGTGCGATCACCGGCTTCCGCCGCCCGGCCCAGGTGGACCCGATCCTCCCCGCGGCCAACCTCGAACTCACCAACTCCGACGTCGCCGACATCGAGTCGGCAGTGAGGTGACGATCATGACCACGATCGGTTTCATCGGCCTGGGCGCCATGGGCGCACCGCTGGCCGGCCGCCTGCTGGACGGCAACCAGGTGTACGGCACCAACCGCACGAAGGCCAAGGCCGCGGCGCTGATCGGGCAGGGGCTGCGCTGGCGGGACACCCCGCGCGAGGTGGCAGCGACCGCTGACGTGCTGTTCAGCATGGTCACCGACGACTCGGCGCTCGCCGCGATCACCGACGGGCCGGACGGCGTCCTGGCCGGTCTGCGGCCGGGCACCGTCTACGTCGAGATGAGCACGGTGAGCCCTCGGGTCAGCCGTGAACTGGCAGCACGGGTGTCGGCCACAGGCACTACCATGATCGACGCCCCGGTCTCCGGCAGCGTGCCATCGGCGCAGACCGGTACCCTGGCGATCATGGTCGGTGGCCCGGAGGCGGCGTTCCACACTGCCGAGCCGTTGCTGAACCGGCTGGGTAGCACCGTCACCCACGTGGGCGACAACGGTCAGGGCCTGCTGCTCAAACTGGCGATCAACATCAGCCTGGCGATGCAGATGCTCGCCTTCAGCGAGGGACTGCTGCTCGCCGAGCGCGGCGGCATCGACCCGAAGCTGGCCGCCGAGACGATGGCAGCGTCCTCGATCGGGTCGCCGATGCTGCGCACGCGTGCCGCGCTGGTCCTCGATCTGCCCGAGCAGGCGTGGTTCGACATGCGATTCATGCACAAGGACATCCGCCTCGCGCTGGTGGCCGCGCGCGACGGTGAGGTCCCGTTGCCCGCTGCGACGACGGCTGACGCGGTGTTGAGCCGGGCAGAGCAGTTGGGGTACGGGCACCGTGACATCGCCGGCCTGTTCCAGGTGCTGGACCGGCTCGCGGGTGCCGGGCCGAAGGCAGCATGACGACCAACGGCGCGCCGCGCGGGCGGCCCCGCAGCCAGCAGGCCCACCAGGCGATCCTCGCCGCGGCAGGGGAACTCCTGCTGGCCCGCGGCCTGCCGGCGGTCAGTATGGACGCGGTCGCCGAACAGGCCGGCGTCAGCAAGGCCACCATCTACCGGTGGTGGCCCACCAAGGAAACCCTGGCCCTGGACGCGCTGTACACGGAGTGGGCCGCCGTACGTCCGCAGCCCAGGGACACCGGTTCGCTGCGCGGGGACCTGCTCTCGCTGCTGCGCCCCTGGGCAAGGCTGGCCAGCAGTCGGCCCTACGGCCGGGTGATCGCGGCGCTGCTGGCCGAGGCGCAGACCGACCCCGTCTTCGCCGCCGAGTACCGGCAGCGCGTGCTCGAACCACGCCGGGATGAGGCCCGCGCGCTGTTCGGCCGTGCCGTGGAACGCGGTGAGATCCCGGTGAGCACCAAGGTCGACGTGGCGCTCGACCTGGTTTTCGGCGCGCTGTATCACCGGTTGCTGCACGGCCATGCACCCCTGAACGACCGGTTCGTCCGCGATGTCGTCGACACGGCGCTGGGTGGCATCCTGCCGGCCTCCGACCGGGCAACCACGTCTGCGGCCGACTGACTCCACCGTCCCGACACGGTGGCGCTCCGTCAAGTTGGCCTGCGATTCGACAGGTGACTGCTGGAGCCGGCGGGGTCGCAGTGTGTCGCGCACTGTTCGGGGTGGCCCCGTAGGGTGATGGGATTGGTTCTGCTGTGTCGAGAGTTCGTGCGTGGGCCCCGACCGCACCGCGTCCGGAACGTCTCGGTGTCATCGACGTGGTGGAGGTGTCGGATGGGCGTTGACCAGGTGTCCTTTCGGGCGATGGCCCATGCCTGACGCCGATGACCTCACAGAATCGGTGGGTGCGGTCCGCGCCGCGGTGCTGGCCGAACTGAGGGCGCGCACGGATCACGCCGTACCGTTGCGGCTGGTGTGTCAGGCATGCGTACGACTGCTCCCGATCGACGGCGCCTCTGCCTCGATGATGACCGGCACCGCCGAGCGGACGATGCTGTATGCCAGCGACGATGTCGTGGCACATATCGAGGCGTTGCAGTTCAGCCTTGGTGAGGGGCCGTGCGTCGAGGCTTTCGAAACCCGCAGGCCGGTGTTGGTACCAGATCTGGCGGCAGCCCCGGCGCAGTCGTGGCCTGTGTTCGCCGAGGAGATGATCGGCCAGCCAGTGAACGCGATCTTCGCGTTCCCGTTGCAGAGCGGTGCGATCAGCCTCGGGGCGATGGATCTGTACCGACATCGAACTGGCTGGTTCTCACAGGAAGAGTTGGCCATCGCTCTGGCACTCGTGGACGTCGCGGCGATGGCGCTGCTGTCGCTGCAACTCGGCGAGCCTCCCGAGGGCGGGATCGGTGCCGAACAGTGGGGCATGTACGGGGACCGTGCGGTGGTTCATCAGGCCAGCGGGATGCTGATCGCCGCGCTCGGCCTGTCACCTGAGCAGGCATTGTCACGACTACGTGGCTACGCCTTCGCCACCGGTCGTATGGTCGATGCCGTGGCTCGCGACATCGTCGCGCGTGACCTGTCGCCGACCGAACTCGATCGGTGAGGGTCCACTCCCATACTGAAGACATCGTGACCGGTTTTCCAGCCCGGCCGCGAGCCTGCCGTTGTCGACGATCAGACCGGCCGAAACGGGTCGGGCGTGCCCAGCTGCCGATCACTCGCTACCCGATCACTTGATGGGCGTGAAACTCGTCGAGCACGTCCTGGTCAGACCGCGCGCCGTCACACTCACCGAGACCACCACCTTGAACCCGATCGTCGCGCGACCGATCTGGTACGGAATCGACGCGTTGCCGGTGCTCACGGTCTTGCCGGTATGCGTGGTCTTGGTCGTCTTGTACTTCGCGGTGGTGGTGACGCTCGCGGCGGCCACCTTCGTCCGCACCACGACATCGACCTTGGTGTTGTCCTTGGGCCGGGAAGTGCTCATCGCGGCCTGGCAGATCAGCGGGTTGGCGACGGCGACCGTATGCGGCGCGGCGGATGCCGGAGCGGTGGCCACGACACCACCGGCGATCGTCAGCGCGCACGCGGCAGCCACCACGCCCGTCGTCACAGCGCGTCCGCGTGTCATTAAAATGGACATCCGAAATCCCTCCCGCGAAACAGTCCGGTTGAACAGACGGCAATTGTGGGCATTCGGCCGTCGCGTTCACCCCTATGTCGTGGTGTGGGCCGTGTCGTTACAACCCCAACGGGTAACTCCTCCAGGTACGAGCAAGCCAGCGCCGCGACCGGTATAGCCGTTCTGCTCCTGAGTCAGCGACCGATTGAATCGTCCACAGGGCACTCCTGTAGTTCAAACATTCGGGCTCTCCCCCGGCAGGCAGGTTCGGCCAGTGCGCAATGTCGTTCCGGCCGACGGTGCTCGCCTCGAGCAGACGACTGCCGATCCCCACGTGCTCTCATTGCCGCTGGCCGGCAGTTCACGACGCGTGGACGTGGCGGGGGCTGAGTGGGCACTCAGGGCTCTCGCGTGCTCGCCCAACGCGGTCATCCATCCCACGAGCTCCCAGCCTGCCTGTTCGGGAGCCGAGTGCTCGACGCGTATCCGGCCGAAGTCGGCGCCGAAGTGCTCCTCAAACGCGTCGTAATCCGTTACGGCGCAAGGTATCCACTTGTCGAACAACAGGCCGTGTCCGAACAAACGACAGCCTACGCGTCCGGATCACCAGGCGGAGCACCCCGTATCTGCGTATGCGATTGTCGCTCCGCCGACCTGGAGCAGGTTGGCGGCGGGAATCGTTACATCCGTGCTCGATCGTGCCTGGGGTCGAGGAGCGGACGGCTCGCCGGTCAGCCGCGTGGGTCGTGATCCTGGCCCCCGGTGCGGTGCCACGCATCCTCCCTGCGTTCAGCGGCCCGCTGGTGGGCGTCCCGCAACACGGCTCGCTCCTGGTCCTGTGTGGCGGTGCCTTCGGCGAAGGCATGCTCGGCTTCGGCCATC
>DASXYT010000142.1:0-10225 GCA_036502345.1 Pseudonocardiaceae bacterium | reverse complement strand
GGGCCGCCGGGCCGGGCGGGCGAACCGCCGGCTCGGGGCGGCTCGTTGGCCTGTGGCGGGCGCTGACCGGCCGGCCGGTCGCCTCCCGGTGTCGCCCCGCCGTCGGGGTCGCTGCCGGTAGGCCAGCTCGGCTGGCCGTCCCGTGGCTGATCGTCACGGTGGTCGTTCACGAAAGGGCCTCCCAGATCGCCACACCACTGCGGTGCGGCGTTCGGTGGTCATGCAGTTGGGGAGCGCCGCGCGGCTGGGCCGCGACGGTGGCCCGCTTCACTCCGAAGCGGTCCTCCTGCGCGAGCCGCGCGTGTCCTGGTCATCGCTGTCTCCTGTTCCCAGGACGTATGACTGCACCAGGTGGTTCCAACTACAGGTGCGGCAAACCTCGACCACGTACACCCGGAACTCGCCGAACATCGTCGACATCCTGGTGAGCTCCTCGGTGGTACGCGCCGAACCGGACAGATGCTTCAGCTCGTCACCGTAGACCCACGACACCAGGGTGAGTGGTTCCTTGCGGCACACAGGGCAGGTCACATCGCTCGGCTGGCCATGGAACTTGGCCGCGCGCAGCAGGTAGGGGCTGGCGTCGCAGACCTCCATGGTGCCCAGCCGACCGGAATAGACCCCCGCGAGCAGTGCTTTGCGCTGCAACGCGTGGTCCACCACCTGCCGTCGGTTCCGCACGCACACAGGGTACGTGGCAACGCTGGGAGCCCGCTGGTCCGTTTGGGCGCCCTGTCGCGTCAGCGACGCTCTGCCACCAGGAGCGGAGCGACGTCAGTCACATCGACATCTGCCAAACCGGCCAAATGGAGAAGCGACCTCGATCACATCAGCTCCGCGAAACACGTCCTGATGTATCGGAGCGATATAGTGGCGTGAACGTTTGCACGTGGCCGTGAGGAGGTGTCTCGTGATCGAGTTCGCGATCCTCGGTCTGCTGCACGAGGCCCCGATGCACGGGTACGAGCTCCGCAAGCGCCTCGCCAGCCTGCTCGGCGCGTTCCGCGCGTTCTCCTACGGCTCGCTCTACCCGGCCCTGCGCCGGCTGCAGCGGGCCGGGCTGATCGTCGAAGAGCTCACCGATCCGGCCGACGAGGACTGCGCCAAGACCGCGCGGTCCTGGGGCAAACGGGCCCGCCGGGTCTACCGGCTCACCGCGGAAGGCAAGGAGCGGTTCGCCGAACTGGTCGCCGACGGCGGCCCGCAGACCTGGGACGACGACGGTTTCGGCGTCCACATGGCGTTCTTCTCCCGCACGCCGGCCGAGGTCAGGATGCGCATCCTGGAGGGCCGCAGGCGCAAGGTCGAGGAACGTCGGGAGGGCCTGCGCGCGACGTTGGCCAGGGCAGGCGAGCAGATCGACCGCTACACGCGGGAACTGCATCGCATGGGCCTCGAGTCGAGCGAGCGCGAAGTGCGCTGGCTCAACGAGTTGATCGAGCACGAACGGGCAGAGCAGGACGGCCGCGAGCAGTAGCGCCACCAGCCGCCCGACCGCAGTGCAGAACCACAGTGCAGACACTGTCATCACAGTTGAAGGTTGAGAAGGAGGACCCGGTATGGGCGAGCGTCGCCGTAGCGTTCGGGTAGCCATCGTCGGCGTGGGCAACTGTGCCTCATCCCTGGTGCAGGGGGTGCACTACTACCGGGACGCTGATCCGGCCACGCGGGTGCCCGGCCTGATGCACGTCCAGTTCGGCGACTACCACGTGCGGGACGTCGAGGTCGTGGCGGCTTTCGACGTGGACGCCAAGAAGGTCGGCCGCGACCTGTCCGAGGCGATCGTGGCCAGCGAGAACAACACGATCAAGATCTGCGACGTGGCGCCGCTGGGCGTCACGGTGCTGCGCGGGCACACGTTCGACGGCCTCGGCGAGTTCTACTCGGACATCATCACCGAGTCCGATGAGGAGCCGGTGGACGTCGTCGCCACGCTGAAGGCGGCCAACGTCGACGTGCTGGTGTCCTACCTGCCGGTGGGTTCCGAGGACGCCGACAAGTTCTACGCCCAGTGCGCCATCGACGCCGGTGTGGCGTTCGTCAACGCGCTGCCGGTGTTCATCGCGTCGGACCCGGTGTGGGCGGAGAAGTTCCGCGCGGCCAGCCTGCCGATCGTCGGCGACGACATCAAGTCCCAGGTCGGTGCCACGATCACGCACCGCGTGATGGCGAAGCTGTTCGAGGACCGGGGTGTCGAGCTGCTGCGCACGTACCAGCTCAACTTCGGCGGCAACATGGACTTCATGAACATGCTGGAGCGCAAGCGGCTCCAGTCCAAGAAGATCTCGAAGACGCAGGCGGTCACGTCCCAGATCCCGCACGAGATGCAGAAGGCCGACGTCCACATCGGACCGTCGGACTACGTGCCGTGGCTGGACGACCGCAAGTTCGCCTACGTGCGGCTGGAGGGCCGTGCGTTCGGCGATGTGCCGCTGAGCCTGGAGTACAAGCTCGAGGTGTGGGACTCGCCGAACTCGGCGGGCGTCATCATCGACGCCGTGCGGGCGGCGAAGATCGCACTGGACCGAGGGCATGCCGGTCCGCTGCTGTCCGCGTCGTCGTACTTCATGAAGTCACCGCCGGAGCAGTACTCCGACTCGGAGGCGTTCGACGCCGTCGAGCAGTTCATCACCGGCGAGGTCGAAGGCTGACGTAACGAAGCAGGGGTGGCCGGGTACGCGATGGCGCGTGCCCGGCTACCGTGCTGTGTATGGCATCCCGACCCCTGGCGCTGGTGACCGGCGCGACCCGAGGCATCGGTGCGGCCACCGCCCGCGCACTGTGCGAGACCCACGAACTGCTGCTCGGCGGGCGGGACACGGCCGCGCTGGTGGCGCTCGCGCTCGAACTGCCAGGCGCGCAGCCGTGGCCGGTGGACCTCACCGACCCCGAGGCGCTCGTCGAAGCCGTCAACGGCATCGACGAGCTGGACGTCCTGGTGCACAGCGCCGGCACCATCACCATCGCGTCACTGGCCGACTCGCCTGCGGACGTGTGGCGGCAGACGATGGAACTGAACGTGATCGCGGTGGTCGAGCTGACCAGGCTGCTGCTGCCCGCGTTGCGCGCGGCCAAGGGCCGGGTCGTGCTGGTCAACTCGGGCCAGGGCCTGTCCGCCCGCGCCGACTGGGGTGCCTACGCGGCCAGCAAGTGGGCGCTGCGCGCCTACGCCGACGTGTTGCGGGCCGAGGAGGGCGAGCACGGCGTGCGGGTCACCTCGCTGTTCCCCGGGCGCACCGGCACCGACATGCAACGCGGGGTGCGGGTCGCCGAAGGTGGCGAGTACGAGCCGGACAACTACCTGGACCCGGACACCGTGGGCGCCGCTGTGGCTTACGCGGTACGGGCGCCGGACGACGCGCAGGTCATGGACCTGGCGTTGCGTCCGGCGCCGCCGTCAATGCGGAAGCCTGCCGAGCCGGAGGAGTGATCGGGTGGGGGCTGGTGAACTACCAGTCCCCGCCGCCGCCACCGGAGTCGCCTCCGCCGGAATCTCCGCCACCGAAGTCGCCACCGCCACCGAAGTCGCTGTCCTGGCCGGTCACCCAGCCGCCACCCTGGTCACCGCCACCGAAGCCCTGGTCACCGCCGTAGCCCTGGTCGCCGTAGCCCATCTCGTCGCGCCGGAACTGCTCGTTCTCACCGGACATCTTGCCCAGCTCGTACCCGAGCAGCCCACCGCCGACAGCGCCGATGCCACCGGCCGCGCCGGGGCCGATGCCGCCGCCGTAGCCGGGCCCGTAGCCGCCGCCGTAGCCAGGTCCGGGACCGTAACCAGGGCCATAACCCTGGCCGGGGCCGTAGCCGCCCATCGGCGGGCCGGCCATCCGCCTGCCGCGCCTGCCACGGAACACCCTGGCCAGCACCGCGACCACGACCACGACGATGATCAGCAGCACGATGCCGCCGAACACGCTCGAACCGTGCGAGGTGGACTGCTCACCGCTGCTCCGGTTGCCCAGTGACGACCGCAGGCTGGTCAGCGCCGCCTGGACGGCACCCGTGTAGTCGTTGCGCGAGCGCATCACACCGTCGAACGCCGAGTTCGCGCTGGATGCCGCCGAGTTCGCCGAGTCCTGGGTGAAGCCGGACGCCTCGCCGATGCGGATCGCCTCGTGCTTGGCCTGCGTGTTGATGCCCAACACGATCGGGAACTGCGAGGACACCTTCGCCTGGACATCGCTGTCGAACACCGACTTGTTGGTCGCGTCCTGCGTCGTGGTCCAGATGTAGATCGGGACCTGCAGGTTCGCGGCCTCGTTCTGCACTGTTGTGACGTTGAGCACGCCGGCCTCGTCGTTGACCGTCACCGTGCTGGCGGCTGCCGGCACAGCGAGCAACAGCGCCGATCCGGCGGCTACCAAAGCTGCTGTCAAGAGCCTGATGCGCTTCATCTGCGCCCCCAATCCCACATCCAAGGTACCCACAATCGACTTCTCAACCGCCCAACAGCCGATGGCTGGCCGCCCGGGCCTCGGCCAGCGCGGCCGTCTGGTCCACCGTTGTCGACACCCCGCCCGCCACCACCTGCTCGCCCGCCACCCACACGTCCCGCACCGCACGTGAGCCGGCCGCCCACACCAGGTTCGCCACCAACTGCGGGTCCGGCACGTCCAGTCCGCCGACGAACGCGCTGTCGTCGGCGTCGACGTGCGCCAGGTCGGCCCACCTGCCCGGCTCCAGCGCGCCGATGTCGTCGCGGCCCAGCGCGGCGGCCCCACCGCGAGTGGCCATCAGCAGCACGTCCGGTGCGGTCACGGCGGTCGCGTCGCCGGTGGCGAGCCTGGCCAGCATCGCGGCCAGCCGCAGGTCCTCCCACAGGTCAAGGTCGTCGTTGCTGGCAGGCCCGTCGGTGCCCAGCCCGACCGCCACCCCCGCCGCCCGCAGGTCCACCAGCCGCGCGATGCCCGACGCCAGCTTCGCGTTCGAGCCGGGACAGTGCGCCACGCCGACACCCGCGCCGGCGAACAGGGCGATGTCGGCATCGGACAGGTGCACGGCGTGCGCGGCCAACACCCGGCCGCCCAGCACGCCGAGCGAACTCAGCATGGCGGGCACCGAGCCGTAGCGCTCCCGCTGCGCCGTGTCCTCGTGCGCCGACTCGGCGACGTGGATCTGCAGCAGCGCACCACGTTCGTTCGCCGACGCCGCGATCAACGGCAGCGCCTCGGGGGTGAGCATGTAGGCGGAGTGGGCGCCGTAGCCGAGTTCGATCCGCTCGCCGGGGCCGAACCGCAGGCCGTCCGTGTCGATCCACTTGTCGATGTCGGCCAGGCTCGCCCGCCAGTCCATGCCGGGCAGGTCGATCAACGGGCCGCCGAGCACCACCCTGGAACCGGCCGCCAGCACGGCATCGACCACCTGCTCACCGTGGAAGTACATCTCGGCGCTGGTCGTCACGCCGGCCCGCAGCATCTCGACGCAGCCGAGCAGCATGCCGGCCCGCACGTCGGCGGGCAGCAGCCGGGCCTCCGCGGGCCAGATCACCTCCTGCAGCCAGCGCAGCAGCGGCAGGTCGCCACCCATGCCGCGGAGCAGGGTCATCGGGCTGTGCGCGTGCGCGTTCACCAAGCCGGGCAACAGAATGCCGGGCAGCCGCCGCACGGGAGCATCGGTGGGCGGGGCGGTCGCGGCCGGTCCGACGTGGCCGATCCTGCCGTCCGCGGTCACGTCGACGACGCCGTCACGCAGTACGGCGCAGGCCGGATCACATGGCAGGACAACGGGGGCGTGCAGGCGCAGGGCACTCGTCATGCCAGGAGATCCTGCCAGCCGACCGGTTTCAGCCGCGTGGACTCGTCCTGGCAGGTTCGCAGCGCACCAGGTCGATCACGGCGGTACCGCGCGACATGCTGATCCGCAGGTCACAGGACAGCGTGTCGCCGACGACGGCCTTGCTCTTCGCGGGCAGCGAGCCGGTCAGCAGTCCGCTCGCGGTGACGAACTGGGTGCCGGCGGCGACCGTCCGCCGGCCACCGCCGGAGTCGAAGTTCACCGGCGTCAACACGGTCAGCCTGGCGGCACCCGCCGTGTCGTTGGCGGACACGACCACCGACGCCGTCTCGACCTGGGTGGAGGCGACGGTGGCGGTGTGCAGCGCGGCCGTCGCCAGGCCGCCTGCCGTGCCGAGGACGGCGAGGCATCCGGCGAAGACCAGGACATTGCGGGCAGCCTGACGCACCCGACAACTATGCGCCGACCAGCCGCATTTCGCTGTTCGGACCGGCCTCTACCTGGCCCTGATCGGGTGAAACCGGGACGCCGAACCTGGGCGGCCCACCCTGCCGGGCGCGTAGCGCGTCCTGCGGCGCCACCCGGAACGTCGGCCGGTGGGCGTGCGCGCGCTGGCGCGACCGCAGCCAGGCCAGCCGGTGCTGGGCCTCCGCGTAGTGGTCGGTGACGCCGACCCCGGCCGTGTCGAACGAGTGCAGCACCGCCCGGTTGCATTCCACCGTGGCCCTGTCCCGCCACAGCGTCCGCTCGGTCGACGTGTCCAGTCCGAGCCGGTCGGCCACCTCGCGGGCCACACCGTAGGCGGCCTCGTCGGCCAGTCCCCTGGTGCCGATCTCGGTGCCGACGTGCACGCTGTTCACCGGCGCGGCCGGGTAGCTCACGCCGCCGATGGTGAGAGTCATGTTCGCCACCACCGGCACCGACGGCCAGCGCAGCCCCAACTCGGCGAACCACGGCAGGTCGGGATGGTGCAGCGGCACGTCGACGGCGGCATCGGCCGGCACGTCGAACAGTTGCGGGCCTTCGTGCTGGGTTTCCACGACCAGGGGTAACCGGTCGAACCGGCCGCGCTCCGCCGGTGGCTGCCAACCCATCCGGCACACCGCGTCGGTGAACTCGGCGTAGCGCCGGTCACCCAGCACGTCTTCTTCGCTCCGGTGCCCGGCGTAGCGCACCAGTTGGTCGTTCCACACCTTCGGGCCCGGCGTGGTCGGTGTGTCCGGGGCGAACACGGTCACCAGCGGCCGGACCTGCCCGCCTGCCGTGGCGTGCCGCAGGTGGGCGACGCACTCGGCGGCGACCGCTGCCGCGTTGCGCAGACCACGCAGGTCCCTGACCTTCAACTGCCGCCACGGCACCCCGCTGGTGGACCAGCCGGAGTCGCGCAGGGCCACCCTGGCGCCGTAGGCCAGTTCGCCCGCCGTGTGCCGATAGGTGCCGGTCTCCGCGATCGCGGTGCGTACCTCGGCCAGCCGGGTACCCGCAGGTCCAGCGGCTGGGTGGGCATCGTGGAACATCCGGACGAAGTGTTCGGCGGCTCGGGGATCCACCGACGCCGCCAATCCGGTTTCGGCACGTAAGGCGGTCACGGACGGCGAACTTACCCCCGTCGGCGGGTCACCCGTCACTGCCATCCGAGTCAATCCTGGACCGAAATCCGACCACCCCATCGGGTGGCCGACGCACGGTCGGTATCAGCTTCCGACGCGGTGTCAGACTCTCCGGAACATCAGGTCCCGACTCTCCCGGTCCACTTCTCGCGCCCTGGTCTCGAACTTCGTCACCGGACGCCAGTCCGGCCGGGGTGCCCAGCCGTCGAACTCGTTGCGCAGCAAGGGTTCCGCCGAGCACACCTCAAGCATCTGGTCGGCGTAGGACGCCCAGTCGGTGGCCAGGTGCAGGCGGCCGCCGACGGCCAGCCTGCTGGCCACCAGCGCCACGAAGCGCGGCTGCACGAGGCGGCGCTTGTGGTGCTTCTTCTTCGGCCACGGGTCGGGGAAGAAGATCCGCACACCGGCCAGCGACTCGGATGCGACGTGCTCGGTCAGCACCGTCACGGCGTCACCGCGCAGCAGCCGCAGATTCGTCAGGTGCAACGTCTCGGCGCGCAGCATCAACTGGGCGAGGCCGGGCTCGTAGACCTCGACGGCGAGGTAGTTGACGTCCGGTTCGGCCTGCGCCAGCAGCGCGGTCGTCTCGCCCATCCCGGAGCCGATCTCCAACTGCACCGGCGCCGGACGGCCGAACCACTCGGCGGTGTCGATCTCACCGGCCGGCAGGTCGGTGACGTCCCGACCCAGCCGTGGCCAGTGGGTGTCCCAGGCGCGCTGCTGGCCGACCGTGATCCGGCCGCCCCGCCGCACGAAGCTGACGACGCTCCTCTGGGGTACAGCAGAAGTCACGGGCAACCTTCCGTCCAGCTGAGGGTTGCCCGTGACTTTACGTGATCTGCTGACTAGGCCAGCCGCTGCTTCATCGCGGCCAGTTCGTCCCGCAGCGAGGTCGGGACCTTGTCGCCGATCTTGTCGAACCACTCCTCGATCAGCGGCAGTTCGGCACGCCACTCGTCGACGTCCACGCTCAGCGACTCGTTGATGTCGGCCTCGTCGGCGGTCAGGCCGTCGGTGTCCAGGTCGGCAGCGGTCGGCACGAAGCCGATCGGGGTCTCGACGGCGGACGCCTTGCCCTCGATGCGCTCGATCGCCCACTTCAGCACGCGGGAGTTCTCGCCGAACCCTGGCCACAGGAAGCGCTTGTCGTCGCCGCGACGGAACCAGTTGACGTAGAAGATCTTCGGCAGCTTCGTGGCGTCAGCGCTCTTGCCGGTGTCGATCCAGTGCTGCAGGTAGTCACCGGCGTGGTAGCCGATGAACGGCAGCATCGCCATCGGGTCGCGACGCACGACACCGACCTTGCCCTTGGCCGCGGCGGTCGTCTCGCTGGACACCGTGGCGCCCATGAACACGCCGTGCTGCCAGTCGCGCGACTCGGTGACCAGCGGGATCGTGCTGGCCCGGCGGCCGCCGAAGAAGATCGCCGAGATCGGCACGCCGTTCGGGTCGTCGAACTCGGGCGCGACGATCGGGCACTGCGCCATCGGCGTGGTGTACCGAGAATTCGGGTGCGCGGCGGGCTCGTTCGAGTCCGGCGTCCAGTCCTGCTTCTTCCACGAGGTCAGGTGGGCAGGGGGCGCCTCGCCCATGCCCTCCCACCACACGTCACCGTCGTCGGTCAGTCCCACGTTGGTGAACACCGAGTTGCCGCGTTCCATGGTGCGCATCGCGTTCGGGTTGGTGTGCCAGTCGGTGCCCGGCGCCACACCGAAGAAGCCGTTCTCCGGGTTCACCGCATACAGCCTGCCGTCCTCACCGAAGCGCATCCAGGCGATGTCGTCGCCGACCGTCTGCACCTCCCAGCCGGGAATGGTGGGCTCCAGCATCGCCAGGTTGGTCTTACCGCAGGCCGACGGGAATGCCGCGGCGATGTAGTAGACCTTCTTCTCCGGCGAGATCAGCTTCAGGATCAGCATGTGCTCGGCCAGCCAGCCCTCGTCGTGCGCGATCGCCGATGCGATACGCAGCGAGTAGCACTTCTTGCCGAGCAGCGCGTTGCCGCCGTAGCCGGAGCCGTAGCTCCAGATCGTCCGCTCCTCCGGGAAGTGGGTGATGTACTTCGTGGTGTTGCACGGCCACGGCACATCGGCCTCGCCGGCCTCCAGCGGAGCACCCACCGAGTGCAGGCACGGCACGAAGTCGGCGTCCTCGCCGAACTTGGCCAGCGCCTGGTCGCCCGCCCTGGTCATGATGTGCATCGACACGACGACGTACTCGGAGTCGGTGATCTCGACACCCAGCATCGGCTGGTCGGCGCCCAGCGGACCCATGCAGAACGGGATGACGTACATCGTCCGTCCGCGCATGCAGCCGCTGTAGAGGTCGTTCATGATCGATTTCATCTCGACCGGGTCCATCCAGTTATTGGTCGGACCACTGTCGGCTTCATCGACAGAACAGATGAAAGTGCGCTCCTCGACCCGCGCCACGTCGTCGGGGTCGGATGCCGCCCAGAACGAATTCTGTTTCTTGCGCAGCGGCACGAACGTGCCGGCTTCGACGAGTTTCGCCGTCATCCGGTCCCATTCGGCGGCCGAACCGTCGACCCACACCACCTGGTCCGGGGTCGTCAGTTCGGCTACCTCGCGGACCCACGAGAGCAGCCTGGAGTGCGTGGTCGGTGCCTGATCGAGACCGGGGATGGTCACTGCTGTCATCGCGCCTCGTCTCCTGACTGAACGACGGATCACACGTTCCGGAGACCGGAACGTGTGACGTCATCGTCCGTGGAAATGTCCGGCTACGCCCGGGGGCTAAGCGGGCGTGCCAGGTAATGGGATGTACCGAGGTTATCCCGCCCACCAGCGAATCATGCATGCCGATCGTGTCGGTTCGCTCACAAGAACGATCAGGGTATCGATTAAGCACCCACCCGCTGT
>DASXYT010000141.1:0-18880 GCA_036502345.1 Pseudonocardiaceae bacterium | reverse complement strand
ACATGGCGGTGCGGGCGGCAGAGGCCGCGATCAAGGAGTCCGCAGTGGACCCCGGCGACTTCTCGCTCGTGGTGCACAGCAGCCTGTGGTTCCAGGGCGTCGACATGTGGCCGACGGCGTCCTACGTCGCCAGGTTCACCGTCGGCGACCAGGTGCCGGCGATCGACCTGTTGCAGCAGTGCAACGGCGCGATGGCGGCACTCGAACTCGCGGCGGGCCAGCTCTCCACCAGGACGCAGCCTGCTGCCGCGCTGCTGACCACGGCGGACCGCTTCAACCTGCCGGCCATCGACAGGTGGCGCAGCGAGAGCGGCATCGTCTACGGCGACGGCGGCACTGCGCTGGTGCTGTCCAACCGGCCGTCGTTCGGTCGGCTGGTGTCCACGGCGACCGTGGTGGACAACTCGCTGGAGCAGGTGCTGCGCGGCGGCGACTTCTACGACACGCCGCGCGGCGCCGACACGCTGCGACTGACCGACCGCATCGCCTCCTACATGGGCGGCAACGGGGCGATCCGGGAGGCCGCGATGCGGCTCGCCCAGGCGGCCCGGTCCGCTGTGGACCAGGCGCTGGCCGACGCGGGGACCGACTTCGCGGGGGTGCGCAAGGTGGTCATCCCGGCCGGTGGCCGAGCCAAGATGGAATGGCAGGTCAATCAGTTGCTCGGCATCGAAGAGGACATGACGAGTTGGGAGTTCGGCCGGCAGAACGGGCATCTCGGTGCCGGCGACCAGTTCGCCGGGCTGGACGACCTGCTGTCCCGCGACGAGCTCGCGGTCGGCGACAAGGTGCTGCTCATCGGTGGCGGCGCGGGCTTCAGCTGCACCTGTGCGGTGATCGAGATCGTCGATCAGCATCGCCGGTGACGATGCGCTACCACCCGAGGACGAAAGGCCGAACGCGATGATCGATCTGACGGCGCACAGCGCCTCCGGCCGCGGCGACGGCGTCGTCACGGCCCTGCTCCACGATGCCGCCGCCGCGTGCCCGGACGCGGTGGCGGTGTCCGACAGCACCGGCCGGTGGACCTACGCCGAGCTGGCGACGACCAGCCGTGCCGTGGCGAACTGGTTGCTGCACAACGGGATCCGGCCCGGCGACCGCGTGCTGGTCCGGCTGGGCAACCAACGTGAGTTCGTGGCGGCGTTGTTCGGCGTGCTGCTGGCCGGCGGCGTTGCCGTACCGATCAACCCGGCGATGCGGCCCTATCTGCTGTCCGGTGTGCTGGGCGACGCGGAGCCCGCCCTGGTCGTCACCACGGCGGAGGACGTGCCGGTCTGCGCCGAGGCGGGTGCCGGCCGAGTGGTCGTTGGCGACCGGTTGGTCGCCGAGGCGCTGGCCGCTACCACCGAGCCGGTGCTGCCCACGGTGTCGCCGACGGATCTGGCGCTGCTGATCTACACGTCCGGCAGCACGTCGGCCCCCAAGGCCGTGGTCTGCCCGCACCAACGGGTGGTGTTCGCGGCGCACGCCATCGCGGACCGGTTGGGTTACCGGGGCACCGATCGGGTGCTCACCGCGGTGCCGCTGTCCTTCGACTACGGCCTCTACCAGATCTTCCTGGCCATCATCGCCGGAGCGGAACTGGTCCTCACCGATGCGACGTCACCGGTCCGGCTGATGACGACGCTGCGCGAACGGCGGGCCACCGTGCTGCCGATCGTGCCGTCCCTCGGCGACATGCTCGTCCGGCTGGCGGCCAGAGGCGAGCCACCGGACCACGTCCGGCTGTTCACCAACACCGGCGCCGCACTGACCGCACCGACGATCGCGGGTCTGCGTTCCCGGTTCCCCGAGGCCGCCGTGGTGCCGATGTACGGCATCACCGAGTGCAAGCGGGTCACCGTCGCGGAGCCGGACGGCGACCTGCGCCGACCCGGCTCGGTGGGCAGGCCGCTGGATGGCACCTGGGTGTCGATCGAGGACGAGGACGGCAACCAGGTACCGGCGGGCGCGATCGGCGAGATCGTGGTCGGCGGCCCGCACGTGATGGCCGGCTACTGGCGGGCACCGGAACTCACCGCAGGACGGTTCGGCACGGACCCGGCCGCCGGGCACGGCATCCTGCGCACCGGTGACTACGGCCACCTGGACGCCGATGGCCACCTGTACTTCGACGGCCGCAGGGACGACCAGTTCAAGCGCAGGGGCACCCGGATGAGCACGATCGAGATCGAGACGGCGGCCAGGGACATCACCGGGGTGACCTCGGCCGCGGTGCTGCCGCCCACTGCGGAGCGGGACGTCGTGCTTTTCGTCACCGGCGACCTGGACGCAGGCAAGGTGCTGGACGGGTTGGCGGCCCGGCTGGAACCGGCGAAGGTGCCCGACGTCTGTCATCTGTTGACGAGCTTTCCGTTGACCGCCAACGGAAAGGTGGACAAGAAGGCGCTGGCCGTGCTGGCCGCCGGAGGCGATCATGATCGCTGACGACACGCTGTTGGCCCAGTTCGGCAGTCCCCTCTACGTCTACGACCTGGACCGGGTCACCACGGCGGCGCACGACCTGCTGGCCTCCGTACCCGAGGGCACCGAGGTGCTCTACTCGCTCAAGGCCAACCCGCATCCCGAACTGGTCGCCACGCTACGAGCGGCCGGCTGCGGCGCCGAGGTGAGTTCGACCGGCGAGTTGGCCAGTGCGCTCGCGGCCGGCTTCGCGGGCCAGGACCTGCTCTACGGCGGCCCTGCCAAGACGATTGCCGAGTTGCGTTCCGCGATCACCGTCGGGGTCCACACGTTCTCCGTGGAGTCCTCGGTCGACCTGCGGCGGGTCGGTGCGGTGGCGGCCGACCTGGGCACCACGGCGCGGTGCCTGCTGCGGATCAACGGGTCGGCGGGCGACGGGGGTGCCGGTCTCCGGATGACCGGAGCGGCATCCCAGTTCGGCTTCGACATGGAGACGGCACCACCGGATCCGACCGAGTTCTCGCTGCCCGGCGTCGAGGTGACCGGGCTGCACTTCTTCCCCTTGACCAACGCCGCCGACGAGGCGGACCTGGCAGCCGAATTCGCCAGCAGTGTGCGCACGGCGGCCGAGTTGGCCGACCGGTGGGGTCTGCCGCTGCGCATGCTGGATCTGGGTGGCGGTTTCGCCTGCCCGTACGCCGTACCGGGCAGCAGGCCGGGCTATCCCGGCCTGCGGGACTCGATCGAGACAGCGTTGCACGATTTCCTGCCGAACTGGCGAGCCGAGGGAACAAGAATCACATTCGAATCCGGCCGCTACTTGGTGGGCGACTCGGGCCGATTGCTGTGCACCGTGATGGACGTGAAGAAAAGTCGCGAAAATCGCTATGCCGTTCTCGACGCCGGGGTGAACCACATTGGCGGGTTGTCCGGCATCGGCAGGCTGCTGCCGTTGGCCGCGCGGCCATTGAGCGCGCCGGACAATCCCGCGAATCAAGCCGGAACAGCACTGAGCCTGGTGGGACCGCTGTGCACGCCCGCGGACGTGGTGAATCGGTCCGTGTCGCTCGCCGACCCTCGGCCCGGACAACTGCTGGCCATCCCGAACGTGGGCGCCTACGGCGTCACGGCGAGCCTGCTGGGCTTCCTCAGCAGGCCCGCTCCCGGCGAGGTGCTGACGTCCGGCGGCAACGTCGTGTCGGTCTCTCGGCTGGAGTTGACCAGAACGCCGTTCGGTCAGGAACACATCGTAGGAACGGAGTCGGCAGCGGTCGAACCGTTGCCGGACCAAGGGAGGAACGGACGCGATGACCGAGAGTTGGGACGAACGCTACGAGCAGCTCCTGATTGGCGTGTTACCCAGACTTAGCAGGTCCGGCGCCGTGGCGCCGGACACCAACCTGCGCGCCGTGGGGCTGGACTCCATGGCGATCGTGGAGATCGTGGTGCGGATCGAGGAGGCCTACGGCATCCGGTTGCCGGACGAAACCCTGCAGACGGAGACGTTCCGCACCCCCGGCGACCTGTGGGCAGTGGTCCGCACACAGGTGGCGCAGCAGGTCTGACGGCCCACGAAACCCGGTTGGTCGGCACATGCCGACCGGCCGGGTTCTGCCATGTCCTGACCACTCGTTCGCCACCGGCCGATTATCAGTCGGCTACCGAAATATCACCGAACGGCAGGGTCCCTGTTTATTCCGTTAATTCTCGCACGCGATCCGACAAGCGCCAGTACCGTGCTACTCGGTCGACGTCGGGGCGTTCGGACGTTAATCCATTTGGCGGTTGCCCGTACGACCCCGACGGTCAAAACTACGGGTATTATCCGACAAGCTAGCGTGTATAACCTGGAAGAGTTGGTATGTAACCAGGGGGTTACACCCAGAGATCGACCGAGGTAGCGCTCGGCACACCGCAAGGATGGACCGTCAAGCCAAGGGGACTTTCGAGTGAGATACTCAGTGTTAGGACCGTTGCAAGTTGTCGACGAGACCTCGTCCCAGTCGTTGATGCGCACGCCGCAGGCGGCCAAGGCCAAGATCCTGCTCGCCACGCTCCTCTCCAGAGCCAACCAGGTCGTGTCACTGGACCAGTTGATCGACTCGATGTGGGGCCGGGGCGGACCGCGCAACGCCAAGGCGACACTGCACGTCTACGTGTCGCAGGTGCGCAGGATCCTGGCGGATCCGTCGCAGGCCAATCCCATCGAGACGTGCCCGTCCGGCTATCTGGTGCGGGTGCCGGAAGGCTGCCTCGACTCGGAGACCTTCGAGAACCTCATCCGGGAAGGGCGCACCCACCTGGACCGACTGGACTACGAGCAGGCCGCGGACCTGCTGTCCAAGGCGTTGCGGATGTGGCACGGTTCGCCGTTGCACGGCCTGCTGGACAGCTCGACGCTGCGCACGTTCGCGATCCAGCTGGACGAGTTGCGGCTGTCCGCGATCGAGATGCGGGTCGAGGCCAACCTCGCGCTCGGCCTGGACCGCCACCTGATCGGCGAGCTGATGACGCTGGTGAACGACCATCCCTACCGGGAGTCCTTCTACCGGCACCTGATGATCGCGCTGTACAGGTCGGAACGACAGGCCGAGGCACTGCTGGTGTACTCGAGACTGCGCAGCACGCTCAACCACGAGCTCGGCCTCGAGCCGTGCCGCCTGCTGAAACTGCTCCAGCAGGCGATCCTGCGGGCCGACCGTGCCGAGTCCTTCGTGACATCGGGTCGCGCCACCGCGTAGTCCAGCTCCACCGTTCACCCGCGGTATCGACCTGATTCGTAGCCACCACAACGGATCGGGCGCTCACGTGTGTCCACAGCCGGAGGTTTCATTAACCCTAATTTAAGCAAGCAATGCGGCCGGAGGGTACTCCTTCGACCCGTCACGTAATACAATTAGCCAGACACTTACTACCATTAACCGAGCATGGTCCGGAGGTTGCCGTGGCACTGCTGTCCGTACACGTTGTCCTCGCCATCGCCCTGGTGGTGGTGAGCGTGTCCCACGTTGCACTGTCCGAAGTGGCCGGTACGGCCACCGACACCGTCAGGTTGCGCCGCAGGCTCCGGCCGGTCGGCCTGCTGGCCGTCGCATCACCGATCGTGGCCGGCCTGACGGTGCTGTCCGGCCTGATCCTGACCTGGGACCACGGCAGGTTCGACCAGGCCTGGATCATCGCGTCGCTACTGCTGGTCCTGGTGCTCGCGGTGAACGCGCCGGTCGTGCAGGGGCCGCACCTGCGCCGTTTCGAGCACGCACTGACCCGAACCCCCAGCGGGCCGGTGCCTGCCGAACTGCGGCTGCTCCAGGAGAACGTCCCGCTGCGGGCAGGCCAGCGCCTGGCGCCCTGCCTGCAGCTGGGCATCATCGTGCTGATGGTCGAACGTCCCGGTGCGGCGGGATCGACCGCGGTCTGTCTGGTGCTGGTGGTGGTGGCCGCCCTGCTCGTCGTCGTGCAGCGTCGTCGGCTCGCTGCCGTCTCGGCGACACCGGTGACCGTTTCTTCCTGAGTCAGTACACACAATGGTGGCCACGACCTTCCGGTCGTGGCCACCATTCTCGTCTGTGCTCAGCTGGAGCCGGCCAGCGCGTCCTGGCCCGCTCGGCGGGAGCCGGTGAACTGGCACAGCTGGTCGAGCATGATGGTCAGCCGCCGGCAGGTCCTGCGATCGGCGAGCACACCGTCGGCGAGGCTGGTCTCCAGCGAGTTGATGGTCACGCCCATCGGTGTCGGCCAGCCCCGCAGGGACAGCACGGTGTGCCGCAGTTCGGACACCGCGGCGCCGGCACCTGACTCGCTCCAGCCGACCGCGACACAGCCGACAGCCCGGCCGTCCAGGTAGGCGGGCCGGTTGGCGACGGTGTCCTCGACGTAGTCGAAACAGTTCTTCAGCAGCCCCGACATGCCGCCGTGGTAGGTCGGCGTGACCACGATCAGCGCGTCCGCCGCCACGAGTGCGTCGACCAGCCGCCGCGTGTTCGGGGTGCGGACCTCCGTGTCCGGCTCGTACAGCGGCAGCACCAGTTCGGTGGCCGGCAGCACGGTGGTCGTCGCACCCCGTTCCCGAGCCAGCACGTCGCAGGCTGACAGCACCTGGGCGCTGACCGAACCGGCGCGCAGTGAACCACCGATCAGCACGATGTTGGCCATGTCCGCACTCCCGTCGTCCGTCATCCGTTGCCCACCAACACAGTCCGGGCCGCACGAGCGGCCAGCAGCGCCGAACCGGCAGCCGCGTCCGCCAGCAGTCCGCTCGGGCCGACCCAGTCACCGGCCAGGAACACACCCGGCCGGTCGGGTAGCAGTACATCGGGTCGCGCCGCCAACCCGCCGGTCACGGCGGTGGGCAGCGACCACATCGTGGTCATCCTGGGCAGGAACCGCTGATGCACCACGACCGAACGCCAGCCCGCCTGACAGCGGTCCAGCAATGCCTCAAGACCGGCCCGAACCGCGGCCGCCGTGGTCGGCCTGCCGTCGTCGTAGCGGGCCAGGTGCAGCACGGCGCCACCGGTCGGCGCGATCCGCGCCGAGCCCGAGTGCACCGCGAGGTAGACGGGCTCGTCGACGCCGTAGACCAGTGTGTTGCCCGGCTGCGGCAGTCGGGACAACGCGACGTCGAGGCAGGCCGTGTGGAGTTCGGGGCCGGCAGGCTCGGCCAGCGCGGGCAGGTCCAGCACGCGGGCGGCCTGGCGGGGCGACAGCCCGGCGACCACAACGGCGCCCGCCGTCAGCACCTCGCCGCCGGCCAGCGTCACCGCGCCGCTCTCGACAGCCGTCACCTTCGCCGACGTGCGCAACGTGGCGCCGTGCGCCAGCGCGTCGGCCCGCAGTGCATCCACAATGGACTGCCAGCCGCCGTGCACGTAGCGAACGCCACGCCGGACCAGGTGCAACTGCGTGGCGACCGAGTCGGCGCTGATGTGGTCGGCGCAGCCCGCGTACGTGCTCACGCGGAGCAGCGCGAACGCGGCCAGCCGGGCCCGTTCGGTGGTCAACCGGCCGGCCAGCCAGTCGGCCGCGGACAGCCCGGCCAGGCCGGATCGAGGACGGCCGGTGCCCAGCAACACGGCCAACTCGGCGCGGTCCCGCACGGACAGCATCCGGCTGCGCAGCAGACTTGGCGCGCTCGCATACCCGGGCAGCAGGTCGCCGCCGTACAGCGCGTGTGCTCGGCCGGTGGTCGGCGTGCCACCGGACACCGGCAGCCGCAACGAGCGCAGCAACCGGGCCAGTGGACCGTCGTACAACGCGCGCGGTCCGAAGTTCAGCAGATAGCCGTCCTGGCCGGTGGTCCTGGCCCGGCCACCCGCGACCGGGCCGGACTCACACACCAGCACCCGATGGCCTGCCCTGGCCAGCGCGACCGCCGAGGTCAACCCGCACAGGCCGGCGCCGACGACGATGACGTCGGCGTCCCTGGCCGTCATGCCGATGTGCCGAGTCGGCCGTCGGCGACCATCGCGGCCAGCATCGGGCGTTGCAGCTTGCCGCTCGGCGTGCGGGGCAGCGTGCCGGGCCGGACGGTGTACACCCGGTCCGGGCGGACCCCGGTCTGCGCGCTGACGGCACGTTCCACGGCGGCCTCGACGGCCGCGGCCCGCTCGGGATCACGGAAGGCAGCCGTCTCCACCACCAGGACCAGCGCCTCGGTACCCCGCCGGTCCGGCACACCCACCGCGGCGACCCGGCCTGCCCTGACCTCGGGCACCGTGGTCGCGGCCCGCTCGAACGCGTACGGGTGGTAGTTGCGACCGGCGATGATCACCAGGTCCTTGGCCCGACCGGTGACGAACAACTCGCCGTCCACGACGGCCCCGAGATCGCCGGTGCGTAGCCAGCCGTCGACCAGTGCGGCCGACGTGTCGGTGGACCTGCCCAGATAGCCGGACATCATGGATTCGCTGGCCACCAGGATCGAGCCGATCGTGCGGTCCGGCAGGTCCCGCCCGTCGGCGTCCACGATCCGCAGCCGGGTGCCCGGCACCGGCCTGCCGCAGGACACCAGGTCGGTGCGGTCGGCGGCGGAGGTCGGCGGCACCAGCTCGCCGCGTCCGGACAGCCCGGCGCGCGAACACGGCAGCAGGGCCGGCGGCTCACCGGGTGGCGAGAACGCGATGGCGAGGCCGACCTCGGCCATGCCGTAACACGGCCGCATGGTGCTGGGCGCGAAGCCGTGGCGGCCCATCATGTCCTGCCAGGCGGCGATGGTGGCCGGCTCGATCACCTCGGCGCCGTTGTACGCGACCCGCCACGAACTCAGGTCCAGGCCGTCCAGGCTGTCCGGCCGCATGGTGTCCACGCACAGCCGGTAGCCGAAGTTGGGTGCCGGCGACACCGTCGCGCGGAACCGATGCATCATCCGCAGCCAGCGCTCGGGCCGCAGCGCGAACGACAGCGGCGGCAGCAGGACTGCGGGAAAACCGTGCAGGAACGGGGTGAGGGTCATCCCGACCAACCCCATGTCGTGGTGCAGTGGCAACCACCCGGCCACCACGTCGTCGGCCAGCAGCGGGGTCGCCTGGCCGATCGCACGGACGGCGGCGAACAGCGCCCGGTGGGTCAGCACGACGGCCTTCGCGTCCGATGTGGTGCCGGAACTGAACTGGAGCAGGGCCACGTCGTCGGCCCGCGCGGTGTTCGGCCCGGCAGCGACGTCGGCAGGCGGCGCGACCCCGGTCGGCGGGCACAGCACGGTCGTCGGCAATCCGTCGACGGCCTCCCCCGCCAACTCGGCCAACCGGGGCTCACACAACACCGCCCTCGGCGTCGCGATGCCGACCATGTGCCGCATCCGCTCCGTCCAGACGTGCCGCCTGCCCATGGTCAGCGGCGGCTCGGCCAGGAACGGGATCGCGCCGAGCAGCACCGTGCCGAACAGCGCACCGAGCAGGTCGGCGGACGTGTCGAGGCACAGGCCGACCCGGTCGCCGGTGCGCGTGCCGGCCGAGGCCAGCGCACCGGCGACCGCGGCCGCGTGGTCGAACAGATCGGCGACGGTGAGCCGGACCGGCTCGTCCGACGGCCCGTCCAGCACGTAGTAGGCCACCGCCTCCGGCTCGGCCAGCCGCCTGGCGACCAGCGCGCCGCCCAGCGTCTCGGCGGTGCTGAACCGGGCATGCTCGCCGGTCGTCGGCCGCACGCCCTGCCGGTCCGGGTGCACCAGCGGGTCGAGTGGGATGCTTGTCAGGGACATGGTCACTCCGCCGGACGCAGGGACGTGGGACGGTCAGCTCAGCACGAACGGGAAACCGTTGCGCTCCAACTCAAGTGCCGAGTCGATGACCGCGGCGAGCACCTCGTCCAGATCGGACTGGCTGTGCGCGTCACCGGTGAACAGCATCGGCAGGCTGAGCGTGTAGATGCCACGCCTGCGCAGCATCAGGGTGAGCAGGAACAGGCCGATCGGGTTCACGGCGGCCGCGAAGTCCCGGTAGTCCGAATAGGACTCATCGGCGATGAAGCCGAACGAGCCGATGAAGTCACCGAAACCCATCAGCCGCAGTGGAATCCCGGTCCGCGCCCGGAACTTGGCAAGCAGTGTCCGGATGCCGTAGACCTTGGCCCTGGTCCGCTCGTAGTAGCCGTCGCCCTTGTCCCGCAGCAGGCGCAGGGACGCGTAGGACGCGGCCAGCGACAGGTGGTTGCCGGCGTGTGTCGTCTGCACCGACGTCTTCCGACCGAGGTCGGTCAGCGGCAGGCCGGAGGTCTGCATCAGGTCCAGCAGTTCGGCCCGCCCGGCCAGCACCGACAGCGGCAGGCCGAGGCCGGTGACCACCTTGCCGTAGCAGAACAGGTCGGCCGGGATGTCGAACTCGGCGGCAGCGCCACCGGGACCGTAGCGGAAACCGGTGAGCACCTCGTCCAGCACGAACGGCACCCGCAGCCGACGAGCGGTCTCGGCGACCTGCTTGACCATCGGCACGGTGTGCTCGGCGAACGGGAACGACGAGGACACCGCCTCGGCCAGCACGCAGGCCAGTTCGTTGCGGTGCCGCTCGATCAGCGCGACCGCGGCGACCGGGTCGTTGGGCAGCACCAGCAGTTCGGCCGACGTCGCCGTGGGCACGCCGGCCAGCGCCGGCAGCGGCGTGATGCCGTCCGGGCCGGACGCGGGGAACGGCTCGACCGGGTGGCCGTGGTACCAGAACGCCGTGTTGTGCGCGGCCAGGTCGTGGGTGCCGTGCAGCGCGCCCTCGAACTTGGCCACCAGCCGACGGCCGGTGTGCGCCCTGCACAGCCGGATCGCCGCGTTGGTGGCGTCGGTGCCGGAGTTGAGGAACGCGAACTTCTCGCAGTGCGGCACGAACTCGCCGAGCAGGTCGACCAGGTCGGCCTCGACCTGGTGCAGGTAGCCGTTGCCGGTGGAGCCGGCCATGTGGCTCCGCACGAACTCCACGACGCTGGGCTCGTTGTGCCCGTGCAGTGCCTGCGCGCCGAAGCCGAGGTGCGCGTCGACGAAGGTGTTGCCGTCCACGTCGGTGATCCGGCTACCCTTCGCCGACGCCACCGCCAGCGGGAACTGCGGCGCGTGGAACGGCCAGAACACGTGGTTGGACGCGTCGACCTGACGCAGCCGGTTGGTCAGCGCGATGGAGCCGGCCTGGCGCTCGGCCAGGTCGGCGAACAGTTGGACGACCCAGTCCTTGGTGAGCAGGTCGGCGACCAGGTCCTGGACGCTGTGCGTGTCGAGTGACGTCATCGTCCTGCCTCCGTTCCAGCGGCCGGCTTGACGCCGCGCAGCACGCCGTAGCGCATCACCTTGCGGTCGTAGGCCTGGCGCATCAGCGGGACCGAGTTGATGAACCGGAAGATGTCCACTCCCTTGGCCCGCACCAGCTTCCAGACCTGGGACGGATCCTTGATCAGCGGCTTGGCGATGTCGCTGGACAGCTTCCAGGTGTCCGTCACGTGATCGGACCAGTCGTCGGCGCGCACGTCGGCGAAACCGATCCGGCCCGCCAGGTCGCGGTAGTCGGTCAGCGGCAGCACGTGCGAGACCACGAAGTCGCGGTAGATCCGCTGCAGCAGCCGGGTCTCGTTCGGGTCCAGCCGGTCGTCCCGTGCGCACCAGGTGGCCACCAGCAGGACGCCACCAGGCTTGAGCACCCGGTAGCACTCGGTGAGGAACGCCTCCTTGTCCGGCATCAGCTCGCAGCTCTCCAGCGCCCAGACCACGTCGAACGTGTCGTCGGCGAACTCGGTGTGCAGCGCGTCCATCACGGCGAACGTGGTGCGGTCGGTCACCCCGGCGACCGCCGCCTTCTCCCCCGCCCTGCGCACCTGCTCGGCGGACAGCGTGATGCCGGTGACCGAGCAGTCCAGCGCCGCGGCCAGGTGCACGGCGGACGCGCCGATGCCGCAGCCGGCGTCCAGCACCGTCGTGCCTCTGTCGAGCGGTGCGAACTCGATCAGCTTCTCCACCAGGTGCAACTGGGCGTCGTGCCGGTTGCGGTCGCCGGGCGTGTCCCAGTAGCCGTGGTGGATGTGCTCACCCCACAGGTCCTCGTAGAGCGAGATCAGGCCGTCGTAGTGGTTCTTGATGGCCGCGTGCAGTTCCGGCACGGGCAGCAGTGGTTGCAGCGCGCTGGGCATCGTTGGTCCGTCCGTTCAGGTGTGTGGGGTCGGTCAGAACCGGATCAGGGCCGACTCCATGGTCAGGCCGGGTCCGAACGCCATCAGCACGCCGTACTCGCCGGAGCGGGGCGCGCTGTTGCGCATGATCCAGTCGAGGATCAGCAGAATGGTGGGCGACGAGCAGTTGCCGTGGCCGGCCAGGATCTCCCAGGACGGCGTGAGCTGGTCGGTGGTCAGCCGCAGCCGCTCCCCCACCAGGTCGATGATCTTGGGGCCGCCGGGGTGCACACCCCAGTGCGCGATGTCGTCCCTGGTCAGGCCCGCGGGAGCGAGCAGCCGGTCGACGAACGACTCGATCACCTCGGACAGGTACAGCGGCACGAACGGCGACAACGTCATCCGGAACGCGTCGTCGAGCACCCGCCAGGTCATCGCCGCCGACGTGTCGTAGTGGGTCTCGGTGTGCGTGGCGAGAATGGTCGGTGCCGCGCTCGGGCCACCGGCTGCCGGCACGTCGTCCGGGTCGACGGCGGCCAACAGCATCGTCACGCCCGCGTCGGCGAACAGGCCGTTGACCACGACCTGCTCCTTGGTCAGCTCCGGCCGCAGGTGCACGGAACACACCTCGGCACACGTCACCAGCGCCAGGTCCTCCGGCCGGGCGGACAGCGAGTCCAGCGCGACCTTGATCGTGTTGAACGCGGCGTAGCAGCCCATGTGGCCGACGAACGTCCGCCGCAGGTCCGGCCGTAGCCCGAACTCCTTGGCCAGCACCATTTCCGGGGTCGGGCCGGCATAGCCGGTGCAGCTGCACATGGTGAAACTGCCGATCCGGTCCCGGTCCACGCCGGCCAGCACGCCCGTCAGACCCTCCCGGCCCATCGCCAGAACGCCCTCCTCCCAGGCGTTCATCCGCTCGGTCATGCCGGGGTAGCCGTCGGCGAAGTGCTGCCTCGGGTCCCACGCCACGTGCCGCTGGCGCACCCCGGTCGCGGTGAACAGCTTCTCCGCGTCCGGGATGTCCCGGTAGAGCCGTTGGTAGAAGTCGAAGAACAGGGTCTCCTGGCTGATCACCGTGGCCGGGGAGGCCGGCTGGATCGCGAGCACCCGGGCGGCGCGGCGCTCACTCATGGCCACCCTCGGCCGCCTGCTTGATGGCGCGCAGGAAGCCCACGGTGACGTCCTCGTTGGAGCGCTGGGCGAACGGCTCGATCAGCGGCAGCACCACCGGTGCCACCTCGACGCTGGCCTGGAAGCTGGTCTCGATCACCAGCGTCGTCTCGCCGGCCACCACGCCCTCACTGGTGTGGAAGGCGCCGGTGGACAGGAAATTGTGCTCGCCGTCCGGCCCCCAGCGCAGCGTCGCCGGGTCGGACACGTCGAACTTGGTCCGGTAGTCGGGTACCAGGGTGACGGCGCCGTTGGAGAACGGCTCCAGCACGTAGTGGTAGGTGTCGGTGCCGGTGGGTTCCAGCACCTCGACGCCGGGCATCAGCCGCCCGGTGCCGACCACGTCGGCCAGCAGTCCACGTACCTGGTCCAGATCCGCGCGGATGTCGATGACCTTGGTGGTCGACGACCTGATCCACACCATGATCGCTCCTCAGCGCTCGGGTCGGACGGATTGCTTGACGGCGTGGCCGATGTAGCTGGCCAGCAGCGAGTCGGACAGGGTGAAGTCACCGAGCGGGCCGCCGCGCAGCGCCCGGCCCGGCCGGATCTTCGCGGCCAGGCCACGCAGTTCACCGATCTCCAGCCCGCTGCCGGCGAACAGGCCACGCAGCTCGGCCGGCTTGATGAACATCGACCAGTTGTGCGTGCCCGGCTTGATGAACCGCAGCACCCGCTCGGCGAGCACCACGGTCACCAGGTAGCTGTGCACGGTCCGGTTGATCGTGTCGAACAGCACCAGGCCACCGGGCTTGAGCACCCTGGCCAGCTCACGGATCGCCAGCGGCAGGTCGTGCAGGTGCTCCAGCACGTCGGAGATCACCACGGCGTCCAGGCTGCCGTCCTCGGCCGGCAGTTCGTAGGCCGAGCCGATCCGGTACTCGACAGGGACACCGGTGGACCCGGCGTGCCGGCGGGCGGCGTGGATCGCGCCGTCGGACAGGTCGATGCCGGTCACCTGGTAGCCGCCCGAGGCGAGTGCCTCGGACACCAGGCCACCGCCACAGCCGATGTCCATGATCCGGACATCGGCCGGCGACACGTGGTGCGCCCGCAGCACACCGTCGAAATAGGATACCCGGGTCGGGTTCATGTCGTGCAGCAGGCGCAGCGGACCGTTAATGTCCCACCACGAATCGCCGATCACCGAGTAGTACTCGTTGTCGATCTTCGCCGCCGCCGGATCGATCGCCGTGTCCCTCGTGCCGCCTGCCATCACAACCACCTCGGCTGTTCGATCGGGTTGATGCCCAGCGTGTGCTTGCCGATGAACTCGCGGCAGATGTCGTTGGTGAACGGCAGCAGCGGTCCCGCCTTGACGTCCCGCCACAGCTGGCCGATCCGGGAGCCTGCCTGGATGCCGGACCCGCCGATCACGTTGAACGCCTTGGCGACCACCTGCTCCGCCTCGTTCACCACGTAGTACTTGGGAATGCAGGTCTGGGCCACGAAGCCGACCAGGTCGTCGCCCGGCTCGACGTGCTCGGTGGCGTAGCGGTGCAGCAGCGACCGCATCGACGCCAGGCTGCCGCGCATCGAACCGACGGCGAACTGGATGCCGGGCAGCCGGGCCAGGTCGCTGATCGACGTGTTGGACCGGCCCCGGGTGCGTTCCACGGCCAGTTCGTAGGCGCGTTCGGCCAGGCCGAGGAACACCGCGGCGAAGCAGTAGTTGCCCCACTGCTGGCGGGACATCACGAACAGCGGCGCGATGCCCTCCGGGAACAGCATGTCCTCCGCGTCCATCTGCAGGCCCTTGATGGCCAGCGAGTGCGAGCCGGTCATCGGCATCGCGAAACCGCCCCACTCCCGCTGCACGGACACGCCGTCGGCACCGGCCTCGACCAGGAACGCGGCCAGGTTGAACGGGGGCGTCAGGTGTTCGTCGGTCAGGCCCGCGGTGACCAGCAGGTGTGTCGCCGCCTCGTAGCCGGTGGCGAAGTGCTTGACGCCGTCGATGACGAACCCGTCGTCGTGCCGGCGGGCCACGGTGGACGGCATCGTCCAGTTGCTGCCGGACGACTCGTCGGTGAACGGGCCGATGACGAAACCACCGTCCCGCACGGCACCGAACACCCGCTCCTTCGTCGCCCTGCCGATCTCGGTCCGCAGCGAGCCGGTGATGACGGCGTGGATGGCGAACGTGAACGCGGTGGAACCGCAGCCGTGCGCCAGGATCCGGATGATCTCGATGTTCTCGGCCAGGGTCGCGTCGAACCCGCCCAGCTCGGCAGGCACGTTGATCGCCGTGATGCCGGCCGCCTTCAGGTCCTCGATGTTCTCCGAGACGAACCGGCCACGCTCGTAGTTGTCCAGGCTGCGCTTCTCGAACACCTCGGCCAGCGCGGTCGCGGTCTCGGTCAGCTGCCGCCACCACTCCGCCCTGTCCACCTGCGCATCGGTCATGTCGATGGCCCCCTTCATCCGACCCACCTCGGCTCGTCGAACACGGGCACGCCGAGCGCCTGCTTGCCGGCCCATTCCAGGGCGACGTCGGCCGCGGGCGGCACCAGCAGTCCGGTGACCACGTCCCGGTACATCCGCTGCAGCGGGTCGGCCGACAGCAGTGCCGAGCCGCCCTGCACCTGCATGCCGATAGTGACGATCTCCTGGCACAGCGAGCTGACCGTGGTCTTCATCAGGCTCATGTCGATGTAGTGCGCGAGCGGGTCGACGTCGGTGCTGTGGTCGGCGTCGATGGCCGCGTTCAGGTGTGCCTCGGCGACGGCCAGCTTGGTGGCCATCTCGGCGACCCGGAACTGGATGCCGGGCAGGTGCGCGTTGGGCTTGCCGATCACGGTCAGTGTCCGGTTGCGCTGGCTGGCGGCCACGTGCTCCAGCGCCGCCCGCGCGATGCCGACGAACACCGAGGTGAAGCTGCACCAGGCCCAGTGCACGCCGGTCATGAACAGCATCGGCAGGGAACCGGACTCGCCGACCAGGTAGCGCTCGGGGATGAAGAAGTTCTCCAGCGCAAGCGAATGGCTGCCGGTGGCGCGCATCCCGGCGGCGTCCCAGGCCGAGCTGACCCGGACACCGCTGTCGGTCGAGTCGGTCGGCTTGGGCACCAGGAACGCCACCGGCTGCCCGATCCCCCGGTCGTCGGTCTGCGACGCGGACAGGAACAGCAGCGTCGCGCCGGGGAATCCGGTGAAGAATCCCTTGCGGCCGTTGAGTTCGTAACCCCCGGCCACCGGGGTGGCTGTCGTGGTGGGATGCCACCAGTTGCCGCCGATGCCCGGCTCGCTGAAGCCACCCGCGATGACGGCGCCGTCCTCCACCACCGATCGGCACGCCCACTCCGTGGTGGCGCCGCCGAGTTCGGCCAGCATCGCGAGGCCGTGCACGTGCATGTTCACCGCGAACGCGGTGGACGCGCAGGCGCCCGCCAGGATCTGCTGTGCCTGGCAGAGTTGCGCCAGGGTGGCGCCACCGCCGCCGAACCGGGTGGGCACCGTCATCGCGGTGTAGCCGCTGCGGACCAGGTCGTCCAGGTTCTCCTGGGGGAAGCTGCCCTCCTTGTCGTGTGCCGCCGCGCGCTGCGCGAACACGGGTGCCAGCTCACGGGCCAGCGCGACGTAGTCGGTGCTAGGCACGGCCGGTCACCGCCAGTTCGGCGAACCGCACAGCGAGGGCGTGGATGTTGTCGTCGCCGAACTGGCAGGCGCCGGCCAGCCAGGAGCGCAGGTCGAACGCCGGGTAGGAGTCCCTGATCTCGGTGGCCAGGGCGACCAGGTCCAGCGAGTCGAAGCCGAGGTCGACGGTGAGCGACGCGTCCGGGTGGATGTCGTGCCGGTCCAGCGAGGGCTTGACCGAGACCAGGTGTGCGACCAGGGCGGCCACCGCCGCCGTCATGCTCCCGTCCGGTCGGATGTCGGGTGTGTCGAGAATCGCTGTGTGCTCCACGGAATCCTCCTGTGGGGTCAGATGGCCTGAGGGGTGGCGCAGCCGGTCGTCCGCTGCCGGGTGTCGCCGCGCCGATGGGCGAGCAGCCGCTCGCGGCCCTCCTGCGTCATCAGGTCGATGCTCCAGACCACCGTGGGATCGACGTGCACGTCGACGTCGGTGATCTCCGGGACCTCGCCGACCCGCTGTTCGATGGCCTGCATGATCACCGTGATCGCGAGGCAGAACGGCGTGGTCAGGCTGATGTCGATGCGGGCGGTGCACCGGGTGTCCACGGTGACCCTGCGGATCAGGCCGAGGTCGACGATGCTCAGCGGGCGCTGCCAGGACTGGCTGCACGGATCGACAACGCGGTCCAGCGCGGCCACCACGTCCAGTTCGATCGACTCGCGGGACCGGCGAACGACGTCCGCGGCGGTCACGACGCAGCGTCCCAGCGCGGGTCGTTCTTGCTCCAGTACGACCAGGCGGGCTGCAGGCCGTTCTCCCGGACGGACACCGAGAACTCGTCGTCGGCGATCTCCCGCTTGGCCCGCTCGATGTCCAGGCCGATGATCCTGGCGTAGTTCGCGCCGAGGATCTGCGCCTTGTCGGTCTTGGTGATCTGCGGCATGTTGTAGCGCTCGAGCAGCTGGTCGGAGAAGTGGAGGTTGGCGATGGCCTCCACGATCGGCCGAGGGTGGAAGTGCATCGCGCCAGAGGAGTAGATGATCTTGTAGGCGGAGCCCATCGCGATCATCTGGGCCAGCGAGTCCACGATGTAGCCCATGCCCCGCTCCAGGATCGCCGAGGTGATCTCCAGGTTGGCGTAGACGTTGGGCAGCCGCATGATCGCCAGCGCGACCTCCTCGACGAACGGCGGCAGGCCGGCGTGCACGATCTCGAAGGTCAGTTCCGGATGCGCGATGGCCCGCATCTCCAGGTCGTCGATGGCGAACGGGGCCAGCGGGACCAGCCCGTTGGGCACCACCTTGTGCACCGCGATGACCTTCAGGCCCAGTTCCAGCGCCAACTCGAACAGCGGCGTCCACTCGGGGTCGTCCATCCGCCAGCTGTGGTCGGGGGTGCCCGCGTTCGGGTACACCTTCAGGCCGACGATGCCGGGGATCTCGTCCACCTGGCGACGCAGGTCGTCCATGGACACGCGCAGGCCGTTGACCGGGTTGATGCCGGCGTACGGGATGATCCGGTTCGGCCACCGGCTGGCCAGTTCGGCGTTCTTCCGGTGCGAGCACAGGCCGTCGGCGAACACCTTGTCGATGCGCAGGCAGTGGTTCACCGCGATGTCCGTCGGCGACTCGGTGAACAGCGTCCAGGCGAGCGTCTCCGGGCTCCAGTCGGTCACGAACGCGTCCCTCGGGATCTTCGCGTCCGGGTTCGCGTGCTGGTAGTGCATCGCCCAGAGCATTTCGCGGAGCATCACCGCATACTTGCTCGGACCGCTGTCGTCGCCCAGCAAATTGCCGTCGGCGAGGTTGTACGGGTGCACCGTGGCATCGATTATGAATATGTCGTCAAGCACACTGATCGTCTCCCAGCCCGACGCTTTGTGCTGTCGTCGGCATTGATTTGCTGGATCCCGGTACGGGGTGGCTGAAGCTGAAACGGATGTTAGGGCAGCGCGGCGACCGGAGAAACCCCTCGACACGGCGCCTTAAGCGGGCCTGAACCAGCACCGTGCGAGCCGACGAAAGCGGTCCTTTAGCGATGCGGAACTGTTCACACAGTGCCCACTGCGAAGCTTGGCTCCGCGCTCAGGAACTGCCACCCGACGATGGTCGCGCAGATAACTCGGGAAAGGGGACCCGGTGTTGGCCGA
>DASXYT010000140.1:0-3567 GCA_036502345.1 Pseudonocardiaceae bacterium | reverse complement strand
ACCGACGGGCCGAGGTCACCCGGCTGCTCGGCCTCGTCGAACTCGACGCCGACCTGGCCCGCTCGTTCCCCGGCCAGCTGTCCGGCGGGCAGCGGCAGCGGGTCGGGCTGGCCAGGGCGCTGGCCGCCCGTCCCGACGTGGTGATCGCCGACGAGATCACCTCGGCGCTCGACGTCTCGATCCAGGGCACCGTGCTGAACCTGCTCCGTGACGTGCTGCGCGAGATGGGCACGTCGATGCTGTTCATCTCGCACAACCTGGCCGTCGTGCGGTACGTCGCGACGAGCATCGCCGTCATGTACCTCGGCCGGATCGTCGAGCACGGGCCGACCGCCGACGTGCTCGCCGACCCGCAGCACCCCTACACCCGGGACCTGCTGGCCGCCGTGCCGGACGCGGACCGGCAGCCGGACCGGCCCGTCGATCCCGCCGTACTGGCCGTCGCCGACGCCGAACCGGCCGACCCGCACCATCCACCGGCCGGCTGCCGGTACCACCCGCGCTGCCCGATCGGGCCGCTCGTCCTGCCGGAGACCGAGCTCTGCAGGACAGAGCCGCCGTCCACCGACCATCGTCACCACGCCGCCTGCCACTTCGCCGCCGGTACCGAAGAACCGGTGCCGGCCACGGGTGGCCACACCACACAGAGGAGTTCGTTGTGACCCGACGCCTGCGGATCAGCGACCTGGTCGACATCGCCGTGCCGGAACAGCCTGCGATCTCGCCGGACGGCAGCCGGATCGCCTACGTGTTGCGCACCCAGGACACGGCGGCCGACAAGCCGGTCACGTCGCTGTGGCGGGTCGGCACGGCGGGCGGCGACCCGAGCCGGCTCACCAGGGGCACCGGTGACTCGGCGCCCGTCTGGTCGCCGGACGGGACGCGGCTGGCGTTCCTGCGCTCCGGTGGCGACGGGCCCGCCCAACTGTGGACGCTGCCTGCCGACGGCGGCGAACCGAAGCAGCTCACGTCGCTGCCGCTGGGCGCCGGCGCCGCGGTGTGGAGCGCCGACGGCAGCCGGCTCGCCTTCACCGCCCCGGTGGACGGCGCGGCCGACGACGGTGAGGACGACGCTGCCCGCGCGCGGCGGGCGAAGGCGCCGATCGTCGCCGACCGGTTGGACTACCAGGCCGACGGAGCGGGTTTCCTGCGCACCATCCGCGCCCATGTGCACGTCGTCGACGTGGCCTCCGGCGAGTGCCGCCAGGTGACCGAGGGCGACTGGCACGCTGCCGAGCCGGTGTGGTCGCCGGACGGCAACCGCCTGGCCTTCGTCGCGGCGACCGCGCAGGATGCCGACCTGGACTACCGGTCGGCCGCGTACGTGGTGGACGCGGCAGGCGGCAGGCCGGTGCTGGCGGGGTTCGCCGACGGCGTCGCCGCGACGGTCACGTGGACGGCGGACGGCGCCGAGCTGCTGGTCGGCGGCAGTGCGCACGGGCTGACCGGCCAGGCGGGCCTGTTCCGGCTGCCGCGCTCCGGCGCGGCCGACGTGCCAGCAGCCGAGCTGACTGATCTGGCCGGGCCGCTGGACCGCAACGTCATGACCGGTGCGCCCGCGTACCCCGGCGCGCCGCCGCGGTTGGTCGACGACGGCAAGGCTGTCCTGTTCTGTGTGCGCGACCGGGGTTGCACCCACCTGTACCGGGTCGACGTCGGCGGCGGCGACCCACAGCTGGTGCTGGGTGGCGAGGACCGCGTGGTATCCGGCGTGTCGGTGGCCGGTACCACCACGGCCGTGGTGCTGACGACGGCGACGTCGTTCGGCGAGGTGGTCACCGTCGACCTCGCGTCCGGCACCGAGACCGTCCACACGGGACACGGCGACAACCTCGCCGACGTGGCGTGGTTCGCCCGTGAGTCGCGGGAGTTCACCATCTCCGACGGCACCGTGGTGCAGGGCTGGCTGATCCGTGACCCGGAGCTCTCCGGTCCCCTGCCACTGCTGCTGGACATCCACGGCGGTCCGCACAACACGTGGAACGGCGCCGCTGACCAGACGCATCCCTACCACCAGGAACTGGCCGCGAAGGGCTGGGCCGTCCTGCTGCTCAACCCGCGCGCCAGCGACGGGTACGGGCAGGCCTTCTTCACCGCGACGACCGGTGCGTGGGGCGAGGCCGACGTGCGGGACTTCCTGGAACCGCTGGACACGCTCGTCGCCGAGGGCGTCGCCGACCCGAAGCGGCTGACC
This sequence comes from Pseudonocardiaceae bacterium, assembly GCA_036502345.1. Classification (GTDB taxonomy): domain Bacteria; phylum Actinomycetota; class Actinomycetes; order Mycobacteriales; family Pseudonocardiaceae; genus DATEPR01. The sequence goes on along the minus strand of DASXYT010000140.1, from coordinate 1,373 downwards.
GTCGCCGGGTACAGCTACGGCGGCTTCATGACGTGCTACCTGACCACGCACGACGACCGCTTCGCCGCTGCCGTCGCGGGCGGGGTGTGCGGCGAACTCACCAGCATGGCCGGCACGTCCGACGCGGGACACCTGCTGGCCGCCGAGGAACTCCGGGCCCTGCCCTGGCGGGACGCGGAGCGGCTGGCCGAACTGTCCCCGTTCACCCGGATCGCCGACGTGCGCACACCGACCCTGGTCATCCAGGGCGCCGACGACCTGCGTTGTCCGGTCGGTCAGGCACAGCAGTGGCACACCGCGCTGCGCGAGCGTGGCGTGCCGACCCGGCTGGTGCTCTACCCGGGTGGGTCCCACCTGGTGATCGTCGGCGGACCGCCGTCCCACCGGATCGACTTCAACCAGCGGATCGTCGACTGGCTGGAGCAGTACGCGGGCGGTGGCCACGCGAAGCTGGACGCCGACCACTGGCAGCGGCGGCTGGCCGTCCTCGCCAGGCGGCACGGTGTGCCGGGTGCGCAACTGGGCATCCTGCGGGTCGGCGAATCCGCCGACGAACTGGCCCAGGCCGCATTCGGGGTGCTCAACATCGACACGGGCACTCCGACCACTGTGGACTCGATCTTCCAGGTCGGATCGATCACCAAGGTGTGGACGGCGACCGTCGCGATGCAACTGGTCGACGAGGGCAAACTCGACCTCGACACCCCCGTCGTGGACGTGCTGCCCGAACTGCGGCTCGCCGACCCCGACGTGACCAAGCAGGTCACGCTGCGACACCTGCTCACCCACACCAGCGGCATCGACGGCGACGTCTTCACCGACACCGGCAGAGGCGACGACGCCCTGGAGAAGTACGTCGGTGTGCTCGCCGACGCGGCGCAGAACCACCCGCTCGGTGCGACCTGGTCCTACTGCAACTCCGGCTTCTCGCTGGTCGGCAGGCTCATCGAGAAGGTCACCGGGCAGACCTGGGACGTCGCCATCCGAGAGCGGCTGTTCACACCGCTCGGCCTGACCCACACGGTGACGCTCCCCGAGGAAGCACTGCTGTTCGGGGCCGCGGTGGGCCACATCGCCGAAACCGGCGCCGACCTGCGGAAGGCCCCGGCCTGGGGGCTGCCGCGAGCGGTCGGGCCCGCCGGCCTGATCACGTCGAGGGTCCGGGACGTGCTCGCGTTCGCGCGGCTGCACCTGACCGGCGGTCTGGCCGCCGACGGCACCAGGCTGCTGCACGCGGACAGCGCCGCGACGATGGCCGAGCAGCACGCCGACCTGCCCGACAAGCACAGTCTCGGCGACTCGTGGGGCCTCGGCTGGATCCGCTACGGCTGGTCCGGCCACCGGCTGATCGGCCACGACGGCAACACCATCGG
>DASXYT010000139.1:0-24387 GCA_036502345.1 Pseudonocardiaceae bacterium | reverse complement strand
CGCTTGATCATCGAGCGCCGGGCGATGGTGGTCCTGGTGCCGGCGTCGAACAGTTCGGCGAGCACGGTCTGCCGGTCCACCTCGGGGGACTGGCCGTCGTGCCGCTGCTGGACGGCGACCTCGTGCGGCACGAACTTCTTCACGTAGGTCAGCACGCCGAACCCGAGCCCGAGCACGGTCAGACCGAGCGTGACACCGAGCAGCGGGGTGTACAGGCCGTACCAGAACTGGTGACCCGGCTTCTGGTACTGCCACGGCCACGCGATGAACACGACGATGAAGGCCACCGCGGCCAGCGCCGCGACGATGAACCAGAACGCGACGACCCGCTCGGCACGCTTCTCGGCCCTGGTGCCCTTGACCGGCCACGGGTCGTTGTACTCGACCATCTCGACGCCGTCGAGCGCGGTACCGAGGCGAACCAGGTCGTCCTGGCTCATCTCGGCGAGCTCGTCGTCGGTCGGCAGTCGCACCTCGCCGTGTGCCCCACCCGTGGGCTCACTCATGCCTTAGCTCCGATCCACAAGGTCACGCCGATCAGCGCGGCGATGCCCACCGCCCACGCGATGAAGCCCTCGGACACCGGTCCGAGACCGCCGAGGCCGTCACCACCGGGATCGTTGTTGCCGCCCTGTACGGACGTGATGTAAGCGATGACATCCTGCTTCTCCTGCGGCGTCAACTGGCGGTCGGAGAACTTGGGCATGTTCTGCGGACCGGACAGCATCGCGGTGTAGATCACACTCGGCGATGCGTCCTGCAGTGACGGAGCGGACTTGCCGGAGGACAGCGCGCCACCCTGGCCGGTGTAGTTGTGGCAGGACGCGCAGTTCAGCCGGAACAACTGACCGCCCTGGGCCGGGTTACCACCCGCCAGGTCGGCGTCGGACTTGGTCGGCTGCTGCGGACCGCCGCCGTGCGCCTCGATGTACGCGCCGAGCGCGTCGATCTGCTGCGGCGTGAACTTCGTCGGCTTCTGCACGGCCTCTGCACTCTGCGCGTCCAGCGGCATACGGCCGGTGGACACCTGGAAGTACACGGCCGCCGAGCCGACGCCGATCAGGGCGGGGCCTCTGTCCTGCTCACCCTGCAGGTTCGCACCGTGGCAGGTGATGCACGTGTTGTTGTAGAGCTGCTGCCCCTGGCCGATCAGCGCCGAGTCCGTCGCTGTCGTCGCGACCGCGGTCTGCGGCGTCGGGACGAGCGCGCTGTACAGCGCGCCCGCGCCGATCAGCGCGACACCGAGCGCGAGCAGGCCCGAGATGCGGCGGCGCAGCTTGGACCGGGACCTGGTCCGCCTGGCCGGGGCCGGCGTGCCGGCCGGCGTCACGACGAGGTCGACGACGTCGTTCCGGTCGTCGTCCCCGGCGGAGGGGTTCGTGGTGGTCATGTGTTCGGCAACCCTTGCTGTGGAGTTAGGGCGGTCAGCGCAGCACTTCGACGCAGAGGAACAGACCGATCCAGACGATGTCGACGAAGTGCCAGTAGTACGAGACGACGATCGTCGCGGTGGCCTGAGCCGGTGTGAACTTGCTCATCTTCGTTCTGGCCATCAGGAAGATGAACGCCACCAGGCCGCCGAGCACGTGCAGGCCGTGGAACCCGGTGGCCAGGAAGAACACCGATCCCCACGCGGACGAGGCGATCGTGGTGTGGTGCAGCGCCACCAGCTGGTAGTACTCGCCGGCCTGGCCGCCCAGGAAGATCAAGCCCATCACGAAGGTGATCGCGTACCACCGGCGCAGCCCGAAGACGTCGCCCCGCTCGGCGGCGAACACGCCCATCTGGCAGGTCACCGAGGACAGCACCAGGATGATGGTGAACGGCAGCGAGTACGCGATGTCCAGCTCAGCCGGCTTCGGCGGCCATTCCGGTGCCGAGTTCTGGGCCTTCACCGTGAAGAACATGGCGAAGAGACCCGCGAAGAACATGAGTTCGCTGGACAGCCAGATGATCGTCCCGACGCTGACCATGTTGGGACGGTTCAGCGTGTGAATCCGCTGGCCGATGGTGGGCGCTGCCGTTGTCACGAATCGCATTATTGCCTGTGGCCGGGGTGCCGGCCGCATGGGGTCGATGGTCGGGTCCATCACACGTTCGGTCCGGTACTAAGGTCATCCTCGATCGATAGTGTCGAGAACTCCCTGCTGCATCGCCGGAGGACGGTCGGATGAGCTCGCAGACGACGGCAAGGACCGCGCCGGCGCTGAGGATCCTGGTCTTCAGCCATCGCCCGGAGATCCGCGAGGCGATCATCACAGCGGTCGGTTTCCGGCCTGCCACGGACCTCGGCCGGGTGGACTACCTGGAAACCGGAACCATTGAGGACGTGCTGTTCGTCGTGGACAACGAGCACGTCGACCTGGCCATCCTGGACGGTGAGGCGCAGCCGACCGGTGGGATGGGCCTGTCCAGGCAGCTGAAGAACGAAATCACCGACTGTCCCCCGATCGTGGTCGCTGTGCGCCGCAGGGACGACAGGTGGCTGGCCACCTGGTCGCAGGCCGACGCGGTGATCGTGCACCCGCTCGACCCGCTGGCCGCCGCCGAGACGGTGGCCGAGGTGCTGCGTGCGCACCGCCTACCCGCAGTGCACTGATGTCCACACAGACGTGGCCCGCGATGCTGGGCAGCCTGATCGCCGCGCGGGACCTCACCGAGGACGACACCGCCTGGGCGATGGACCAGATCATGTCCGGCGTCGCGACAACGGCTCAGATCGCCGGCTTCGCGGTCGCGCTGCGGGCCAAGGGCGAGACGTCGGACGAGATCGCGGGCATGGCCCGCACGATGTTGGCGCACGCCAAGCGCGTGTCGCTGGACATCAGGGCGGTCGACCTCGTCGGCACCGGTGGGGACCAGGCCGGCACCGTCAACATCTCCACGATGGCAGCGGTGGTCACGGCGGCGGCCGGCATACCGGTGGTGAAGCACGGTGCTCGTGCCGCGTCGTCCAAGTGTGGTGCCGCGGACGTGTTGGAGGCCCTCGGCGTCGCCGTCGACCTGCAACCGGAAGCGGTGCGCACATGCGTGACCGAGGTGGGCATCGGGTTCTGCTTCGCGCCGGTGTTCCACCCCGCCATGCGGTACACGGCGGAAGCCCGAGGGCAACTGGGTGTTCCCACAGTGTTCAACTTCCTCGGCCCACTGACCAACCCGGCGCAGCCCCCCGCCGGGCTCGTCGGCTGCGCGAACCCGACGATCGCACCGGTGTTGGCGCAGGTGTTCGCCCACCGTGGCACCACGGCACTCGTGGTGCGCGGCGACGACGGCCTCGACGAACTGACCACCACGACCACCAGCACCGTGTGGGTGGCCGACGGCGGGTCGGTGCGGGTGGAGCAGGTGAACCCCGCCGACCTGGGTGTCCGGCCGGCAGCGGCAGCGGATCTGGTCGGCGGCGACAAGACCGTGAACGCGCAGGTCATGCGGGATCTGCTGGGCGGCAGGGCGGGGCCGGTGCGGGATGCCGTGCTGCTCAACGCGGCAGGCGCCGTGGTGGCCTTCCGAGGGTTGTCCGACCGTGGCCTGACAGCCGATCTGCTGGCCGCCATGGAGATCGTGGGCAACGCCGTCGACTCGGGCGCGGCGGCGAGCCTGCTGGACCGCTGGGCGGCCCGCACGACCGAGCTACGTAAGACAGCCTGAACTGACAACACGAAGAAGCCCGCCTGGCTCGGCCAAGGCGGGCTTCTTCGTGTTCAGGTTCATTCGTGGTTGGTACCGATGTGGTACTCGAAGACGAAGCCACCGACCATCATCAGCACGAAGATGGCACCGACCACCAGCAGCCAGATCAGCCAGAACGCCAGCGCGACACCGACCGTCGCGGCGGACAGGGCCAGGAAGATCGGCCAGTAGCTGCCGGGGCTGAAGAAGCCGACCTCGCCGGCACCGTCGCTGACCTCGGCCCGCTCGTTGTCCTCCGGCCGCGGCTGCTCCAAGCGGCGGGCGACGAACTCGAAGAACGTGCCGACGATCAGGCACAGGCCACCGGTGAGGATCAGGCCGATCAGGCCGACGGGCTCGACGGTGTGGTCCGTGCTGCCCAGCTTGGCCCACACGCCGTACACGACCGCCATGATGAAGGCAAAGACGGCGATGTAGAGGAAGATCCGGCCTTCGACCTTCATGGTGTCCTCACTACCTCACTACTTCTGCGTAACGGTCGGACTGTTCGACAGGGGTCGGTCGACTCAGCCTGAGGTCGGCTGCTGCCTACTGGTGTCGAACGGATGCGTTGTCACAGCGTGCGGCACACACAGCGCTCCGCAGTTCGGCATGTCCTGACCGGTCCTGGTCAGCGCGTCCGCGGCGGTGTACGGCAGGTTCGTCTGCGGGTCGACCGTCGTGCGCAGCTGCATGTAGTGGTCGAACAGTGCCTGCGGCAGTGAACGGACCTCGAAGTTCATCATCGAGTGGTACGTGCCACACAGTTCGGCGCACCGGCCGACGAAGGACCCGGTCTTGTCGATCGTGTTCTGGAACGACGAGTCCTGGTTGTTCTTGTCCGGGTCCGGGAAGACGTCCCGCTTGAAGTTGAACGCCGGCACGAAGAACGAGTGGATGACGTCGGTGGACAGCAGGTCGTACTGGATGACCTCGTTGGTCGGCAGCACCAGCAGCGGGATCTCCTGCGAGCTGCCGATCGTCTTCACCGTCTGACCATCCGGCGTCTTGTAGCCGTGGTAGTCGAACTCCCAGTTCCACTGGAACGCGATGACGCCGACCGTCAGGTTCGGGTTCGGGATCTTCTTCAGCACGAAGTCCTGGGTGGTGATGGTGAAGTAGAACAGCACCGACACGATCACCAGCGGTACGACAACCAGGACGAACTCGAGCGAGTGGCTGTACTGGAACTGCCTCGGCAGCTCGGTGTCGCGACCCTTGCGCTTGCGGTGGAACGACACCGTCCAGATCGTCAGGCCCCAGACGATGAGGCCGACGGCGAGTGACGCGAAGCCCGCCCACATCCAGAAGTCGCGCATCTTGGTGCCCTGCGGCGTGATCGCCTGCGGCCAACCGAAGTGCAGCGCCTGGTCCGAGGTGCAGCCGGACGCGGCCAGCGCCACGAGCCCCACCAGACCGATGAGCTTCACCAACCGGACCGGCCGGGTGCCCTGCTTCAGGCCCACTGCTCGACGCCTCCTCGCCTGACGAGTACGACACTCCATAACCACGGCCCGGTCGTCGGACTCACGGCCAAGCGGAGCGTAGCCCAGCTACCAGCAGGTCGCCCTCGTGGGGTGAGCGGTGAGCCGTGCCACGTAGATCACACATTCGGTGGTGAGACCCCGCGCCACGAGTCCCCTCGGAGCGCCCCGGCATACTGAGCTGTCCCCCGGGCACCGCCGACCGGGAACGCAACATACTCGACACGATTTCGACACGAGAGGTGCGCGACAACCGTGTGCGGTCTGATTGGCCTGGTGTGTCCCTCCGAAGTGGACGCGGAGGCGTCGCGTCCAGCCGTGGCGAGCGCGATGCGCTGCATGCGGCACCGTGGTCCGGACGAAATCGGGACCTGGACCGACCAGGAGGTCGTGTTCGGCTTCAACCGGCTGTCCATCATCGACCTCGAGCACTCCCAGCAGCCCCTGCACTGGGGTCCGCCCGAGGCGCCCAGCCGCTACACGATCCTGCACAACGGCGAGGTCTACAACTACCTCGAACTGCGGGCCGAGCTGATGCAGCGCTTCGGCGCGCGGTTCTACACCGACGGTGACGCAGAGGCCATCGTTGCCGCGTACCACTACTACGGGCCGCACGCGGTGAGCAGGCTGCGTGGCATGTTCGCGTTCGTCATCTGGGACTCGGAGCGCGGCCTGGCGTTCGGCGCCCGCGACCCGTTCGGTATCAAGCCGCTGTACTACGCGGCCGGTCCACACGGCACGGCGTTCGCCAGTGAGAAGAAGAGCCTGCTCGAACTGTCCAGCACGCTGGGCGTCAACCCGAGGCTGGACCGCAAGGCCCTGCAGCACTACCTGATCCTGCAGTACGTGCCGGAGCCGGAGTCCATGCACGACCGGATCCGCAGGATCGAGTCGGGCACGTCGTTCACCGTGTCGCCGGGCGGCCAGGTGGCCACCCACCGCTACTTCCATCCCGCGTTCCGGCCCAGGCCGATCCGTGGCGAGGCCGACTCGGAGCGGTTGTACGACGAGATCTCCGAGGTGCTGCGCGACTCGGTGGCCAAGCACATGCGGGCCGACGTGACGGTCGGCGCGTTCCTGTCCGGTGGCATCGACTCGACCGCGATCGCGGCGCTGGCCAGGCAGCACAACCCGGACCTGGTCACGTTCACCACGGGGTTCGAGCGGCAGGGCTACTCGGAGGTGGACGTGGCCGCCGAGTCGGCAGCCGCGATCGGCGTGAAGCACGTGGTCAGGACGGTGTCCGCGGACGAGATGATGGCGGCGCTGCCGCTGATCGTCTGGTACCTCGACGACCCGGTGGCCGACCCGGCGCTGGTACCGCTGTGGTTCATCGCCCGCGAGGCACGCAACTACGTGAAGGTAGTGCTGTCCGGCGAGGGTGCCGACGAGTTGTTCGGCGGCTACACCATCTACCGGGAGCCGCTGTCGCTGGCGCCGTTCGAGCGGGTGCCCGGTGCGCTGCGCAAGGCGATGGGCCGGGTGTCCACCCACATCCCGGACGGGGTGCGCGGCAAGGACCTGCTGCGGCGCGGGGCGCTGTCCCTTGAGGAGCGCTACTACGGCAACGCGCGGATCTTCCGGGACGACCAGTTGCGTGGCGTGCTGCGCGGGTTCGACGAGCGGATCACCCACGGCGACGTGACCGGCGAGCCGTACCGGATCTCGGCGGCCTGGGACCCGGTGGCCAGGATGCAGCACGTGGACCTGTTCACCTGGCTGCGCGGCGACATCCTGGTGAAGGCCGACAAGATGACGATGGCCAACTCGCTGGAACTGCGGGTGCCGTTCCTGGACGCCGAGGTGTTCCGGGTGGCCAGCCAGATCCCGCTCGGCGAGAAGATCACCAACCAGACCACCAAGCACGCGCTGCGCAGGGCACTGCGCGACATCGTGCCGCCGCACGTGCTCAACCGCCGCAAGCTGGGCTTCCCGGTACCGATCCGGCACTGGCTGCGGGCCGAGATGTACGACTGGGCGCGGGACATCGTGCTGCGGTCGCACACCGACGAGTTGATCGACCGCAACGCCGTGCTGCGCCTGCTCGAGGAGCACAGGGCGGGCACGCTGGACCACAGCAGGCGGATCTGGGCGCTGGTCGTGTTCATGATCTGGCACGGGATTTTCGTAGAGCGAACAATCGTGCCAAGAATTCCCGAGCCGCACTACCCGGTCCGGCTGTAGCTTGCCCGAATGGGCAGAACAGAGTCGATGGTCCCGGTCGGTGCCGACCAACTGTGGTCGGACAGCGGTGGCGACGGTCCGCCGCTGGTCCTGTCGCATCCCGGTATCGGCGACTCGCGGGTCTGGGAACCGGTGCTGCCGCTGCTGAGCGGTTACCGGACGATTCGGTACGACGCGCGCGGCTACGGCCGCTCGCCTGCGTCCACCGAGCCCTACACACTGCTGGCCGATCTCGTCGCCGTGCTCGATCACTACGACCTTGGTCAGGTGACGCTGGTCGGCTGCAGCATGGGCGGTGGCACGTCGATCGAACTGGCCCTCGGCGATCCGGCTCGGGTGTCCGCGCTGGTGCTGGCCTGTCCTGGCATCCCCGGTGCCCCGATGTCACCGGATCCCGAGTTGGTCGCTGAGGAAGAGGCCGCGGCCAAGGCCGGTGACGTGGACCGCCTGATCGCACTCGCCGCCCGGATCTGGGCGGCGGCCGGCGTGGACGACACCGTCACCGAACTGCTGCGCGGCGCTGTGAGCGCGTGGTTCTCCGAGGACGGCAACCTGCAGCCCGCCGAGCCGGTGTTCGACCGGCTCGGCGACATCGCTGTGCCGGCGGTGCTGCTGATCGGCGACCGGGACACGCCGCCGGTCATCGCTGCCAACGAGACGGCGGCCACCCGGATCCCCGGCTGCCAGTTGGTCCGACTGCCCGGCGTCGATCACTTCCTGCCACTGCGCGCACCAGCCGCGGTCGCAGCGGCGGTCCGGCAGGTCAGGCCGGCAACGTAGCTTCGATCTCGGCGGCAGCCTCGGGGCCGAACGCGCCGGCCAGCCTGCGCACCGCGTCAGCCCGGTCGAACGTCCACTCCTGGGTACCGATGGTCTCCAGCACCAGCACGGCGATCAACGACCCGAGCTGCGCGGAGCGCTCCAGGTCCAGTCCCCTGCTGATACCGGCCAGGAAACCGGCGCGGAAGCCGTCGCCGACGCCCGTCGGGTCGGCCTTGGTCAGCTCGGGCACCGCGGTCACCTGGAGCTCGTGGCCGTCACCGGTGACGATCTCGACGCCCTTCTCGCCCAGCGTCGTGATCCGCATCCCGACCTTGGACAGCACCTCGGCCTCGGTCCAGCCGGTCTTGCGCAGCAGCAACTGCCACTCGTAGTCGTTGCTGAACAGGTAGTGCGCGCCCGCGATGAAGTCCCGCACCTGCTCGCCGGACATCCTGGCCAGCTGCTGCGACGGGTCGACGGCGAAGCGGTAGCCGCGCTGCCGACACTCCTCGGCGTGCCGGCACATGCCCTCCGGGTCGTCCGGGCTGATCAGCACGAGGTCGAGGTCACCGTGCCGCTGCGCGATCGGGGTGAGCTCGATCAGCCGCGACTCGGACATGGCGCCCGCGTAGAACGAGGCGATCTGGCACATGTCCTCGTCGGTGGTGCACACGAACCTGGCGGTGTGCGCGACCTCGGAGACCCGGACACCGGAGGTGTCCACGCCGTGTCGCTCCAGCCAGGACCGGTAGTCGTCGAAGTCGTTGCCGACCGCGCCGACGAGCACCGGGCGGCAGCCGAGCACGCCCATCCCGAACGCGATGTTCGCGCCGATCCCGCCGCGCCGCACGACCAGGTCGTCGACCAGGAAGCTCAACGACAGCCGGTGGATCTGATCAGGAACGATCTGCTCGCCGAATTTGCCGGGAAAGTGCATCAGATGGTCGGTGGCGATGCTGCCACTTACCGCAACGGGCACGGTGGGTCTCCCTGTCGGGCTCGTCTGCGAAGACGGCGGACTGGGCCGCCAGCGGGTCTGGCCCAGCTCGACTTCTCACCTGGCCGGGTGGTTGTCGAACATCGCAACACACTACCGAGTGGTACCCCTGTCCGTTGCCGCCAGGCCAATCTACGTTCACTGGTGTGACGACTCCAGAAGCGGAATCGATGGCCGAGTTGATCGCCGACTGCGCCGACATTCCCGCTGGTCTGCGTACCCCGACCAGGACCATCCCGCTGCCGAGGTCGGCCGAGGGATGGTCCGTGAACGAGGCCTGCCTGGACCAGGTCCGCCAGCTGGACGAGTACTGACCCGGCCTACTTGCCGGCCAGGCGTTCGATGACCGGCGCGAAGCCTTCCATCGCGAAGCCGTTCACCGTGATGTAGGACACGCCGAACTGGTCCCGGCGCCTGGTCAGGACGTCGGCGATCTCGGCAGGCGTCCCGTTGAGCACGGCGATCACCTTGTTGTCGACGGCCGTGGACAGGTCGAGCCCGAACGCGCCCGCCATCCACGCCGGCACGGTGCTGTCCCCCGCGGCCCAGATGTTGACGCTGAGTTCGAGGTCGTCGAAACGGTCGCCCGCCTGGTCGCGCACGATGCCGATCTTCTCGGCCAACTCGTCCTCACCAGCGGCGCCGCCCACGCCCAGCGCGACGATGTCGGCCTGCCTGGCTGCCACGCCGAGCAGCAGCCTGCCGGCCCCGGCCACCATCACCGGCGGCCCAGGTCGCTGCTGCGGGCGCAGGAACGAATGGCCGCCGAACCCCCTGCCACCGCTGTTCTCCTTGGCCACGGCGTCCGCGAACACCGCCCGTACCCCGGTGATCGCCTCGCTGACCTGCTCGACCCTGCGCTTGGCCCCCGCCCACGGCGCACCGAGCAGTTCGGCCTCCGCCGCCGCATCCGGTCGGCCCGCGCCAAGGCCCAGTTCGAACCGGCCGCCGGACAACCGGTCCAGGCTGGCCGACTCCCACGCGATCAGGCCCGGCGTGCGGGTCGGCGTGGCCAGCACGAACGTGCCGAGTCGCAGCCGGGTGGTCACCGCGGCCGCCGCGGCGAGCGACACGAACGGCGAGCCCACGTTGGGTGTGTCCGGGGACAGCAGGACGTCGTACCCGGCGTCCTCGGCCCGCTTCGCCGTCGTCGTCCAACCTTCGAGGTCGTCACTCAGTCCGGCGACCACGCCGAACCGGAACTTCCGGTCGCTCATCCCGTTTCCCTCACTGTGTAGTCCACCCCGGGTCGTCCATCCCCGGTCAGGTCGATCATGCGACCGGGCGGCCGATGCCGCATCCCCCGGTAAGCGGTACAACGAGTACGCGCCGTGACGTAGGGGTACACACCCGTTGTACCGAAAGTGCCACCCCGCGTGTGCGAGGTGCGAGCGATTCCGTAGCCTGCCCGGCGTGGCGTCCGACAGACTGAAGCGCACAGCGCGCGGTGTACTCGCGACCGGTGTGATCGTCGCAGCGGTAGGCCTGACCTCGACACAGGCGACCGCGGCACCGCCGGACTCATCGCCCAGTGGCGACTCGATGCAGCAGTATCAGCAGCTGAGCAAACAGGCTGACGCACTGAACGAGCAGATCAACAGCGCCAAGGTCGACCTGCAGAAGAAGAACGCGCAGGTCACCAAGGCGAACAGTGCGATCGTGGCGGCCACGCACGCGGAACAGTCAGCCGAGAAGCAGGAAGACCAGTACCGGGGCCAGGTCGACCAGTTGACCGACGCGTCCTTCGAAGGTGCTCGGCTCAATCAGCTGTCCGCACTGCTCACCGGGACCTCTGCCCGTGACTTCCTGAACAAGGCCACCGACCTGGAGTACCTGGCCGCGGACAACTTCAGCACGCTGAACAAGTTCTCCGTCGCGGCGAACACGGCCAAGGCAGCCGAGCAGCGTGGCCAGCAGGCCAAGCTGACCGCGCAGACGGCGGCCAACGCGGCGACCGCGACGCTGGCGCAGTTGAACGCGAAGAACCAGCAGCTGACGGCGCAGATCGCGAAGGTGCACACCGCGATCACCAAGCTGACGGCGTCGCAGCAGCACAGCCTGAACACCGACACCGGACCTGCCGGGTCGTTCATCGCGCCGCCGGGCATCGCCGGCGCGGCCATGCAGATCGCGCTCGACCAGCGCGGCAAGCCGTATGCGTTCGGTGGTGCCGGCCCGAGCGTCTTCGACTGCTCCGGCCTGGTGATGTACGCGTACGCCCAGGCGGGCATGCCAGGGCTGCCGCACTCGGCGGCCGCGCAGCAGGGCCTCGGCGTCTCGGTGTCCAGGGCCGACCTGCGACCCGGTGACCTGGTCTTCTTCGGCAGCCCGGCGGGTCACGTCGGCATCTACGTCGGCAACGGGATGATGATCAACGCCCCGCAGACCGGCGAAGTGGTCCGGGTGGAACCGCTGCTGAGCGACTACAGCGGCGCCCGCCGACTGGGCAACTAGGACTCGACAACGAGAAACCGCCCCTCACCGGCAGTGCCGGTGAGGGGCGGTTTCGTCTGAGCTAGTCAGTGGAACGAGTCGCCGCAGGCGCACGAACCGCCGGCGTTCGGGTTGTCGATGGTGAAACCCTGCTTCTCGATGGTGTCCACGAAGTCGATCACCGCACCGTCCAGGTACGGCGAGCTCATCCGGTCCACTGCCACCTTCAGCCCGTTGAAGTCGCTGACCAGGTCGCCGTCCAGCGTGCGCTCGTCGAAGAACAGCTGGTAACGCAGGCCGGAACAGCCGCCGGGCTGGACGGCGATGCGCAGGTGCATGTCGTCCCGACCTTCCTGGTCGAGCAGCGCCTTGGCCTTCGCGGCAGCCGTGTCGCTCAGCGTGACGCCGTGCGTCTGGACCTCAGACGCCGTGGAAGCGGCGGTAGTGGTCTCGGCAGTCATGACTCTCCCTCGGATCGTGGGCCTGGCTCGTGCGCCGAACGTCCTCTTCAACAGCCAACACGGCACGGGCGCGAGTTTGTTCCCACCCCCATGGTGGCACATGAGCAGCCATGGGCCGTACCGGTGGGCATGCCCCTGCCCTACCCTGGTGATGTGAAGTTCCCGCGCCTGCGCTCCGCCGACACCACCTCCGATGCCGAGGCGGAAGAAGCGGTCACCATAGAAGACACTCAGCTGGTCAGGCCTTCGGCCACGCCGGCAAAGGGCAGGCCGACGCCGAAGCGGCGGGAGTCGGAGCTCCGCAGGCGTGGCCCCGTCGCGCCGCCGCCGAAGACGCAGCGCGAGGCGATGCGCCGGTCGAAGGTCAACAAGACCGACCGCAAGTCCGCGGCCGCCGAACGGCGCGAGCGGATGGCCGCTGGTGACGACCGCTACCTGCTGGCCAGGGACAAGGGCCCGGTGCGGGCCTACGTGCGCGACATCGTCGACTCACGGCGGCACCTGATCGGCCTGTTCATGCCGCTGGCGCTGATCGTGCTGGTCGCGATCATCTCGCCGGTGCGCGCGATCCAGGTCTACGCGGCACCCGGCACGCTGGTGATCCTGGTCATCATGATCCTGGAAGGCCTGCTGCTGGGTCGGACCGTGAACCGGCGGGTGCACGAGAAGTTCCCGGACGCCCCGGACCGCGCGCTGTCGCTGGGCTGGTACTCGTTCGTCCGGGCCAGCCAGGTGCGCAAGCTGCGAGTCCCCAAGCCGAAGGTGAAGCCCGGCGACGAGGTGTGATTCGGGCGACCCCGGATCGTTTAGCCGGGCGAACGAGTCCCTTATAGGGTTTCGGCATGGAGTTTCGTCGTCTTGGCCGCAGCGGCCTATCGGTCAGTGAGATCTCGTACGGCAACTGGCTCACCCACGGCTCACAGGTCGAGGAGGAGCAGGCGCAGGCGTGTGTCGCCGCCGCACTGGATGCCGGCATCACCACGTTCGACACAGCCGACGTCTACGCCGGCACCCGCGCCGAGGCGGTCCTCGGCCGCGCGCTGAACGGCCAGCGCAGGGAGAGCCTGGAGATCTTCACCAAGGTCTACTGGCCGACCGGCACCGGCCCGAACGACCGTGGGCTGGGCCGCAAGCACATCATCGAGTCGGCCGAGAACTCGCTGCGCAGGCTGCAGACCGAGTACGTCGACCTCTACCAGGCACACCGGTTCGACCGGACGACGCCGCTCGAGGAGACGTTCCTCGCGTTCGCCGACCTGGTCCGGGCCGGCAAGGTGCTCTACGTCGGTGTCTCCGAGTGGACGGCCGAGCAGATCACCCGTGGCGCCGAACTGGCCCGCGAGCTGCATGTGCCGCTGATCTCCAGCCAGCCGCAGTACTCGATGCTGTGGCGGGTGATCGAGTCGCAGGTGGTGCCGGCGTGCGAGCGGGAGGGCATCAGCCAGATCGTGTGGTCGCCGATCGCGCAGGGCGTGCTGACCGGCAAGTACAAGCCGGGCGGCGAACTGCCCGCCGGGTCCCGCGCCACCGATGACAAGGGCGGCGCCAACATGATCGCCCGCTTCATGCGGGACGACGTGCTGACCAGGGTGGCCGCCCTCCAGCCGAGCGCGGACGACCTCGGCCTGTCGATGGCCCAGTTGGCCGTGGCGTGGGTGCTGCAGAACCCGAACGTGGCATCGGCCATCGTCGGGGCGTCCCGGCCGGAGCAGGTCGCCGAGAACGTCAAGGCGGCGGGCGTGAAGCTGACCGAGGACGTGCTGACCAAGATCGACGACGTGCTCGGTGACGTCGTCGAGACCGACCCCCGCAAGACGCAGACCCCTTAGTGCCGGCCGCCTGCACCCGGCCTGGTCAGCCGGTCGGGTGCAGGCTCATCGGGCCGTAGACCTCGGCCTCGCCGTGCAGCAGTGTCACCTGGTCCACGCCCTGTTCCAACAGGTCGGCCCACTGCTCGCCGAACCACTCCTCGGCCTCGGCCTGGTCCTCGAACCGCACGTCAGGTCCTGCCACGTCCTGGCCGGTCTCACCCTGGTACCGCCAGCGATAGTCCACCATCGGACCAGTCAACCTCGCCGAACCGATCACCGTCGCCCCATGACACCGGAGGTGCCTGTGACGCATCGCACGCTCGTGCTGGGTGGCACGCGGTCGGGCAAGTCGGCGCACGCCGAGGGACTGCTGCCGGCCGACCAGCCGGTCACCTATGTGGCCACGGCGCGGCGGGACCCGGCCGACGAGGAGTGGACAGCACGGATCGCCGTCCACACGGCACGGCGGCCTGCTGTGTGGCGGACCGTGGAGCCTGGCGGTCCTGGCGCGCTGGCTGACCTGCTGGCCGGCGCTCGTTCGGACGACCCTCCACTGCTGGTGGACGACCTGGCAACGTGGCTGACCTGCGTACTCGACGATGTCGGCGGGTGGACGGGCGGGCCGGAAGCACTGGCCGAGGCCAATCGACATGCGGACGATCTGGTGGCCGCGGCTGTCCACTGTGCTGCCCGATTGGTGCTGGTGTCCGCCGAGGTCGGACTCGGTGTGGTGCCGGAAACCCGATCTGGCAGGCTTTTCCGGGACGGGCTCGGCTCGCTGAACGCGAACCTGGCCGCCGCCTGCGATGAGGTGCTGTTGCTCGTGGCAGGTATCCCGACGCGACTGAAGACGCAAGACGAGCCACCTCGGAGGTAGGCAGATGACCACCAGCGAGGACGCCGGCGCGTTCCCCGACGTGCAGGTGCCGGACGAGCAGGTCCGCAGGCAGGCCGTGATCCGGCAGGCGACGCTGACCAAACCAGCCGGCTCACTTGGGCGCCTCGAAGAACTCGGCGTGTGGATCGCGGCCTGCCAGGGCGTGTGCCCGCCTCGGCCGTTCTCCCGGCCGAGGGTGGTGGTCTTCGCGGGTGACCACGGCATCGCGGCATCCGGCGTGTCGGCCTACCCCAGTGAGGTCACCGGCCAGATGGTGTCCAACTTCCTGGTCGGCGGTGCAGCCGTGAACGTGCTGGCAGCCGCTGCCGGCGCCACCGTGCGGGTGGTGGACATGGCGGTGGCCGGTGACACCCAGGACCGGGTGGCGCAGTTCAAGGTGCGCAGGGGTTCCGGCTCGGTGGACCGCGAGGACGCTCTCACCCAGGACGAGGTCGAGCAGGCCATTTCGGCCGGCCGGAAGATCGCCGACGAGGAGATCGACCGCGGTGCTGACCTGCTGATCGCCGGTGACATGGGGATCGGCAACACCACCCCGGCCGGCGTGCTGATCGCCGCGCTGACCGGTGCCGAGCCGGTCGCCGTGGTGGGCCGGGGCACCGGCATCGACGACGCGGCGTGGATGCGCAAGGCAGCGGCCATCCGGGACGCGCTGCGCAGGGCGCGGAAGGTGAAGCGCGACCCGGTGGCGCTGCTGCGCACGTCCGGTGGCGCGGATCTGGCCGCGATGGCGGGGTTTCTGGCCCAGGCCGCGGTGCGCCAGACGCCCGTGGTGCTGGACGGCATGGTGGTCAGCGCGGCGGCGGCGGTCGCGGACAAGCTGGCGCCGGGGGCGAAGCGCTGGTGGGTGGCAGGTCACCTGTCCGTCGAGCCTGCTCACCTGCTGGTGTTGGAGCACCTGGAGTTGGAGCCCCTGCTGAACCTGGACATGCGGCTGGGCGAGGGCTCGGGCGCCGTGGTCGCGCTGCCGCTGGTCCTGATGGCGGCGAGGGTGCTGGCCGAGATGGCCACCTTCGACGACGCGGGCGTGTCCGGCCCGAGCGACGACCAGAAGGCCGGCGACGACTCGGGCATCACGGGGACGTCCGGGGTGGCAGCCGGTTAACCGCGCGGCTGTTGGACACACGGGGTCGGGTAGGCAGCCTGCCCGACCGACCCACGCGCAGGATCGGGCGGACCGGACGATAGCCGCCCCGAGCCGCACGTTCAGGCGGCCGACTCGCACACCTGGGCGGCCGAGCCGCGCGCCCACGGGGTCGACTCGCACGTCCCGGCGGCCGAATCACACGCCCACGCAACCGAGTCGCACACTCGCGCGGGCGAGTCGCGCACTCAGGCGGCCGAATCGCGCACCCACGCAGTCGAATCGCCCGGCCGCCCGACCGAATCGCGCACCCGCGCGGCCGAGTCGCCTGTTCGTGCGAGCGAGTCGCGCGCTCAGGCGACCGAGTCGCGTACGTGCGCGGCCGAATCGCCCGCCCACCCGGCCGGGTCGCGCGCTCACGCGGCCGAGTCGCGCGCGTGCGGGGGCGCGTCGCGCATTCACCGGGTGGGTCGCTTGTTCCCGGGGTTGAGCCGCGCGTTCGACGGGCTGCGGCTCGCGTTCTCCTGGCTGACCGTGCTGCCGGTGCCCGCACCCGACGTGGATCGGCGATCAGCCGGCGCCGCGATCACCGCCAGCCCGCTCGTCGGCCTGCTGCTCGGCGGAGCCGCCACCGGTGTCCTCGCCGGATTGGTCGCGCTCCACTGCCCACCCCTGCTGGCAGGCCTACTGATCGTCGGCCTACTCGCGCTCGCCACCAGGGGCATGCACATCGACGGCCTCGCGGACACCGCTGACGGTCTCGGCTGCTACGGCCCACCGGAACGGGCACTGGCCGTCATGAAGGACGGCGGCGCCGGGCCGTTCGCCGTTGTCGCCCTGATCATCGTGCTCGGCATCCAGACAGTCGGCCTGGCGCAGGCGGCCACCGATCACCGGTGGTGGGTGGCGCCGCTCGCGCTGGCCGCCAGCCGGGCCGCCTTCCCACTGTGCTGCCGACGCGGAGCACCCGCCGCCCGACCGGAAGGCCTCGGCGCGCTGGTCGCCCGCACTCAGCCGATCTTCATCCCAGTCATCTGGTGGCTACTGCTCCTGGCGGCAGCCGTGTTCGTCATCCCAGACAGGCCATGGCAAGGACCGGCCGCCGTGCTCCTGGCCGGGGCCGTCGTCCTCGGACTGTCGCGCCACACCGGACGCCGGTTCGGCGGCATCACCGGAGACGTACTCGGCGCGGCGGCCGAACTGGCCGCCGCCGCCGTCCTCGCTGTATGTGCCTTTACCTAAAACAGCTTGGTCATCCAGCCGCTCGGGTCAGCCGTCGTGCCGTGCTGCACCGCGGTCAGCCGCTCGCGCAACCGCAACGTCACGGGGCCAGGCTCGCCACCGGCGATGGTGAACTCGCCGTCCGGCGACTTGGCGCTGCCCACCGGCGTGATCACGGCGGCGGTACCGCACGCGAACACCTCGGTCAGCTCACCGGTCGCTGCCTTCTTCTCCCACTCCTCCACCGAGATCCGCCGCTCCTCGACCGGGTAGCCGAGTTCACCGGCCAGGTCGATCAGCGAGGCCCTCGTCACGCCGGGCAGCAACGTGCCGGACGTCAACTCAGGGGTCACCAGCCGGGTCTCGGAGCCGGAGCCGAGCACGAAGAACAGGTTCATGCCGCCCATTTCCTCGACCCACCTGCGCTCGATGGCGTCCAGCCACACGACCTGGTCGCAACCCTGCGCCACGGCCTCGGCCTGGGCCACGAAAGCCGCCGCGTAGTTACCGCCGCACTTGGCGAAGCCGGTGCCACCGGGGGCCGCGCGCACGTACTCGTCGCACAGCCACACCTTGACCGGCTTGACGCCACCGGCGAAGTACGGGCCGGCGGGCGACGCGATCACGATGAACGTGTACGTGGACGACGGCGCGTTCACGCCGAGCCCGACGCCGGTGGCGATCATGAACGGCCGCAGGTACAGCGACTCGTCCTGCTGGGCGGGCACCCACCGCTCGTCGACGGCGATCAGTTCACGCAGCGCGTCGACGAACACGTCCTCGGGCAGTTCCGGCATGGCCAGCCGGGCGGCCGAGTTGCGGAATCTGGCCGCGTTGACGTCCGGCCGGAACGACGCGATCGAACCGTCGGCCTGGCGGTACGCCTTGAGGCCCTCGAAGATCTCCTGGGCATAGTGGAAGACCGACGTCGCTGGGTCGAACTGGAGCGGTCGGTACGGTCCGACCGCGGCGTTGTGCCAACCCTGCTCCGAGTTCCAGTCAATGGTCACCATGTGATCGGTGAAGTACTTGCCGAAACCCGGCGCGGCCAATACCTCCGCGACCCGCTCCGGGGTCGCCGGGGTCGGGTTCGGAGTCCTGGTGAAAGGCAGCGCTTGTGTCATATTGGCACCGTAACCCCTGCCACCAGGCTGGGGAAATCATCATCCTGAGCATTGGACGTCCAACTATCCCTCAGTTGAGGGACCGGTTGACGGACCGCTCGCTCAGCGCGTGTGCAGCTCCACGAACGGGGGCTTCACGACCTGGCAGGCAAGGCCCCTGCCACGCACGTCCACGGTCACGTCGGCACCCAGTTCGACACCGGCGTCGGCGTCCAGCAGGGCCAGCGCGATACCGGTCTTCAACGTCGGCGAGAACGTGCCGGACGTGGTCACGCCGACCCGCCGACCGTCCTCGGCCAGCACCGGCATGCCCTCCCTTGGCACTCCCCGGCCCTGGGCGAGCAGGCCGCGCAGTCGGCGCGACGGCCCGTCGGCCCGCTCGGCGGCCAACGACTCCTTGCCCCAGAACGTGTCCTTCTTCCACCCGACGGCGAACCCGATGCCGGCCTGCACGGGGGTGATGTCGAGGGACAGTTCGTGGCCGTGCAGCGGGTAGCCCATCTCGGTGCGCAGCGTGTCCCGGGCGCCGAGCCCGGCCGCGCGCCCGCCCAACGGAGCAGCGGCGGCGAGGAGTGCGTCCCACAGTGCGGGGGCGTCGGCCCACCGGGGCAGCAGTTCGTAGCCGTGCTCGCCGGTGTAACCGGTGCGGCACACCCGAACCGGCAGGCCCTGCCACTCGACGTCGGCGAAGGACAGGTAGTCCATGTCGGACGGCAGGCCGACCGCGTCCAGCGTCTCGGTGGACCGGGGTCCCTGCACGGCGAGCACCGCGAAGTCGGTGTGCTGGTCGGTCACGGTGACACCAGCCGGTGCCTCGGCGGCGAGCCGGGCGGCCACCTCGGCGTTGTTCGCCGCGTTGGGCACCAGGAACACGTCCTCCTGGCTGACGAAGTAGGCCAGCAGGTCGTCGACGACACCGCCGGACCCGGTGCAGCACAACGTGTACTGGGCCTGCCCCTGCTTGATCCGGCCGAGGTCGTTGGACAGGCACGCGTTCACGAACCCGGCGGCGTCCGGCCCGGTGACGGCCGTCTTGCCGAGGTGCGACACGTCGAACACGGCGACCGAGGTGCGAGCAGCCGTGTGCTCGGCGACCACGCCGCCGTCGGCGTAGTTGAGCGGCATCTCCCAGCCGCTGAAGGGACCGAACTTGGCCCCCAGCGCCACATGGGCGTCGTGCAACGGGCCGTGCTTGGCGGTGGCGGAGTCAGTCACGGACCTCACGCTACCGGCGCGCCGACCTGCCCAGCGCGAGCAGGGGACCGGCCGCTCCGGCGAGCACCGTCACGCCGAGCGCGATCACCAGGTCGACCGGTGGCATGGCCATCCCGATCAGCACCGTGACACCCAGCCCGAAGCACGCGGTGCGGGCAGGCCAGGACCGCTCCTCCCTGGACAGCAGCCGGGCCGACGCGTTGGTGAACGCGTAGTAGAACAGCGCACACGTGGCTGCCAGTGCGATGGCATCAGCCGGACCGGCGATCAGCACGCCGACCGCCGCTTCCCCGCCGACCAGCCACCTGAGCAAGCCGCTGCGGTCCGTCGGCAGGTCGCCGCCGCTGGCCATCAGGTCGGCCGTCCGCCTGCCGCCGCCGATCACCAGCAGCAGCGCGAGCGTGGTGGCCACCACCGCGGCGATCGTGACCAGCGGGTCCAGCGACGATCCGTCAGCGGAGTCCAGCGCGTCCCGCAGCGGCGCCGCGGACACGGCGAGCCTGGTCGGGCCGAGTTGGCGCAGCACCGCGAAACTCACCGCGAGGTAGGTGACCAGCGCGATCGACACCAGCACCGGGATGACCACCTTCGGGCGACGCACCGCGGCCCGGTCGGCGCCCGGCGCGGTGATCCGCTCGAAGCCGAGGAACGCGAAGAACAGCACACCGGCCGCCGGCAGCAGCTCACCCGGTTGGCTGAGGCCCGGCGTGCCGGGCGGCAGCACCACACCGGTGGGTGGCGGCGGCGCGATCGCGAAGCAGACCACGACCAGCAGCGCCAGCACCACCAGTACGAAGATCGTCAGGGCCTTGGTGATCCCCTGCGGCAGCCGGAGGTCCAACGCGTCGGCGGCCACCACGACCGCGAGCAGCACGAGTGCCGGCAACGCGGGCCGGTTCGGGTCGACGTAGGCACCGAAGCAGCCGGCCAGCGCGGCAGCAGCGGCCGCCCTGCTGGTCAGGTAGAGGCCGCCCGCCATCCGGGCCGGCCAGCGGCCGAGCTGTTCCCGCGTGTAGCGGTAGCCGCCGCCAGCGCCGGGGAACGCACCGGCCTGGTCGCCGGTGCAGCAGCAGGAGAGCACGGCGGGCACGGCGGCGATCACCATGGCAACCGGTAACCAGCCACCGACCAATGCCGACGCGGGAGCCAGACCAGCGAAGAGTCCCGCGCCCACCATGGCACCGAGTCCGGCGATCACCGCATCGACCACGCCGTGCCGCTCCCGCAACATCCGGGTCACGGGGGTATACGGTGCCAGACCATTCGGCCTAGCCGATATCAACCTACCGGGGGAAACTCATTAGCATGGGTCACAATCCCCAGCGGCCGACAAGGAGAACCGTGACCACGCCCAAGCTCAGCCTGACCGGTAACCAACCTGCCGAGGTCACCGCACTCGCCGCCGACACGCTCGTCGTCGGCACAGTCCAGGGCCCGAACGGGCCGGTGCTCGCGCCGGGTGCCGATGCGGTGGACGCGGCCATGGACGGTCACCTGCTCGACGTGCTGGTCACCCTCGGTGCCACCGGCAAGGCGGACGAGATCGTCAAGCTGCCGACGCTGGGCAAGCTGGCCGCGACCGTCGTGCTCGCCGCCGGTCTCGGCAAGCCCGCCGTGGACGGCACGCTGTCCGCGGAGCAGGTGCGCAGGGCGTCCGGTGCCGCGGCCAGGGCGCTGACCGGCGTCAAGCGGGCGGCCAGCCTGCTGTCCACGATCGATCTCGGCGCGGCCGTCGAGGGCACTGTGCTGGGTGCCTACCGGTTCGACCAGTACAAGTCGACGTCGAACGACGAGTCGGTGCGCCGGGTCGACTTCGTCGTCCCGGAAGAGGGCACCAACAAGGACCACCGGGGCACGCTGAAGGCGGCCACCGCGATCGGCGAGGCGGTCACCTTCGCCCGTGACCTGATCAACACCCCGCCCAACGACCTCTACCCGGCCACGTTCGCCCAGCGCGCCGCCGCCGCGGCCGAGGAGGCAGGCGTCGAGGTCGAGGTGCTGGACGAGAAGGCGCTGCGCAAGGAGGGCTACGGCGGCGTGCTGGGCGTCGGCGGTGGCTCGTCCCGGCCGCCGAGGGTGGTCCGGCTGCGCTACCGGGGCAGCAAGCCCAAGGCCAAGGTCGCGCTGGTCGGCAAGGGCATCACGTTCGACACCGGCGGCATCTCGCTCAAGCCGCCCGCCAACATGGACCACATGACGTCGGACATGTCCGGCGCCGCCGCCGTCGTGGCCACCGTGATCCTGGCCGCCAAGCTGCGCTACCCGCTGGAGGTCATCGCGACCGTGCCGATGGCGGAGAACATGCCGTCGGGCTCGGCGTACCGGCCCGGTGACGTGCTGACCATGTTCGGCGGCAAGACCGTCGAGGTGCTCAACACCGACGCCGAGGGCAGGCTCATCCTGGGCGACGCCATGGTGCGGGCCTGCCAGGACGACCCCGACTACCTGATCGACACGGCGACGCTGACCGGCGCCCAGCTGGTCGCGCTGGGTAGCCGCACGGCGGGCGTGATGGGCTCCGACGAGTTCCGCGACCGGGTGGCGGCCATCGCGAGGGCCACCGGCGAGGGCGGCTGGGCCATGCCGCTGCCCGACGAGCTGCGTGGCGACCTGGACTCCAAGCTGGCCGACATCGCGAACGTGTCCGGCCAGCGCTGGGGCGGCATGCTGGTGGCCGGTATCTTCCTGCGCGAATTCGTCGCGGAGGGCGTCCAGTGGGCCCACGTCGACGTGGCAGGCCCGGCGTACAACACGGGCGCCCCCTGGGGTTACACCACCAAGGGCGGCACCGGGGTGCCGGTGCGCACGATGGCGGCCGTGCTGGCCGACATCGCCGCCCAGGGCTGAACATCAGCAGCGCTGGGGCCCTTTGCCGGGCCTCAGCGCTGCTGTTCCCTGGCCAGCCGGGCGGTGTAGGCCCGCATCCGCTTCGGGTACCCGACCTTCTTCACGTCGTACATCGGGATACCGAGGCGCTTGCCGAGGTCCCTGGCACCCGACTCGGTGATCCTGCGCCGCGTCCACTCGCCGTCATGTGCGACCAACACCACCGTGGTTTCGGTCACGGTCGTCCTCGGCTCGACGAACGCCTCGACGCCCCTGTGCTGTTCGGCCCAAGAAGCCAGGTAAGCGCTGTTCTTCGGGTCCTGCCGGCGATCGCCGCTGGCCCGGCGCCGACGCCGGAACCGATCGAACAAGCCCATCTCCACACCTCCTCGGCAACCGGTTGACCACCCGTCCTCTCCCATGGTCCCCGGACGGAGCCGTCGCGGTCGGCCCGCGTCG
The DNA here is from genome assembly GCA_036502345.1 of Pseudonocardiaceae bacterium. Classification (GTDB taxonomy): domain Bacteria; phylum Actinomycetota; class Actinomycetes; order Mycobacteriales; family Pseudonocardiaceae; genus DATEPR01. The sequence continues at coordinate 1,762 of DASXYT010000139.1, read as the reverse complement.
CAAGAATGCCCGACGTAGTGACAAGATGGCGTGTGTTGCCGCGCCCGACCGGCGCGAACGAACACGACACTGATCAGCTGCTGATTTCCTGCGAGGGAGTTTCCGTGACCGACGCCGACCTTGTGATCCTTGGTGGCGGGTCTGGCGGCTACGCCTGCGCGTTCCGCGCGGCGGAGCTCGGCCTGTCCGTCATCCTCGTCGAGAAGGACAAGCTCGGCGGGACCTGCCTGCACCGCGGTTGCATCCCGACGAAGGCGCTGCTGCACGCCGCCGAGGTCGCGGACTACGCGCGGGACGGCGATCACGTGGGTATCAAGTCCTCGCTGGAGGGCGTCGACATCGCAGGCGTCAACTCCTACAAGGACCGCGTCGTCAACCAGATGTACAAGGGCCTGCAGGGGCTGGCCAAGGCGAACAAGGTGCAGATCGTCGAGGGCACCGGCAAGTTCGTCGCGCCGAACTCGGTCGAGGTGGACGGGCGGACCATCACCGGCACGAACGTGGTGCTGGCCACCGGCTCCTACTCCAAGACGCTGCCCGGCCTGGACATCGGCGGCCGGATCGTCACCAGCGACCAGGCGCTGAACCTGGACTACGTGCCGGAGAAGGTCATCGTGCTGGGCGGCGGCGTCATCGGCGTCGAGTTCGCCAGCGTGTGGCGTTCGTTCGGCGCCGAGGTGACCATCGTCGAGGCGCTGCCCCGGCTGGTGCCGCTGGAGGACGAGTCCTCGTCCAAGCTGCTGGAGCGGGCGTTCCGCAAGCGCAACATCGCGTTCAAGACGGGCGTGCGCTTCACCGGCGCCACCCAGTCCGACACCGGTGTCACGGTGAGCCTGGAGACCGGCGAGCAGCTGGAGGCGGACCTCCTGCTGGTGGCCGTCGGCCGAGGCCCGAACACCGCGAACGCGGGCTACGAGGAAGCCGGCATCGGGATGGAGCGCGGTTTCGTGCTCACCGACGAGCGGCTGCGCACCAACCTGCCCAACGTGTACGCCGTCGGCGACATCGTGCCCGGCCTCCAACTGGCGCACCGCGGCTTCGCGCAGGGCATCTTCATCGCGGAGCAGATCGCGGGCCTCGAACCGAGGGTCATCGAGGAGAGCGGCATCCCGCGTGTCACGTACTGCAACCCGGAGGTCGCGTCGGTCGGTCTGACCGAGACGGCAGCCAAGGAGCGCTACGGCGCGGACGTAACGACCTACACCTACAGCCTGGCCGGCAACGGCAGGTCCGTGATCCTGGGTACCCAGGGCGCGGTCAAGCTGGTCAAGGCCCCGGACGGGCCGGTTGTCGGTGTGCACATGGTCGGTGAGCGGGTCGGCGAACTGGTCGGCGAGGCGCAGCTGATCGTCAACTGGGAAGCGTTCCCGGACGACGTCGCGCCCCTGATCCACGCGCACCCGACGCAGACCGAGGCCCTGGGCGAGGCGCACCTCGCCCTGGCCGGCAAGCCGCTGCACGTGCACGGCTGAGGAATCACTAGAGGCGCGAGCACGAGGAGTCAGCGACACCATGGCCTTCTCCGTCCAGATGCCGGCGCTCGGCGAGAGCGTCACTGAGGGCACCGTCACCCGGTGGCTCAAGCAGGAGGGCGAGTCCGTCGAGGTCGACGAACCGCTGTTGGAGGTGTCCACCGACAAGGTGGACACCGAGATCCCCTCTCCTGCGGCCGGCATCCTGCAGCGGATCGTCGTGAGCGAGGACGAGACCGTCGAGGTCGGCGCCGAGCTCGCGGTGATCGCGGACAGCGCGGACAGTTCCG
>DASXYT010000138.1:0-2794 GCA_036502345.1 Pseudonocardiaceae bacterium | reverse complement strand
CGGTTCCACAGTTGCTCCGCGAACTTGATCGCCGTAGCACCGCTGACCTGCTGGTGCCGGATGACGTCAGCCTTCTCCTGGGCGTCGGCCTCGGTGTCGCCGAGCACGAACGTGGTGGCCGGCAGGATCTTCAGCTCGTCGTGGGACCGGCCGTACCGGGCCAGCCTGCCCTTCACGTCGGTGTAGAACGCCTGGCCCTCGGCCAGCGTGCCGTACCGGCTGAAGATCGCGTCCGCCGTGCTGGCAGCGAACTCGCGGCCGTCGTCGGAGTCGCCTGCCTGGAAGATCACCGGCCTGCCCTGCGGGCTGCGCGGTACGTTGAACCGGCCGCGGATGTCGAAGTGGTCGACGTGGTGGTCGAACGAGCCGGCGTTCGGGTCGCGCAGGAACTGGCCGGTCGCCTTGTCCGCGATGATCTCGTCGCCGTGCCACGAGTCGAACAGCGCCCACGTGGCCCGCATGAACTGCTCGGCCCTGGCGTAGCGCTGGTCCTGTGGCAGGAAGCCGCCCCGGCGGAAGTTCTCGCCGGTGAACGCGTCCCACGACGTGACCACGTTCCACGCGGCCCGGCCGGCGGACAGGTGGTCGAGGGTGGCGAACTGGCGGGCCACCTCGTAGGGCTCGTTGAACGTGGAGTTGATGGTGCCCGCGAGGCCCAGCCGCTCGGTCACGGCGGCCAGCGCGGTGAGGATGGTGAACGTGTCCGGTCTGCCGACGACGTCGAGGTCGTAGATCTCGCCGCCCTGTTCGCGCAGCCGCAGCCCTTCGGCCAGGAACAGGAAGTCGAACTTCGCCCGCTCGGCCGTTGCCGCGAGGTGCGCGAACGACGAGAACTCGATCTGGCTGCCCGACCGGGGGTCGCTCCACACCGTGGTGTTGTTGACCCCCGGGAAGTGCGCCGCGAGGTGGATCTGTTTCACCGGCTTCTCACCCCTCTTGTGACATCAACCCTCTCGTCCAGCATCTCCCCAGATGTTCTTATTCCCCGGTCGGGCCTGCGTCGACAGGTGTCCACAGACTGGACAGGTTCACCACGACGGCCTCCTGGCTGCTGCGCGCGATGACCACGACGGCCTCCTCGCCGGTCGGGTTCTCCTCGCGGTGCGGCGCCCAGGGCGGCACGAAGATGTAGTCGCCGGGCTCCGTATCGATCCGGACCTCGTCGTCACCGTCGGCGAACACGAACGACGGCCGGCCGGACACCACGTAGATCGCGGTCTCCGTGTCGCCGTGGTGGTGGTCGCCGGAGTTGGTGTGCGGCGCGACATGTGTCTGTCCCATCCAGACCTTTGTCGACCCGACCGTCTTGCCGGAGAGCGCCTCCAGCCTGGTCATGCCGGTGGTCTGATTGGTGTCGCCGGACAGGTCGGCGCCCCGGACGTGCCGCAGCGTGCCGTGCCAGTTGTCGGTCATCGGGCTCCCTCAGTATTCGGCCACGTCGACGTTACCGGCGGCCACCTCGATCATCTCATCGGACAACGGCTGCTCCCGCATCACCAGCGCCAGCAGCAGCGCGAGACCCATGAACGGCACGGTCCAGAAGAACACCGCCTGGAACGCGGCCATCGCGCCGCCGCCGAGGTGGCCGGTGAGGATCGCTCCGAACACCGCGGCGCCGAACGCGCCGCCGAGTGTCTTGGCGAAGTTCAGCGCCCCGGTGGCCACGCCGAGGTGCGCGTGGTCGACGGCGTTCTGCCCGGCCAGCACGGACACCTGCACGAAGAAGCCGAGGCCCGCGCCGACGACGACCAGCAGCACGGCCAGCAGCCACGTCGGGCTGGTCGCACCCAGCAGACCGGCCACGTACATGCCGCCGCCGGCCAGCACGGCGCCGATGATCGGGAAGGCCTTGTACCTGCCGGTCTTCGACACCACGCCACCTGAGATGCCGGTGGCACCGATCAGCCCGACGAGCAGCGGGATCAGGAACAGCCCCGAGTCGAACGCGCTGTAGTGGTGCACGGTCTGCATCAGCAGCGGCACGTAGAGCATCGCCGCGAACAGCACCACCGTGGACAGGAAGAACAGCGCCGCCGAGATCGAGAACACCGGCCTGCGGAACAGGTGCAGCGGGGTGATCGGCTCGGCGGCCCTGCGCTCCACGGCCAGGTAGCCGACGAACCCTGCCACGGCGACCACGACCAGACCGAGGATCTGCCACGAGCCCCAGCCGTACCGGTCGCCGCCCCACACGGTGACCAGCAGGGCTGCCGTGGTGAACACCGTGGCCAGCACGCCGCCACCGACGTCGACACTGCGGTCGGAGTGGTGCACCGGCAGGTGCAGCCGGGCAGCGATGACGGCCAGCGCGATGGCACCGACGGGCAGGTTGACGAAGAAGATCCACCGCCAGGACAACTGGTCCACGAACAGGCCGCCGAGCAGCGGCCCGGCGATGATCGCCAGCGTGGCCACGATGCCGAGACAGGACTGGTACTTCGCGCGCTGCCGGGCCGGGATGAGGTCACCGGTGATGGCCTGCACCAGCGAGTTCAGCCCACCGCCGCCGATGCCCTGCAGGGCGCGACACGCGATCAGCATGCCCATCGAGCCCGAGACGCCGGAGGCCAGCGAGCCGACCAGGAAGATCACCACGGACACCTGGAAGATCCGCTTCCTGCCGTACATGTCGCCGAGCTTGCCGAAGATCAGCGTGGTGACGGCGCTGGTCAGCAGGTAGGAGGTGGCGATCCAGGGTGCGCTCGTGGCGTCGCCGAGCGCGGCACCGATGCCGGGGATCGCGGTGACCACGATCGTCTGGTCGAGGGTGGCGATGAACAGGACCAGCATCAGG
>DASXYT010000137.1:0-15994 GCA_036502345.1 Pseudonocardiaceae bacterium | reverse complement strand
GCCGATGATCTCGAGGATGCGGGTGTAGGCGTCGAGGAACTCAGTCGCGCCCTGCTGGGCGAGCACGTAGTCGCGGACCTGCGCGGACTCGCCGGTCAGCTCGCGCAGTTCCGGGATCCAGAACGGGTTGGGCAGGAAGCGCACGTCCATCACGAGGTCGGCGTCCATCGGCAGGCCGTACTTGTAGCCGAAGGACAGCACGGTGACCCTGGTGCGGGCGCTGGCCTCACTGCCGAACGCGTCCTCGATCTTGGCCCGCAACTGGTGCACGGACAGCGACGTGGTGTCCAGCACCAGGTCCGCCTGCTCGCGCAGCGGGAACAGCAGGTGCCGCTCCGCCTCGATGCCGTCGGCCAGCCTGCCGTCACCCTGCATCGGGTGCGTCCGCCTGACCTGCTCGAACCGGCGGATCAACACGTCGTCGGTGGCTTCCAGGAACAGCGTCCTCGGCTTGTAGCCCCGAGCGTCCAGGTCCTTGATCACCGCGGCAAGGTCGTCGGTGAACGCCCTGCTGCGCACGTCCATCACCACAGCCACCCTGGTGATCGCACCGCGCGCCTGGGCGCCCAGTTCGACCATGGTGGCGACCAGTTCCGGCGGCAGGTTGTCCACCACGAACCAGCCGAGATCCTCAAGGCACTTGGCCGCCGTACTGCGCCCGGCCCCGGACAACCCGGTGACCACCGCGACCTCTACCCCCGACGGCCCCGCCGCCCCGGACGTCTGCCCGGCGTCGTCAGTCACTGCCACTCACTCCCCGCCTCCAGCGTGCTCGTCGGCGCTGTGCGCGCCTTGTTCCTCGGTCCTGCCGGCTCTCCCGACCGACAGCACCGTATGGACAGCCTGCGCGGTGTGCCGGCCCACTCCCGGCACGTCGCTGATCTCGTCCACACTGGCCGAGGCAAGTCGTTTCAGCGACCCGAAATGTTTCAGCAGCGCGGTCCGCCGCGCCTGGCCGAGACCTGGCACCTCGTCCAGCACCGACGCCGTCATCCGCTTCGACCGCTTCTGCCGGTGGTAGCTGATGGCGAACCGGTGCGCCTCGTCCCGCACGCGCTGCAACAGGTACAGCGCCTCGCTGGTGCGCGGCAGGATCGCCGGATCGGGATCACCGGGCAGCCAGACCTCTTCCAGCCGCTTGGCCAGCCCGATGATCGCGACGTCGTTGATGCCCATCTCGGCCAGTACGTCGGAAGCGGCCTCGACCTGCGGTGCGCCGCCGTCCACCACGTACAGGTTCGGCGGATAGGCGAACTTGCGGGGCCGCCCGGTGACCGGGTCGACACCGCCCCGCACCACTTCGGTGTCGTTCGCCGTCTCCTGCTGGTAGCGGCTGAACCTGCGCCTGGTCACCTCGGCGATGGAGCCGACGTCACCGCCCTGCGAGCCCTCCCGGATGGCGAACCGGCGGTACTCCGACTTGCGCGCGATGCCGTCCTCGAACACCACCAGCGACGCGACGACGTCGCTGCCCTGCACGTGGCTCACGTCGACGCACTCGATGCGCAGTGGCGCCGTGTCCAGGCCGAGCGCGTCCTGCAACTCCTGCAACGCGGCCGAGCGGGCCGTCAGGTCACCGGCCCTGCGCAGCTTGTGCTGGGCGAACGACTCGGCGGCGTTGCGCGCCACGGTCTCCATCAGCGCCCGCTTGTCACCGCGCTGCGGCACCCGGATGTGCACCCTGGCGCCACGCAGCGCGGACAGCCACTCGGCCAGCGCTTCGGTGTCGGCGGGCAGTTCGGGCACCAGCACCTCGCGCGGCACCGGGCTGCCACCCGCGTCGGCCTGCTCGGCCAGGGCAGCCTGCTCGCCGTAGAACTGGCTGATGAACTGGGAGACCAGCCACATCTCGCCCGCTCCGTCGTCGCCGAGATCGGCCACCTTGTCGATCACCCAGCCACGCTGACCGCGCACCCGGCCGCCGCGGACGTGGAACACCTGGACAGCGGCTTCCAGTTCGTCCTGCGCGAAGGCGACCACGTCGGCGTCGGTGCCGTCGCCGATGACGACGGCCTGCTTCTCCAACGCCCTGCGCAGCGCGCCCACGTCGTCCCGCAGCCGGGCCGCGCGCTCGAACTCCAGCGCGTCGGACGCCGTGCGCATCTCGCGTTCCAGCCGCCGCACCAGTGCGTCGGTCTTGCCGGCCAGGAAGTCGCAGAAGTCGAGCACGATGTCCCGGTGCTCCTCCTCGGACACCCGGCCGACACAGGGAGCTGAGCACTTGTCGATGTAGCCGAGCAGGCAGGGCCTGCCCATCTGGCTGTGCCTGCGGAACACGCCCGCCGAGCAGGTCCGGGCCGGGAACACCCGCAGCAGCAGGTCCAGCGTCTCCCGGATGGCCCACGCGTGCGCGTACGGGCCGAAGTAGCGGACGCCCTTGCGGCGCGGCCCCCGGTACACGTGCAGCCGGGGGAACTGCTCGTGCAGCGTCACGGCGAGCACCGGATAGGACTTGTCGTCCCGGTAGCGGACGTTGAACCGGGGGTCGAACTCCTTGATCCAGTTGTACTCCAGTTGGAGGGCCTCGACCTCGGTGGTCACCACGGTCCACTCGACGCTGGCCGCCGTCGTCACCATCTGCCTGGTGCGCGGGTGCAGCCCGGAGAGGTCGGCGAAGTACGAGTTCAGCCGGCTGCGCAAGCTCTTCGCCTTGCCGACGTAGATCACTCGCCGGTCCGCGTCGCGGAACTTGTACACGCCGGGTGCCTCGGGAATGGTGCCTGGCGCTGGACGATAGGTCGACGGGTCGGCCACGTCTCCAAGCCTACGTCCCGGCCCCGACACGGAGTGTGGCGGTCACGAGCAGGGCAGACGGTGGCACGCTGGGCGGATGGACACGACGTCCCTGATCGGGGTGCTCCGCGCGCAGGGCGAGCTGCTCGGCGACGCTGCCGAGCGGGCCGGACTGACCGCCGACGTGCCGACCTGCCCGGGCTGGACCGTTCGTGACCTGCTGCTGCACGTCGGCGGTGTGCACCGCTGGGCGGCGACCGTGGTCGGCGAGGCACGCACCGAGCCGATCGATATCGAACAGCCCTACGACATCGTCGACGAACTGCCCGACGACGACGGCCTGCTGGCGTGGTTCCGCGCCGGCCACGCCGGGCTGGTCGACACCCTGGAGCAGGCCCCGGCCGACGTGGCGTGCTGGGCGTTCCTGCCGGCACCGTCACCGCTGGCGTTCTGGGCGCGGCGGCAGGTGCACGAGACGACGGTGCACCGGGCGGACGCCGACGCGGCGGCAGGCATGCGGACATCGGTGCCGGCCGACACGGCCGCCGACGGCATCGACGAGTTGCTGACGTGTTTCGTGTCCGGCCGCAACCGGCGGCTCCGGGCCAAGTCGCCCAGGACCCTGGATGTGCACGCCACCGACGTCGACGCGCACTGGCTGGTGCGGATCGGACCGGACCGCCCGCGGGTCGAGCGGGTGACCGGCGAGGTCACGGCTGACGACTCCGTTGTCGGGCCCGCCGAGGACCTCTATCTGGCGCTGTGGAACAGGAAGCCGTGGGACGACCTGACCACCACCGGTGCCACACCGGCCGAGTTGGCGCAGCTGTGGGCCTCAGGCGTGTACGTCCGCTGGTCCTAGCAGGACCTTCCCGGCCTTGACGGTGATCGCCACCGTGCTCAGGCCGTGCGGCGCCGGGCCGCGCAGCAGGCCACCGGTGGTCGCGTTGAACTGGCTGCCGTGCGCCGGGCAGGTGATCACGTTGCCCTGCGGCGGCCGGACCTTGGCGCCGGCGTGCGGGCACGTCGGGTTGAACGCCCTGATCTCGCCGGCCTTGGGCTGGGTCAGCAGGACGAGACCGTTCGTGCCGGCGTCCACCAGGGCGCCACCGCCGACCGGGACGTCCTTCACCTTGGCCAGCACCGAACCCGGCTTCGCGTTGCCCGGGCCGCCGTCCCGGACCGCGTCGCAGGCCGTCAGCACGACGGGCGCGACAAGGCCGAGCGCGAGTCCGCACAACACCTGGCGCCGGTTCGGGCCGCCACCGGTCATTCGCCTGCTCCGACGGCGTACTTGCGGTGCAGCGCACGCAACTCGCGGATCGCCAGCACGGCCTTCTCGCCGTCCCACGCCTGGATGGCCACGACCGGCACGTACTCGTCCTGGGGCAGGTCCAGCCGGGCCCACGGCGCGCCGTCCGGGAAGCTGACCGCCCGGATCAGCGCCCACGGCACCTTCTGGCCGAACAGCGCGTTGCGCACCTCGACCCCGTCGGCGTCGGCGACCACCCTCGGCCGGATGAACACCAGCGAACCGCAGGCCAGCGCCACACCGATGGCGGCGAGCGAGAACTGGTCGACGGCGCCGAACTGGACGCCGGTGGAACCGCTCTTCAGCAGCACGGCCACCACGACGAACACGACGACCAGCGCGATGGCCACCGGGATGACGACCAGGCGGACCTTGTGCGGTCGGATCACCAGCGTGTCGGTGGCCGACGTGACCGTCATGCGAAGCCACGCTCCGTCCACGGCTGACGCAGCCCGCGCAGCACGAGTGCCGCCTCCAGGGCGGCGACGCAGGCGTCGAAACCCTTGTCCTCAGCGGATTCCGGCAGCCCGCAGCGGTTCAGCGCCTGGTCCTCGGTGTCGCAGGTGAGCACGCCGTTGCCGATCGGCGTCGACTCGTCCAGCGCCACCCTGGCCAGGCCCGCCGTCAGCGAGTCGCACACGTACTCGAAGTGCGGGGTGCCACCCCGGACCACGGCGCCGAGCGCGACGACGGCGTCGTGGTGCTTGGCCAACGCCTGTGCGATCACCGGCAACTCGACGGCACCGGCCACCCGGACCACGGTCGGCTCCTCGATGCCGGCCTCGCTCGCGGCCGCCATCGCCCGCTCCAGCAGGGCGTCGGTGATCTTCGTGTGCCAGCGTGACGCGACGATGCCCAGCCGCATACCGTCGCAGCCGGGCACCTCGGCCGTTTCCGGCCGACCTTCACCGCTCACTGTCTCTCTTCTCCTCGTTCCACCGACAGCGCACACTCTGGCGCTGCCCATGTAAGCCGCCGGTCAGGCGTTGTCCTCCACGACCGCGGACTGGGCAGGCTCGAAGTCGTCCAGGTTGCGCAGGTCGTGGCCCATCCGGTCGCGCTTGGTGCGCAGGTAACGCAGGTTCTCCGGGTTCGGCGAGATGGGCAGCGGCACCCGGTCCACCACCCGCAGGCCGTAGCCTTCCAGACCGACCCGCTTGTCCGGATTGTTGGTCAGCAGCCGCATCGACCGCACACCCAGGTCGACCAGGATCTGCGCGCCGGTGCCGTAGTCGCGCGCGTCGGCCGGCACGCCCAGCGCCAGGTTGGCGTCCACCGTGTCGTGGCCCGCGTCCTGCAACTGGTAGGCCTGCAGCTTGTGCAGCAGGCCGATGCCCCTGCCCTCGTGCCCGCGCACGTAGAGCACCACTCCCCTGCCCTCAGCGGCCACCAGGGCCATCGCGGCGTCCAACTGGGGACCGCAGTCGCAGCGCAGCGAGCCGAACACGTCCCCGGTCAGGCACTCGGAGTGCACCCGCACCAGGATGTTCTCGCCGTCCTCGATGTCGCCGTACACCAGCGCGATGTGCTCGATGCCGTCCAGCAGGCTGTCGTAGCCGACCGCCTGGAACACGCCGTGCGCGGTCGGGATGCGGGCCTCGGCGACCCGCAGCACCTGCTTCTCGGTGCGCCGCCGGTAGGCGATCAGGTCGGCGATGGTGATGATCGTGAGGTCGTGGTCGGCGGCGAAGATCTCCAGCTCCTCGGTCCGCGCCATGTCGCCCTCGTCCTTCTGGCTGACCAGCTCACACAGCACACCGGCCGGCCGCAGACCGGCCAGCCGGGCGAGGTCGACAGCGGCCTCGGTGTGGCCGGGCCTGCGCAGCACGCCGCCTTCCTTGGCGCGCAGCGGAACCACGTGGCCGGGGCGGGTGAAGTCGCCGCGCCGGGACTCCGGATCGGCCAGCAGCCGCATGGTGCGCGCGCGGTCGGTCGCGGAGATACCGGTGGACACGCCCTCCCTGGCGTCCACGGTGACCGTGTACGCGGTGCCCCTTCGATCCTGGTTCGTGTGGTACATCGGCGGCAGGTCGAGTCGGTCGCAGTCGGACTCGAGCAGCGGCACACAGATGTAGCCGGACGTGTAACGGACCATGAAGGCGACCAGCTCCGGCGTCGCCTTCTCGGCGGCGAAGATCAGGTCGCCCTCGTTCTCGCGGTCCTCGTCGTCCACGACGACCACGGCCTTGCCGACCGCGATGTCCGCGATGGCACGCTCGATACCCACGAAGTCACTCACCGGTCGCCTCGCCTCCACGGCCATTGTCCTCTCCGACGCGGGCGAGGTGCGGTGCGGCCAGTCTCTCGACGTACTTGGCAAGGACGTCCACCTCCAGGTTGACCAAGTCGCCAGCCTCCCGCTCGCCGAGTGTGGTGAGCGACAGGGTGGTCGGGATCAGCGCGACGGAGAAGTGGTCGGTGCCCGCCTCCACGACGGTGAGCGACACGCCGTCGACAGCCACGGAACCCTTCTCCACCACGTATTTCGCTAGCCGCAGCGGCAGCCCGAACCGGGTCAGCCCGACGTCGTCCCTGGACAGGAACACCCCGGTCCCGTCCACATGGCCCTGCATGATGTGGCCGCCGAGCCGGTCCCCGACCGCCATCGCCCGTTCCAGGTTGACACGGTCACCGGCATGGATCTTGGCCAGACTGGATCGTTGCAGTGTCTCGTTCACCACATCTACCGTGAAGCGGCCGCCTGCCACGTCGACCACGGTCAGGCACACCCCGTTGACCGCGATCGAGTCGCCGTGCCGCGCGTCGGCCGTGACCAGTGGCCCCGCCACGGTCAGCCGTGCCGCGTCCGGCAGCGTTTCGACGTCGACCACTTCGCCGCGTTCCTCGACGATCCCGGTGAACACGCGACCCCCTCCTCCTGACAGGACCAACCCGCTATCGAACTGGAACAGCGGAGACCCGTACATCCATGCCACTCATGGTGGCCTGTTCGACGGCGAATTGGTGGGCGGCAGTGATGGTCGGCACGCCTGCGTAAGCCAGAGCACAGGGACCGGCACCCAGGAACTTGGGCGCGACGTAGGCCAACACCCTGTCCACCAGGCCCGCTGCCAGGAACGCACCGGCCAACGTGGGGCCACCCTCCAGCAGGACATCCACCACACCGCGCTCGGCGAGCGCGGCCAGGACATCGTCGGGCCGGCGACTCCGCACGTGCAAAGTTGGCGCGGCGCTGTCCAGGATGTGGGCGTCCGGCGGCACGTCCCCGGTGCCGACCACCACTCGCAGTGGCTGCCGGGGCAGGTCGGTGCCGTCGTCGGCGCGCGCGGTCAACCTCGGGTCGTCGGCCAGCACGGTCCCCCTGCCGACCACGATGGCGTCCACCTGGCGGCGCAGCAGGTGCACCTCGGCCCGGGACGGCACGCCGCTGATCCACCGGCTGGTGCCGTCGGCGGCGGCGACCCTGCCGTCCATGGTCATCGCGTACTTCCAGGTGACGTGCGGGCGGCCGGTCACCGTGTGGTGCAGCCAGGCCCGCAGCGGACCCATGGTCACGCGGTCGGCCAGCAGTCCGCCGTGCACGTCGACCCCGGCGGCCCGCAGCGCGTCCGCACCGCCGGCCGCCCTCGGGTTCGGGTCGGACACCGCGAAGTACACCGTGGTCACGCCGGCCGCGAGCAGCGCGTTCACGCACGGCGGGGTGCGGCCGTGGTGCGCGCACGGTTCGAGGGTGACCACGGCGGTGCCACCCATCGCCCGGACGCCTGCCTGCGCCAGCGCCACCACCTCGGCGTGCGCGCCACCCGGCGGGTTGGTCGCGCCGACCCCCGCGATGTCGCCGTCCCGGTCCAGCACCACGGCGCCCACCGGTGGGTTCGGGCTGGTGGTGCCGCGCACCTGCTCGCTCGCCTCGATCGCCAACTCCATGGCGTTGGCAACGGAGTCGGCCGCGGGCACCGTCACGGCCTTCGGTGCGCGGCGGCCCTGGCCCGCAGCTCGGCGACGGCGGCAGCGGGGTCGGCGGCGGAGTACACGGCCGAACCGGCCACGAAGCAGTCCACCCCGGCCTCGGCGGCGGCCTCGATCGTGTCGTCGTTGATGCCGCCGTCGATCTCCACCAGCACGGTGAGGTGGCCGGTGTCCACCAGTCCTCGGGCGGTGCGCACCTTGTCCAGCACCTCGGGCATGAACACCTGGCCGCCGAAGCCCGGCTCGACGGACATCACCAGCAGCGTGTCGTAGTGCCGCAGGACGTCGACGTAGGGCTCCAGCGGCGTACCCGGCTTGATCGACAGGCCTGCCTTCGCGCCCGCCGCCCGCAGGTTCGCGGCCAGCGCCAGCGGGTCACCGGCCGCCTCGGCGTGCACGGTGACGTTGTACGCGCCAGCCTCGGCGTAGCCGATCGCCCACCGGTCCGGGTCGTCGATCATCAGGTGGCAGTCCACCGGGATGTCGGTGTGCTTCAGCAGCGCCTGCACCACGGGCAGCCCGATGGTCAGGTTCGGCACGAAGTGCCCGTCCATCACGTCGACGTGCAGCCACTCCGCACCACGCACCGCGGCGGCCTCGTCAGCCAGGCGGGCGAAGTCGGCGGCGAGGATGCTGGGCGCGATCATCGGCTGGTTCGGCACGGACACGAGTCTAGAAAGCGCGCCTGTCGCCGCTGTTCACCGGGCGGCCGGCGGGTCGTCCTCGAACAGGTACCGCAGGAACTGGTCGGGGTCGGCGAGAAAGCCGCGGGTCAGCCGCACCGGCAGTGCCTGGTCGTAGCCGATCTCCTCGATCTGGCCGTCGTCGCCGATCTCCAGGATGGTGGCGCCGGGCAGCGCGAGCAGCACCGGCGAGTGGGTCGCGATCAGCAACTGGCAGCCCTGCCCGACGAGTTCGGCCATCCTGGCCAGCAGGGCGAGACACCCACGCACCGACAGGGCCGCCTCGGGCTCGTCCAGCAGGTACAGGCCGGTCGGCCCGAACCGGTGCACGGCCAGATCCAGGAACGACTCGCCGTGCGACCGCTCGTGCGGCGACCGACCGCCGTAGGAGGCCAGCAGCGACGGTCCCGGCTCCCGGTTCAGGACCTCGATCTCGGTGGCGACGTTGTAGTACGACTCGGCACGCAGGAAGAAGCCGGTCTTCGGCTTGCGGGTGCCCCAGCTCAACACCAGGTGGTCGCCGAGCGAGGACTCGGACGCCCTGGTGGCGAACCGGAAGTTCTGACTGCCGCCCTCCGGGTTGAAGCCCGCCGCCACCGCGACGGCCTCGACCAGGGTGGACTTGCCGGTGCCGTTCTCGCCGACCAGGAACGTGACGCCCGGTCCGAGGTCGATGCCGCTGGCGCCGGCCAGCCAGGCGACAGCAGGCAGGGTGAACGGGTAGCGACCGGTCGACGCCTCGGCGGGCAGGCGGAACCGGCGGATGAACTGACCGCCACGGACAGGACGCACGGCGGCCAGTCTAGGAACGGGCGGCGACGATTTCGTCCAGCAGCGGCGCCCATGGTTGCGCCGGGTCGGCGTCCGAGAGGTGCACGCCCGCCGCGCGCAGCGTGGCCAGGTGGCCCGCGAACGCCGGATGGCCACGTTGGGCCGCACCGGCCTGTGGCCGCAGCACCACCGGCACCGAGGGCGTGCCGACCGCCTCGCACAACTGGGTGAGCGCCTGGTTGTCCGCGATGCCCAGCGCCAGCTTGGCGATCGAGTTGGCGGTCGCCGGCACGAACAGGTAGCTGTCGGCCAGGCCGTAGGGCGACGGCTCGCCCGGCAGCCTGCCCACCGAGCGCACCGGCAGGTCGGTCAACGCCCGCAACCGGTCCAGCTCACCGGTCACGTCCAGCCAGTGCGCCGCAGTCGGGGTCAGGGTGACGGCCAGCCGCCAGCCGCGCGCGATGGCCGGTTCGGCCAGTTCGGTGCGGAGCCTGCTCTCCACCCCGAACCCGCCGGACGCGACGAGGCACAGCAGCATTTACTCGGTCGGGCGGCGCAGCATCGCGCAGAACATCGCGTCGGTGCCGTGCCGGTGCGGCCACAACTGCACGTACGGGCCGTCGCCGAGATCGGGCACGTCGGGGAAGAACTCCCTGGCGTCCAGCACCTCGGCGGACGCCCTGCGCAGCACGTCGTTGACCAGGCCGGTCGTCTCGGACAGGTGCGGCGAGCACACCACGTACGCGATGACGCCACCCGGCCGGACCAGCCGCAACGCCGACAGCAGCAACTCGCGCTGCAGCTTGGCCAGGTCGGCCACGTCACCGGGGGTCCTGCGCCAGCGGGCCTCCGGCCTACGGCGCAGCGCACCGAGACCGGTGCAGGGCGCGTCCACCAGGATCCGGTCGTACTCGGCGACCGGCAGGCCCTCGGGGTCCCGGCCGTCCGTCACGTGCACGGTGACCGGCAGGCCGGTGATGGCGTGCCGCACCAGTTCCGCCCGGTGCGGGGCCTTCTCCACGGCGTCGACGGTGGCGCCGCTGATCGCGGCCAGGGCGCCGAGCAGCACCGCCTTGCCACCCGGTCCGGCACACAGGTCGAGCCAGCTGGTGTCCTTGCCGGTGAGCGGGACCCTGGTCAGCGACACGGCACACAACTGGCTGCCCTCGTCCTGCACGGCGGCCAGCCGTTCGCGGACCGGGTCCAGGTCGCCGGGGTCGCCGGAACCGGGCTCCAGGTGCACCCCGTACGGCGAGTACGGCGCGACCTCGCCCCCGGTCATCGCGGCCAGTTCCTCCGAGGTGACCGCACCTGGCCGGGCGGCCAGGTGCACGGCGGGCCGCTGGTCGTCGGCGGTCAACGCTGCCGCCAGCTCGTCGCCGGTGTCACCGAGGGCCGCCGCGAACGCCTGTGCGATCCACCTCGGGTGCGCGGTGACGAACGCGAGGTGCCCGACCGGGTCGACGGCCCGGTCCGGTGCGAGCTTCGCCAGCCAGGCCTCCTCGTCGCGCTCGGAGACCCTGCGCAGCACGGCGTTCACGAACCCGGCGATCGGCGAGCCTGCGACCCCGCGAACGAGGTCGACGGTGGCACCGACGGCGGCGTGCGCCGGAATCCTGGTGCGCAGCAACTGGTAGGCGCCCAACCGCAGCGCGTCCAGCACCGCGCCGTCCGTAGTGGACAGTGGGCGGTCGGTGCAGTCGGCCAGTATCTGGTCCAACAGGCCCTGGGCACGGGACGTGCCGTAGGCCAACTCGGTGGCCAAAGCGGCGTCCCGGCCGGTGATCCTGCGGGCCCGCAACAGACCGGGCAGCACCAGGTTGGCATAGGCATCGCGCTCGCGAACCGCGCGCAGCGTGTCCAGGGCGGCCTGCCGAGCCGGATCCTCCACCGGCGGGCGGGCCGGACCGGACCGGCGCCGGGGTGGGTGCGGGCTGCGCGGCCGTGAGGGGCGACGCCCCGGCGCGGTCATGCGCTTCTCCTCGAACTGGTACTCATCTGACGGGTCACGTCAAGCGTTCCCCCGCATCGATCCTGGTGCCGCGCGCCCAGTCGGTGGCGGCCAT
The DNA here is from genome assembly GCA_036502345.1 of Pseudonocardiaceae bacterium. Taxonomy (GTDB): domain Bacteria; phylum Actinomycetota; class Actinomycetes; order Mycobacteriales; family Pseudonocardiaceae; genus DATEPR01. The sequence continues at coordinate 4,499 of DASXYT010000137.1, read as the reverse complement.
CCGCTTCTTGCCCTGCGCCTGCACGTCGCCGAGCGCGACCGGCCCGGTCGCCGTGCCGACGACGACCTGCTTGCGCTCCACCCGCAGTTCGCCTGCCGGGAGTGCCTCGACATCCACCGGCAACACCGGACCGAGCTTGATCCGCTCGTCCCGGAACACCGCCCACGCGCCGGGTTCCGGCGTCACGGACCGGACCAGCCGGTCCACGGCCTGCGCCGGTGCCGTGAAGTCGACATGTGCGTCGTCCACGGTGACCTTCGGGGCGAAGCTCACACCGTCGGCAGGCTGTTCGACGGCCCGCAGCGAGTCGGTGCCGATACCGTCCAGGGTGGACACCAGCAGGTCCGCGCCTGCGACGGCGAGCCGCTCCAGCAGGTCGCCCGAGGTGTCCCTGTCCCTGATCTTCTCGGTCAGCACGCCGAACACCGGGCCGGCGTCCATCGCCTTGACCAGCCGGAACGTGGTGGCCCCTGTGATCTCGTCGCCGTGCCGCACGGCGGCCTGCACCGGTGCCGCGCCGCGCCAGGCGGGCAACACCGAGAAGTGCAGATTCACCCAACCGTGGCGCGGGATGTCCAGCGCCGACTGCGGCAGCAGCGCGCCGAACGCCACCACCGGGCAGCAGTCCGGGGCCAGTTCGGCCAGCCGGGCCAGGAAGTCCGGTGCGCCGGCCTTGACCGGTGTGAGGACCTCGATGCCGTGCTCGTCGGCCAGCGCGCCGACCGGTGAGCGAACCACGTGCCGACCCCGGCCCGCGGGGGCGTCCGGGCGCGTCACCACGCCCACCACGTCGTGGTGGGGGGATGCGATCAGCGCGCGCAACGACGGCAGCGCGACATCAGGTGTTCCCGCGAAGACCAGCCGCATCTCAGCGCGCGCCACCAAAGAGTGGGTGCGTGTCCTGCTTGATCACCGGGACACCGCCGTCGAACCACTCAGCCTGGCGGATCTCCTTCATCGCCTGCTTGCGGGTCTCCGGGGTGAGCCGGTCCAGGAACAGCACGCCGTCCAGATGGTCGGTCTCGTGCTGGATGCACCGGGCGAGCATCTCGCTGCCCTCGACGGTGACCGGCTCGCCGTGCTCGTTCCAGCCGGTGGCCACCACGTGCTCGTGCCGGCGGCAGTCCCAGGACAGACCGGGAATGGACAGACAGCCCTCCGGGCCTTCGATGTAACCGTCACCGATCACATTCCAGGTCGGGTTGACCAGGTGGCCGTCGACGCCGTCGCAGTGGTAGACGAACACCCGCAGTCCGACGCCGATCTGCGGCGCGGCGAGGCCCGCACCGGCGGCCTCGGCCAAGCTGTCCGCCAGGTCCTTGACCAGGACACGCAGCTCCCTGTCGAAGTCGACGACCTCGGCAGCACGGGTGCGCAGCACCGGGTCGCCGAAGAGTCGGATGGGCTGGACGGTCATGGTCTCCCTCGGGGGCCAGCGGTGGCGAAAGGTGTCCACCCAGTCTAGGTGACCGCCCGGTGATCGAGTGCTACACCAGTTCCAACGGATCCAGCCGGACCCGGACCGGGTCGGGGTCCTTGCGTGCCGTGCGCGCCTTCAGGGCGTCGAACAGGGCTGTTGCCAGATCCCGGCCGCGTTCCCTGGGCGCTCGCACCAGGGCGCGTTCCCGCTCCTCCTGCTCGCCGGGTCCTGTCGAGTCCAGCGGCACCGGGCCGAGCACGTCAGCGACGTCCGGCAGCCGCAGCGACAGCAGGAAGTCGGCCACCGCGGCCGGCGAGCCGTCCACCGACGCCATCCGCATGGCGGGCGGGAAGCCGAGTTCGGTGCGGGCGGCCAGTTCCTGCCGTGCGTGCCAGACCGGATCCCAGCGGACCAGCGCCTGCACCGGGGCCAGCACCGACTCGGCCATCACGACGACGCGGCCGCCGTCCTGACCGGACCGGACCAGGGCGGCGGCGGTCATCCACCGGCGCAGCGCCTCCTCGGCGGCCCGCAGGTTCGGCCTGCTGAGCATCGCCCAGCCGTCCAGCAACAGGGCGGCGCCGTAACCGCCGGGTGCGAGCGGCTCGGCACCCGGCGTGCACACCACCAGCGCGGGCCCCTCCGGCACGTCGGACAGGACCTCGGCGCCGCCGGACGTGCGCACCGGTACCCCGGCGAACGCCCGACCCAGCTCCTCCGCGGTGCGCCGGGCGCCGACCACCATGGCCCGCAGTTGGCCGGAACCACAGGCGGTACAACGGAAAGCGGCCTCGCTGATGCCACACCAGCGGCACGCTGCCGGGCGTGCCGCGCCGTCCGGTAGGGCGAGCGGGCCGGCACAGTGCCGGCAGCGGGCCGGGGTGCGGCAGCGCTGGCAGGCCAGTGATGGCACGTAACCGCGCCTTGGCACCTGGACGAGCACCGGGTTGCCGTTCTTGAGTGCCGCCCGGGCGGCGTCGAACGCCACCGACGGCAGCCGGGCAGCGTGCGCCGCGGGGTCTCGGGCCAGTTGGCTGTCGTGTTCGCCGATCGCGGTCACCCGTGGCGCTGCGGCTCGCAGCGTGTCCCGGTCGGCGAGGACCTCGTGTGCCCAGCCCGAGTCGACCAGCAGTTGGGCTTCCGCGGTGCGCGCGAAGCCGCCGATCAGCATCGCGGCGCCGGTCAGGTGGGCGCGTTGCACGAGGACATCGCGCACGTGCGGGTAGGGCGAACGTGGCTCGGCGTGCAGATCGTCACCGTCGTCCCAGATGACGAACAGGCCGGGATCCGCGACCGGGGCGAACATCGCGGCCCTGGTGCCGATCACGACGCGCACCACTCCCCTGCGCACCGCGAGCCAGCGACGGTAGCGCTCGGCAGGACCGAGATCGGCGGCCAGCGCGACGACGTCTTCCGTGCCCAGGAGGTCGACGCACGCCTTGTGCACCCGGGCCGAGTCGCGGTGGTCGGGTACGACGATGACCACGCCTCTGTTCGCGCTGGCCACCGTGGCGGCGGCTTCGGCGAGTCTGGCCGGCCAGTCCTCGGTCGGTACGGGGTGCCAGACGGCGTGCGCCGATCGTTTCGCGCGCAGTGCGTCCAGGTAGGCGGGGCCGCGCGGATAACGCCGCCATGCCGCTGGGTCGGGTACTGGTGGGGTCGGCGCGGGCTCCTGGTTCCAGGCCTGCTGCTCCGCCTTCCCGTGCCGGGGAGGGACGGCCAGCCGGAGCACGTCGATGAGCATGCCGCCGTAGCGGTCGGCCACCGCTCTGGCCAGGTGGATCGAGTCGGCGGAGAGCACCGGTTCCGGCGAGACCACCTTCTCCAGGAACGCGAGAGTGCCCTTGTGCTCGGACTCGGCGGCCCGCTCCAGCAGGAAGCCGTCGACGAGTTGACCCGCGAAGCGGACGCGCACCCGGACACCGGGCACGGCATCGGCGTCCAGCTGCTCGGGCACGCGGTAGTCGAAGGGCCGGTCGAGGTGCGCGAGCGGGACGTCCACACAGATCCGGGCGACCGGCAACACCGCCGCGGCCACCCGCTCGCCGCGCCGTGTCGGACGCTTGGTGCTGTTCCCGCTGGCCACCCCAGGTGTCTACCAGATGCACACGACCGGGTAGATGCTTGCCACCCCCATCGCGGATAAGATCAAAAAGCACATAACGCCGGAGAGGGGCAGCACATGGCGGCTCCCGCATACAATCCATCGGTGGAGCAGATCCTCGCGCTGCACGCGGAGTTCGATCCCCCCGAAGGACACAAGGCTCAGGTCATCGGGGGAAACTTCGTCGTGTCGCCATCGCCGTCCGGCCGCCACGGCCTGATCTATTCGAGGCTGCACACCCAGCTAAGCCAGCTGCTGCCAGGAGACCTGGTCGTGACCAACACGGTCACCCTGGATATGACGGCGACCAGCGAGCGCTACATGCCTGATCTGCTTGTCATGCATGAGAAAGCACTGCGTACCGAGCAATGGCTGCTTGATCCCGCCGAGGCCGAGATCGTCGCGGAGATCGTCTCGCCGTCCAACGCAAGCCACGACCGGGTCGTGAAGGTACGCGGCTACGCGGCCTCCGGAGTGCCGATCTACCTGCTCGTCGATCCGCTCGAACAGGCTGTGACCCTCTTCTTCGAGCCGAGCGGTGACTGCTACCAGCAGATGCACCGGGTGCCCTTCGGTGCGACCATTTCGCTGCCCGAGCCGTACGTCGGCAAGATCGACACCAGCGTCTTTGCCTGACCGCGCCGCTCTGGGTCTATTTCGCTCGTCTGTAGGTGCGGTAGCGGATCGTTCGGTCCCTGAGTACCGGGGCGTCCGGGTCGATTCCGGCTTCTGCCAGTGCTTCGGTGACGATCTTGGGGATGGCGCTCAGGTCCTGGGCCGGTGTCCAGCGGAACGGGTTGCCCAGTGAGCCGGTCAGCACCTCGCGCGGGGTTACGGCTACGTCCGCGCCGAACTCGAACGCCTTGCTGCGTGCCAGGCCCAGTTCGGCCAGGCACGCATCCGCTGCGGGCTGGTCCGGGCCGGTGATCGGTGCTTCGCGCAGGCCGGTGCCGATCGCTACATCGGCGCCCTGAT
>DASXYT010000136.1:0-3213 GCA_036502345.1 Pseudonocardiaceae bacterium | reverse complement strand
TCATGTCCGACATCTGGCATGAGAATCGTGTGAAGTCCAGCCGGACCCTGGATACCCATATCAATACGTTGCGAAACAAACTCGGGGACAGTACGTTGATCACCACGGTTCGCGGCGTCGGATTCCAACTCGGCAATGCGTGAATCGAGTCACAATACGCAAATCACGATCGGCGTAATTCATTGTCCGAAGTAGTCGGACGAATCGCGGTTGAATAGGCACTTTACCTCGACTTGAGGTTCCTTCACCTAAGGTTGACGGTCTATTCCTTGAAGTTCTCCGCCGCTCGGCACACGCTGGATTTATCAGGCGAAATCCTTTGACATCAGCGAGGTGAGAGAGGCCTATGAACACTCCCGTGATCATCGTGGGTGCCGGCCCGGCAGGATTGATGCTGGCCGGCGAGCTGCGGCTGGCAGGCACCGACGTCATCGTTCTGGAGCGCCTCGCGCAGCCGACCGGAGAGTCACGCGGCCTCGGGTTCACAGCGAGGACAATGGAGGTGTTCGACCAGCGCGGAATGCTACCCAGGTTCGGCGAGATCGAAACCAGTTCGTACGGACATTTTGGTGGGCTGCCGGTTGACTTCAGTCTGCAGGACGGCGCGCACTACGCGGCGAAGCTCATACCCCAGGCGCGTACCGAGGGCGTGATCGCGGAATGGGCCACCGACCTCGGTGCCGACATTCGCCGCGGGCACGAATTCCTCGGAATGGTCGACACCGGGGACGGCGTCGACGTCGACGTCCGACAGCCCGACGGTGAGCAGCACCGGTTGCGTGCGTCCTACCTGGTCGGGTGCGACGGTGGCCGCAGCGTCGTGCGGAAGGCGGGCAACTTCGACTTTCCCGGTACGGCGGCGACCCGTGAGATGTTCATCGCCGACGTGAAGGGCGTCGACATCCGGCCCCGCGTCATCGGCGAGACGGTGCCCGGCGGCATGGCCATGGGTGCCGAACTCGAAGGCGGCGTGCACCGCATCGTCGTGTGCGAGCAGGGCAACGCACCGAAGAAGCGCACCGAGGCACCCGAGTTCGACGAGGTCGCCGACGCGTGGGAGCGGCTGACCGGCGAGGACATCCACAGCGGCACCGGCGAGTGGATCACCTCCTTCGGTGATGCCACCCGGCAGGTCACCGAGTACCGCAAGGGCCGCGTCATCCTCGCGGGCGACGCAGCACACATCCATCTCCCGGCCGGCGGCCAGGGCATGAACGTCAGCATCCAGGACTCGGTGAACCTCGGCTGGAAGCTGGCCGCCGTGGTCAACGGCTGGGCACCGGAGCGCCTGCTGGACACCTACCACAGCGAGCGCCATCCAGTCGGTGCCCGGCTGCTGATGAACACGCAGGCACAGGGACTGCTCTTCCTCAGTGGTGCCGAAGTCCAGCCGCTGCGCGACGTGATGACCGAGCTGATCGAGTTCGAGGACGTCAGCAAGCACCTGGGCGGCATGGTGACCGGGCTGGAGATCCGCTACGACGTCGGACCTGGCGACCACGCGCTGCTCGGCAAGCGGATGCCGAACGAGGACCTGATCGCAGGCGGGACGAAGACCAGCACCACCGAGCTGCTGCACAGCGGTCGGGGAGTGCTGCTGGACCTCAACGACGACGCCGTGCTGCGCCACATCTCGTCCGGCTGGGCGGATCGGGTGGACACGGTGACCGCGTCGGCGGAGTGGGGACCCGGCGATCCGCTGGCTGGCACCGACGCTGTCCTGCTCCGGCCGGACGGGCACGTGGCCTGGCTGGCGCCGGGTAGTCACAGCGGGTTGCTCGATGCGCTGAACCAGTGGTTCGGCTCGCCACTGGAAGACCGCGCGCCGGCACCGGTCGGCGCCGGTATGCGGCGATGAGGCCGCGGCAGTAATACGTACACGGTTCGTACACGGAAGGTGCTTCGCCATGAATAGCACGCTGATCGTGGCCAAGATGCGGCCCGACTCCGGTGATGACGTGGCCAAACTGTTCGGTGAGTTCGACGAGACGGAAATGCCAGGACTCATGGGCACGCGGCGCCGGCAGTTGTTCCGCTATCACGGCCTCTACTTCCACCTGCAGGACTTCGACGACGACATGCTCGAAGGCGGTGCCGCCATCGAGGAAGCCAGGCAGCATCCACTGTTCGTCAACATCAGCAATGACCTCAAGCCGTTCATCGAGCCCTACGACCCGGACTGGCAGCGTCCGGCGGACGCGATGGCCGAGCGGTTCTACTCGTGGCAAGGGTCGTCGTGACGGGTACGGCCGAGCGTCGAGTGGCTGTCACCGGAATCGGCGTGATGGCGCCAGGCGGCGTCGGCGTCAAGGAGTTCTGGAGCCTCCTGACCGAGGGCCGCACAGCGACCAGGCGGATCACGTTCTTCGATCCCTCCCGGTTCCGCTCCCAGGTCGCCGCCGAGGTCGACTTCGACCCCGAGGCGCACGGGTTGCGGCAGCAGGAGATCAGGCGCATGGACCGCGCCATTCAGATGGCGGTGATCGCCACGCGGGAAGCTTTGGCGGACAGCGGTTACGACGTCACCGATGGCGATCCGCACCGGACGGGTGTGTGCCTCGGCAGTGCGCTGGGAGCCACGACCGGACTGGAGGAGGAGTACCGCGTCCTCAGTGACGACGGCAGGCTCTCCCTTGTCGATCACCGGTACGCGGTGCCACAGCTGTTCGACTACTTCATCCCGAGTTCGTTCGCGGCGGAGATCGGCTGGACCGTGGGAGCGGAGGGGCCGACGACCCTGGTGTCCACCGGCTGTACCTCCGGTATCGACTCGGTCGGCTACGCCTGCGACCTGATCCGTGAGGGCTCGGCCGACGTGATGATCGCAGGCGCCACCGACGCACCGATCTCCCCGATCTCCATGGCCGCGTTCGACGCCATCAAGGCGACCACACCGAGCAACGACGACCCCGAGCACGCGTCGCGGCCTTTCGACGCCAGGCGCAACGGATTCGTCCTCGGTGAGGGAGCCGCGATGTTCGTGCTGGAGGACATGGACCACGCGCGGTCCCGCGGTGCCCCCGTCCACGCCGAGATCGCCGGCTACGCCTCCCGGTGCAACGCGTTCCACATGACCGGGCTCCGGCCGGACGGTCGGGAGATGGCCGAAGCCATCCGGGTGGCGCTGGAGGAGGCACGGCTGCCGGGCGACAGCGTCGACTACATCAACGCGCACGGCTCCGGGACGAAGCAGAACGACCGGCACGAGACCGC
>DASXYT010000135.1:0-9168 GCA_036502345.1 Pseudonocardiaceae bacterium | reverse complement strand
GGCTCGCACCGCTGGCGCCGGACGCCGTGGCCACGGCAGGACCGTTCTGCTGCTCACCGACCCGGGCCGGGCTGCGGGTGCACTTCAACCGGTTCGCGGTCGGCGCGTCGGACACCGCGCTGCACGCCGAACCCTAGGCGGCCAGCACGTACTTCGCGATGTCGGCGTGGGTGGCGAACCAGACGCCCTCGTGGCCCGCGATGTGCTCGACCAGTTCGGCGAGTACGGCCAGCCGGGACCGGTGGCCGATCACGTGCGGGTGCATGGTCAGTTGGAACAGGCCACCGGCGGCGTAGGCGGCGTCGAACTCGTCGCGCCAGATGGTCAGCACCTGGCGGGGTGCTGTGTAGGGCCGGGAACCGGCGAACCTGTCCATGGTGAAGTAGGGCGCGTCGTCCCGGATCCACTCCACCGGGATCTCCACCATGCCGGTCGGCGTGCCCTCGGCCACGATCTCGTACGGCTCGTCATCGGCCATCAGGGACGAGTCGTAGGCCAGGCCGAGTGCTCGCGAGATGGCCAGCGTGTGGTGGCTGAAGTCCCAGGACGGCGTACGGATGCCGACCGGCGCCATGCCGGCCACCTCGCTGAGCGTGTCGTAGGCACGCAGTGCCAGTTCGCGCTCGGTCGGCTCGTCCAGCAGCGCGTTGCGCTCGTGGATCCAGCCGTGCATGCCCACCTCGTGACCAGCGGCCACATAGGACTTGATCTCGTCCGGCCGCAGCAGCGCACAGACCGCCGGCACGAAGAACGTCGCCGGAATGCTGTTGCGGGACAACAGGTCCATGATGCGCGGCACACCAACCCTGGCGCCGTACTCACCCTGGGACAGTTTGCCGGGGCTGGTTTCGTTGTCGCGCAACGGGATGGTCTCGTGATCGGAGTCGAACGACAACGCGACCGCTACCTTGGCGTCACCGGGCCACGTGGCGGGCGCCAGCGAACGCCCTGCCCTGACCCGGTCCACGTGGCCTCGCCACGTCTGCTCCGGCCACTCCCACGACTGCTGTTCGGACTCAGCCGACACGACCGGCCCCCTGCAGGTCGCCTGTCGACCTGGCCTCCAGCGCGGCGACCATCTGGTCGCGCACCCGGTCCAGGTGGGTCGCCATCACCTCGGCGGCCTTGACCTCGTCCATCGCGGCGATGGCCGCGATCAGCCCGTCGTGGTCGTCCATGGACGCCCTGGAGTGCGCCGGGTCGACCTCGTGGGTGCTGCGCAGCAGGATCACCTGCTGCTGCGCCAGCCGCACCTGGTCGGCGATCCGGGGGCTGTCCGCCGCATCCAGCAGGGTGCGGTGGAAGGCGATGTCCAGCCGGTACGGGAAGCGGTGACCGGCCTCGAACGACTGTCGTGAGTCGGCGCTGACCTGGCGCAGCACCGCCAGCCCCGCCTCGGTGCGCCGGGTGGCGGCCAGCCGGGCCGCTGTGCACTCCAGCGCGGCCCGCAGCTCGAACAGCGCGTACAGCTCTGCCACGTCGGCCTGCGGCACGTAGGCGCCCCTGTGCGGCACGTAGACCAGCAGCCCTTCGCTGATCAGGTGCCGGATGGCCTCGCGCAGCGGACCTCGGCTGATGTGCATCCGCTGGGCCAACTCGACCTCGTTGACCCGGCAGCCGGGTGGGATCTCGCCGGTGAGCACCAGCTCACGCAGCACGTCCACGGTCTGCCCGGCCAGGCTCTGCCGATGCGGCACAGCACCTGTCATCTGCGTCTCCAGATCCTCGACTGTCTCGACAGTCCCCCGTGCCCGAGGCAAACTGTCAACAGTTGACTGTCAGCAGTTCGACTCTCAGTAACCAGTCCATCGCGGCTCGGGCATTACTGTCAAGAATGCCTGATGTCCCCCGAAAGAGGTAAGTCGAGGTAAGGAGCGTGGAGTGCACGAGGTGATCGCCGAAGTGTGGCGCAACGAACTTGCCGAGTCCGTGCACCACGGATCCGTCGTCGGGCTGGACAGCGACGGTTCGATCGCGTTCACCGTCGGCCAGCCTGCGGCGCTCACCTACCCGCGCTCGTCACTCAAGCCACTGCAGGGCCTGGCCATGGTGCGCAACGGGCTGGATCTGAAGGACGAACTGCTGGCACTGGCCTGCGCGAGCCACCCCGGTGAGGACTTCCACATCGACGGCGCGCGTCGCATCCTGGCTGGCGCAGGCCTCGGCCCGCACGACCTCCAGTGCACCCCGGCGCTGCCGGGCAACGAGGCCGCCAGGTTCGCCCTGGTCGCGGCCGGTACCCGGCCTGCTCCGCTGTACATGAACTGCTCGGGCAAGCACTCGGCGATGCTGGCCACCTGCGTGCGCAACGGCTGGCCGACCGTGAGCTACCGGGACCCCGGCCACCCGCTGCAACTGGCCATCCGGCAGACCGTCGAGGAACTGGCCGACGAGCAGGTCGGCAGGACCGGCGTGGACGGCTGTGGCGCCCCGCTGTTCGGCACCAGCCTGATCGGCCTCGCCAGGGCGTTCCGCGCGGTCGCCACCGCGGTCGACGGCACCGAGGAACACCGCATCCGCACCGCGATGTCGACCTACCCGGAATGGGTCGGCGGCACCGGCAGCGAGGTGGCCAGGCTGATGCGGGCACTGCCCGGAGCCGTGGCCAAGGACGGCGCCGAGGGCGTCTACGCGATCGGCCTGCCGGACGGCCGCGCCGTCACGCTGAAGATCGCCGACGGGTCGGCACGGGCGAGGTCCGTGGTGATGGTGGCGGCGCTGCGGCGCCTCGGCATGACCTCCGAGGGCCTGCGAGAACTGGCCGAGGTGCCGGTACTCGGGCACGGCGAACCGGTCGGCGCCATCCGTCCCACCAGCGCTGTAACCGGCACGGGGTGACCAGACAGCACGCGCGCGGCTACCGTAGTGGCGTGAACGCTGCTCAGGACGACCGGGACAACGACCCGATCGCCGACGAGCTGATCGGCCTCGACCCCGACGACCCGGAGACGCTCGCCTTCGCCGAGCACCTCCGGCGGATGCAGACGCCGTCGAGCTCCTTCACCGTCGAGGGCTACGTGCGCGGGGTCGGCGAGTTCGCCAACTCCGCGAACAGGGCCAACGGGCACCGCAGGCTGATGGCCATCATCGTCGTCGGCCTGATCCTGATCGGCGTGCTGTGGGCGGTCTGGCAGACGCTGGGCACCGTCTTCTCCGTATTTGGCCAGTAGCGCCAGGTCGCGCCGGTAGTGCGCGGAGCGAGCTACCGTGGAGTCATGAAACCTGTCGTCGGCGCCACGCCGAAGGTCGTGAAGACGGACCGTGAGTGGCGTTCGGAACTGAACAAGGACGAGTACCACGTCCTGCGTGAGGCCGGCACCGAACGGCCGTGGGTCGGTGAGTACACGGACTCCAAGACCACTGGCGTGTACGAATGCCGCGCCTGCGGCACCGAACTGTTCCGCAGTGACACCAAGTTCGACTCGCACTGTGGCTGGCCGTCGTTCTGGTCACCGCTGGCCGGTGACAGCGTGATCCTGCGCGAGGACCGCGGCTTCGGCTCCGTGCGCACCGAAGTGCTGTGTGCCAACTGTCACAGCCACCTCGGCCACGTGTTCGAGGGCGAGGGCTACGGCACGCCGACCGATCAGCGCTACTGCATCAACTCGATCTCCCTCAAGCTGGTCCCCGTTCCTGAGGCGTGAGTCACCAGGCTGCCGGGTCCCAGATTGCTGGATCACTGCCTGGCAGGTGTGGGCCGAAGTCGTAACGCGGCTGGGCGCCCGGTAGGTCACCGGGCACCCGCACATGCCGCACCCTGCCGAACGGACTCTCCGTCTCGGCGAGCAGATCCAGAACGTCGTCGTCGCCCGGCATCCGACCGGGCGACACGTCATCGGCGAGCCTGCCCAGATCGTCCAGCCAGGCCCCGGTCCTGGCCAACGCCAACCGCAACCACCACGAACCGCCGTCGGTTCGCTGCCTGCGCAGCGCCGTCATGGCCGCCGCCGCGGCCAGCCAGCCGGTGCCGTGGTCCAGGGCCTGCGCCGGCAGTGGCGTCGGCGTCGGCACACCCGCTGCTCTGGCCCCGTCGTCCGCGATGCCGGACGCCATCTGCACCAGGCTGTCGAATCCCCTGCGCCGCCGCCACGGACCGGCGTGCCCGTAGGCGGACAGATCCAGCACGACGATGCCGGGGCTCAACTCGGCCAACTGCTCCGGTCCGAGCCCACGGGCCGCCAGCGTGCCAGGGCGGAACGACTGCACGAACACGTCCGCGTCGGCGATCAGGCCGCGCAGGGTGGCCAGATCGGTCGGGCTCCGCAGGTCCAGACAGGCCGACCGCTTGCCGAACCCGGTGTCGATCACCAGCGGCCGCACGGTCGCCAGGTGTGCGGCGCCGACGTGCAGCACGTCGGCACCGTGGGCGGCCAGCGTCCTGCCACACACCGGCCCCGCGATGACGTGGGTGAGGTCCAACACCCGGATGCCGGTCAGCGGCCGGTCAGCGGGTGGCAGGAGCCGTGCCGGGGCGTCCGCGATCCGGTCCACGGCCACCAGCGGCAGCCCACGCACCGCCTGGCCGGCCGGGTGGGCCCGCCACTCCGCCTCGGTCCGCATGGCCGCTGCGGCTCCCCCGGCGGCCAGCACGCCCTCCTCGATCTCCAATGCCGGCCGCAGGGACACGGCCTCGGCCACCGCCGCCTTGTCGGGCGGCACGGCCAGCGCCGCACACGCCGCACTGGCGTGATGCTCGTAGTTGCAGTGCAGCCTGACCCAGCCGTCGGCGGTCGGGTAGTCGCCGGACAGTTCCGCCCAGGCCGCGCCGGGCACCTGGCCGTCCACCCGCAGCGAGCGCTCGGTGGTGAACGCGAGCGCGGCATGCCGGGCGTCCACGGTGACCCGACCGGGATCGCCACCCCTGGCCCGCCACAACTCCGCGGCGGCCAGCGTGGCGGTGCCGACACAGGCGGCAGCCGCGGCGCCGACCCGGAACCTGCCGGGCAGTATCTGATCATCACCCACAACGGTGACCTCGGCCGGATCCGGCCTGCGACCGGCAACCCGCTGGTAGAGGTCGGTGAGGACGTCGAGCATGCTCGGAACGTACGCCGGAGGCCATGAGGCACCATGACGGGCAGCAGGGCTAGCACGAGGAGTGGTGGATGAGGGCCTGGCGGTGCGTGATGCCGGTCGCGCTGGCAGTGGGTGCGCTGGCAGTGGGTGCGCTGGTCGCCGGGTGCACCACGACGGTGACCGGATCGGCCGAGGCGGGCAGCCACCTGACGACACCCGCGACGCCGACGAAGCCGCCGGTGCGCACGACACTGGACTGCTCCGCCGGCAAGGTGATCCAGCCGAAGGGTGCGCCGTACTGCTACCAGTTGCCCAGCGGCTTCAAGGACGCCACCGGCCAGTTGACGTTGAACTACCAGAGCGACAACCCCAGCCAGTACGACAGCGCGGTGGCCGTCGCCGTGCACGACGTGATCATCGTCGCGGTGTACCCGTTGCGGGAGAACAGCGACCAGGTGAGTGCCGGCGTGCTCGGTGACCAGGTCAACGCCGTGCTCGGCCAGGGTGAGTCAGCCGGCTTCACGGTGACCGGCGACCCGACCCAGACCACCGTGGACGGTGCGCGGGCGTTCGAGATCCCGATCAAGCAGAACGACGGCCAGTACGCGTCGTCGATCTACTTCGTGTTCCGGGGCTTCACCGAGGTGGAGATCAACTGCCAGTTCGCCGACCACCAGGCCGAGATCGAGACCGGCTGCGGCAGCATGCGCGACTCGATCGAGATCATCGATCCGCCCCGCTGACCTCAGGGCAGGTCGTTGACCAGTTCGGCGGGTGCGATGCGGGTGCCGGTGTAGAACGGGATCTCCAGGCGGACGTGCCGGCGGGTCTCGCTGCCGCGCAGGTGGCGCATCAGGTCCACGATCCTGTGCAGTTCGTCGGCCTCGAAGGCGAGGATCCATTCGTAGTCGCCGAGCGCGAACGACGCCACCGTGTTGGCGCGGACATCCGGGTAGTCCCTGGCCATCTTGCCGTGCTCGGCGAGCAGTGCGCGGCGCTCCTCGTCGGGCAGCAGGTACCACTCGTAGGACCGCACGAACGGATACACGCACACGAACTTGTGCGCTTCCTCGTCGGCCAGGAACGCCGGCACGTGGCTGCGGTTGAACTCGGCGGGCCGGTGCAACGCCACCTGGCTCCAGACCGGCACCGACGCCCGGCCGAGCGCGGTCCGCCGGAAACCGGCGTAGGCGGCCTGCAACTGCTCGATCTCCTCGGCGTGCCACCAGATCATGTAGTCGGCGTCGGCGCGCAGACCAGCGACGTCGTACACCCCGCGTACCACGACGTCCTTGGCCGCCAGGCCGGCCAGGAAGTCCTGGGCCTCGGTGGCGGCGGGACCACGGTCGGCGGGCAACCGGCCGGGCTCGGACCGGAACACCGACCACATCGTGTACCGAATGGTGTTGTTGAGCTCGTTGTAGTTCAGGCGCGCCATGCCTTCCATGGTTGCATGAGCCGGTCGACCAACACAGGAGGACGTACATGCACACCATGTCCAGGGACGAATGGCGCGAATTCGTCATGTCCGGCGGCCGAACAGGCAAACTCGCCATCGTGCGCGCCGACGGCTCACCGCACGTGGTGCCGATCTGGTTCGTGCTGGACACCGTCGGGGATCAGGACTACGTGATCTTCAACACCGGCGAGAACACCCTCAAGGGCAAGGCGCTGCGCCGCGACGGACGCTTCTCGATGTGTGTCGACGACGAGGCGCCGCCGTTCTCCTTCGTGACGATCTCGGGTGTCGCCGAAGTCTCCGAGGACCTGGACGAGATGCTGCCGTGGTCGACCAAGATCGGCGGCCGCTACATGGGCGAGGACGTCGCCGAGCAGTTCGGCAAGCGCAACGCCGTCAAGGGCGAACTGCTGATCCGCGGCCGGATCACGAAGGTGGTCGCACAGGCTGCGATAGCTGACTGAGGATTCGGCTCACCGCGAGGTCCGCACTCACGACACAGCCCGGTAGGCCGACGCCGTGCAGCGCCGCGCCCGCCACGGCCAGGCCGGGCACGTCGGCCACCGCACGCTCGATGTCGGCCACCAGGTCCAGGTGGCCGACGCCGTACTGCGGCAGCCCGCCGCCCCACCGCATGACCACCGAGTCGACCGGCGTCGCCGTGACGCCCGTCAACTCGGCCAGGTCGGCGCGCACGGCGGCAACGAGGGCCGCGTCGTCCCGTTGCAGGATCTCGGTCTCACCGAACCGGCCGACGGAACCACGCACCAACAGGTGCTTTGGCCCGGCCAGGTGCGCCCACTTGCGGCTGGAGAACGTGAACGCCTTGGCGGTGAACGGCGTGCCGTCGTCGTGCGCCTCACCGGACCCGATCAGCACACCCGACGACTCCGGCAGCGGCGCGTCGGCCGGCAGGGCCAACGCGACCACCGCCATGGACGCCACGTCGATCCGGCCGAACGCGGCCGAGGCGGCCGGGCTCACGTCGGCCAACAGCTTGCGAGCGGCAGGCGCCGGCACAGCGAGGACGACGGCGTCGGCGTCCAGGAACTCCGGGTTCGGCGCCGAACCGAGCTCAAGGCGCCAGCCACCGGCCAGTCGATGCAGAGCGCGGACCGGCAGACCGTGCCGGATCAGCGCGCCAGAAGCTTCGGCCAACCGGTCGACCAGCGTGCTGAGGCCACCGGTGAGCGTGCCGAAGACGGGTGGCCGCTTGCCGTTCGGTGC
Organism: Pseudonocardiaceae bacterium; assembly: GCA_036502345.1. Classification (GTDB taxonomy): domain Bacteria; phylum Actinomycetota; class Actinomycetes; order Mycobacteriales; family Pseudonocardiaceae; genus DATEPR01. Next base: position 1,466 of record DASXYT010000135.1, on the reverse strand, counting down.
TGGCGGCGGCACCAGACCGGCCGCTGCCGCGAGCACCGAGCCCTCGCCAGCGTCCAGCTTGGCGGCCAGCGCCGGCATCGTGGCACGGAGGCCGAGGTTCGCGGCGCGGCCAGCGTAGACACCGCCGAGCAGCGGGTCGACCAGCCGGTCGGGCACCTCGGGTCCGAGCCGGTCGGCCAGCAGGTCACCGACGGACACGTCGGCGCCGTCCAGCCGGACCGGCGGCAGATCGGCCTCGGCGGCCAGCCTGCGCAGGCCGTCCTCGGACAGCACACCGGACACCTCGGCCACGCCGACCGGGACGCCCAGCACTGTGCCGGGCGGGATGGGCCTCGCCTGCCCGCCTGCCCGGATGCGGGCGCCGGCGGTAGTCGGGTGGGCCTGCTGGCCGGTCATACCGAGTTCGCCGACCAAGGCGGTCATCTCCGGCCGCCGGGCCAGGTAGGCCTCGGCGCCGACGTCGTAGCCGTGCCCGGCCAGTTCGACGGTGCGCAGCTTGCCGCCCATCCGGTCGGTCATCTCGACGACCGTGATCTCCGCGGCCGGGCCGAGTGCCGCGCGCAGCCGGTACGCCGCGGTCAGCCCGCTGATCCCGCCACCGACCACCGCTACCCGGGTCATGCCAGGCCGTGCACCAGTTCGGCGACCCTCGTCAACACGGTCGGGTCAGTCTGTGGCAGCACACCGTGACCGAGGTTGAACACGTGCGCACCCGCTGCCGTGCCCTCGGCCATCACCCTGCGCACCTCGGCCTCGATCACCGACCAGTCGGCCAGCAGCAGGGCGGGGTCCAGGTTGCCCTGCACGACGGGAGCCGGGCCGTCGGGCACCGCGGCGGCCAACCGGTCGACGGCCACGTCCAGCGGCACCCGCCAGTCGACGCCGACCACGTCGGCCCCTGCTTCCCGCATCGCGCCGAGCAGTTCGCCGGTACCGACGCCGAAGTGGATCCTGGGCACGCCGGCGTCGGCGAGGCCGCCCAGCACGGCGGCCGAGTGCGGCAGCACGAATTCGCGGTAGTCCCGCTCGGACAGCGCGCCCGCCCACGAGTCGAACAGCTGCACGGCGTCCACACCGGCGGCCACCTGGGCCCGCAGGAACATCAGCGTGAGGTCGGCGAGCTTGCCGGCCAGCGCGTGCCAGACGTCCGGTGCGCCGTGCATCAGCGCCTTCGTCCGCTCGTGGTTGCGGCTGGGGCCGCCCTCGATCAGATAGGAGGCCAGGGTGAACGGCGCCCCGGCGAAGCCGATCAACGGGGTGTCACCCAGCTCGGTGATCAACAAACTGATCGTGTCCATCACCGGTTGCACCTGCTCAAGCCGCAACTCGGGCAGTGCCGCGACGTCGGCGGCGGTGCGCACCGGCGAGCCCATCACGGGTCCGGTGCCCGGCACGATGTCCACGTCCACGCCGGCCGCATAGAGCGGCACGACGATGTCGCTGTACAGGACGGCGGCGTCCACGCC
>DASXYT010000134.1:0-3771 GCA_036502345.1 Pseudonocardiaceae bacterium | reverse complement strand
CCGCTGGGCAACGCAACGACGTTCACCTGGGACCGCTACGACCGCAAGCTCAGCGAGACCGATCCGCTCGGCAACGCGACCCGCTTCCGGTACGACGAGGACGGTCTGCTGACCAGGGTCGAGTACGCCGACGGGACCAGTACGTCGGCCAGCAGGGAAGCAGGCAGCCAGGCCGCGACGGTCACCACACCGGACGGCGTGCACTGGCTGGCCGGCGACGACGCGGGTGGCGGCACCACGGCGCTGGCCGGCCCGGACGGTGTCGCCATCGAGCAGCGGGACGCCCTGGTGCGTGACGCGGCCGGGCTGATCGTCGCCGAGGGCGCCGGACCGGGCAACCAGGTCACGTACGACCAGTTCGGCAGGCCCGCCACGGTGACCGACGCGCTCGGCGGGATCACCCGGTACGGCTGGACGGTCGAGGGACTGCCGTCGTGGCAGGTCGATCCGGACGGTTCCCGGCAGGCCTGGCGCTACGACGCCGAGGGCAACGAGATCGAGTACGTCGACCCGGCGGGCCGGGTGACGAGGATCGAGTACGCGGGTTTCGACCTGCCGGTGGCCATGACCGACCCGCTCGGCGCGCGCACCGAGTACCGCTACGACACCGAACTGCGGCTCACCGAACTACGCAGCCCGCAGGGCCTGGTGTGGCGCTACGAGTACGACCCGGCGGGCAGGCTGGCCAGGGCGATCGACTTCGACGGCCGGGCACGGAGTTACAGCTACGACGCGGCAGGCCGGCTGGCGTCGGTGACCGCGCCGACCGGGGAGGTCACCGAGTACGACTACGACGCGGTGGGCAACCTGGTCGTGCGGCGCAGCGCCGGTGGGACGACCCGGTTCGCCTACGACGCGCTGGACCGGCTGGTGCACGCCGCCAACCCCGACGTCGACCTGCTGCTGGAACGGGACGGGTTCGGCCGGGTGGTCGCCGAGACCGCGGCCGGCCGCACGGTCCGCACCAGCTACGACCTGGCCGGGCGACTGGTCCGCAGGCAGACCCCGAGCGGCGCGGTCAGCGACTGGGCCTACGACGAGGCTGGCAGGCCGGTCGGCCTGCGCAGCGGTGGCGAGGTCGTCGTCTTCAGCCACGACCGGGTCGGCCGCGAGGTCAGCAGAGGGTCGACCCGCGGCTTCCAGCTCACCCAGACCTTCGGCCCCAGCGACGGCGTGACCGCCCAGACGGTCGTCGGCGCAGGCACGAATGCCGTACACCGCAAGGACTTCCGCTACCTGCCAGGTGGCGAACTGGCCGGCACGCACAGTGCCGCGACCGGTCCGCTGGAGTTCGAGTGGGATCGCGCGGGTCGCGTGGTCGGCGTGCGCTCGGCCGACCGGCAGGAGCGCTACGGCTACGACGACCTGGGTTCCGTGGTGCACGCGCAGTGGCCGGTGACGATCGCCCCGGGCCGCGCGGCCGGGGACCGGCGGTACCGGGGCACGGTGATCGAGCAGGCAGGCGCGGTCCGCTACCGGCACGACACGCTCGGCCGCCGGACGGCGAGCGAGTTCGCAGGCGGTGTCCGGGCCTACGTGTGGAACGCCGAGGACCGGCTGGTCGGGGTGACCAATCCGGACGGCACCCGCTGGCGGTACCGGTACGACGCGCTGGGCAGGCGCGTCGACAAGAGCAGGCTCGCCGAGGACGGCACCGTGGTGGAGCGGACCGAGTTCAGCTGGTCCGAGGAACTGCTGGTGGAGCAGGTACACATCGCCGCCGACGGCACCCGGCACGTCACCACGTGGGACTACCACCCGGCCGACGGCACGGTGGTGACCCAGGTCGAACGGCTGCTGCCGGCCGGCTCGGACAACGCCGCCGGGGTGCGCTGGTACACCGTGCTGACCGACCAGGTCGGCTCGCCGACGGAGATGTTCACGCCGACCGGTGAGCTGGTGTGGCAGCGCAGGCCGACCCTGTGGGGACTGGCCGACCGGACCGCGGGCGTGGACATCCCGCTGCGGTTCCCCGGCCAGTACCACGACGCCGAGACCGGCCTGCACTACAACTACCAGCGCTACTACGACCCGGAGACGGCGAGCTTCGTCAGCCCCGACCCGTTCGGCCTGACGGCGGCGCCCACCGCGGTGAGCTACGTGCCCAATCCGCTGCACTGGATCGACCCGCTCGGCCTGGCACCGGACTGCGCCCCCAGCGGGAACGGCCAGGGCGGCAGGGGCAACGGCCCTGGCAAGAACAACGGCAAGGGCGGCATCGGGAAGTACCTCGGCAACAAGGTCAAGAAGGTCAAGAACGCCTTCACCCGACCAAGCCGCACCTCGACGCGTATCCAGCAGGCACCGTCCCGGCTCGACGACCAGACGGTGTGGCACTCCGACTTCGGCCCGCACAGCACGTTCGGCGGCGGCACGTCGGCGCACGTCCAGCTCGGACCCAACGCGCAGCGGCCGGGCGGCTACGGCTCGACGCCGGGCGACGGCGAGAACACCGCCGTCAACGGGCTCAACGCCGCCAACACGGCGGGCGGGCACACCGGTCGACCGGAGTGGATCAAGGGCCACATCATCAACGACAACCTCGGTGGCCCCGGCCAGAGCCACAACCTGACCCCGCTGACCCAGGACGCGAACTCCAGCCACCTGCACAACGTCGAGACACCGATCAAGAACGCGCTGACCACGGCGGGCCAGGTCGGCCGGTACAACCAGACCGCGACCCACTGGTACGGCGTCGACTTCAACACCACCGTGCACCACTCGGGACCGATCAACACGAACGATCCGCACAGCGCCGTCGCCGACCACATCGACGTCAGCTCGCACTACATCCGCAAACCGAAGGTCGGCGATGGGCCGATCGAGGCGGTCCCGCCGGGCGGGTTGCCGGCCCGACCTCCTGCGAATCCGTGGCCGGCACTGCCCAACGGCAGGCTCGACCCGTCGACGGGCGCGTGGACACCGCACAACGCGCCAGGTCCGGTGCCGGGGCCGTCCACGGCAGTGCCCGGCCCGTCCACCACCCATGCCAACGACGACGCCATGAGCTCGACCAGCACGCTGACCCCGCCACCGAGCGAGGTCGGCGGCGACCCGATGGACACGAGCTGAGTCGTCGGCGCATGTCGGTGTCCTCGGGCAGAATGCCGCCATGACCGTGACAGCTCGCCTGGACCTCGCCATCTTCGACGCGCCGGACATCAAGAAGGTCGGCGCGTTCTACGCCGAACTGACCGGTTGGGACGTCGTCCGGAACGACGCCGACCGGTTCGGCATCCGGACTCCGGACGGCCAGGAGATCGAGTTCCAGCTCGCGCCGGACCATGCCGCTCCGCAGTGGCCTGGGCAGGAGTCTCCCCAGCAGTTCCACCTCGACCTGCGGACCAACGATCCGCAGGCGGAGGCGGAGCGGGCGGTGAGCCTCGGCGCCACCCGGCTGGCAGACGGCGCCAACTGGATCACGCTGGCCGACCCGGCCGGTCACCCGTTCGACCTCTGCCAGGCCGACGGCGTCGGCCCGGTGATGGGCCTGTTCGCGGTGACGATCGACGCCCCAGATGCGTCAGCGCTGGCCCACTTCTACGCCGACCTCACCGGCATGGAGGTCACGTACGACGGCCCGGAGGGCGCGCTGATCGCCGGTGCCGGCAGGAGCGTGATGTTCCAGCAGATCAGCGATTACACCGCACCCCGCTGGCCGGATCCGGCGCACCCGCAGCAGGCCCACCTCGACCTGCTGGTCGAGAACCTCGACACCGGCGAGGCCAGGGCACTGGAACTGGGCGCCACCCGGTTGGACGCCGGTGGCGA
>DASXYT010000133.1:0-31725 GCA_036502345.1 Pseudonocardiaceae bacterium | reverse complement strand
CAACGGCCTCGCGTTGGTCGAGACGCACCTGGGCAATCTGCCCGAGGCGCTGCGGCTGGTGACCGACGGACTGGCGCTGCTGGACCGCGAGCTGGAGCCGGACGAGCACCGGCTGCACCGCTCGGTGTTGCGGTACAACAGGGCGCAGGTGCTGGCCGGCCTCGGCAGGCTGGACGAGGCGCTGGCCGACTACGACGCCGTGATCGCCGTCGACCCGAACTACCCGGAGTACCACTTCGACCGGGCGAACCTGCTGCACCGGCTGGACCGGGACGACGAGGCGCTGGTCGAGTACGACACGACGATCGCGCTCGGGCCGCCGTTCCCCGAGGCCTACTACAACCGGGCCGAGTTGTGGTTGGAGGCCGGCGCGACGGAACAGGCACTGGCCGGCATGAGTTACGTGCTGGAACTGGATCCGACGTTCCTGGACGCCTACGTGAACCGCGCCGGCATCTACCTGGCGGCCGACGACCTGGACGCCGCACTCGCCGACGCACGGGCCGGACTGCTGTTGGACCCGGTGAATCCGCATCTGCACACCGTGGTCGGCCAGGTGCACGCCGAGCGGTCGGAGTTCACCGAGGCGCGGTCGGCGTTCGACACGGCGTTGGCCGGAGCGCCGGACCTGGTGTCGGCACTGTCCGGCCGGGCAGGCGTCGCCTACGAACTGGGCGATGTCGACGCAGCGATCGCCGATCTCGGCGCCGCGGTGGCCACGACGCCGGAGGACGCGGGTCTCCAGTTCAACCTGGCGTTCGTCTACCAGTCCGCGGAACAGTGGGACGACGCGCTGGCGCACCTGGCCACGGCCGCCGAACTGGCCCCGGACGACCCGGAGATCACCGACGCGCAGGAGCAGTGCAGGGCGAAGGTGTCGGTCACGGCACGGTCCTGACCTGGGGTGGATCGGACGGACGCGCCTAGGATGGCCGCACTGTCCGGATCGACACCCGGGAGGACCGAGGATGGCCACCAGCGAAGCCGTCGACGAACTGGTCGGGTTGTTGCCACCGGAGTTGGTGGTGCGCGACCAGGACGTGCTCGTCGGCTACAGCCACGACGAGGCCGAGTGGGCGCCCTACGGCAAGGCGGCCGCGCTGGTTCGCCCGCGCACCGCCGAGCAGGTGCAGACCGTCGTGCGGTGGTGCGTCCGGCACGGCGTGCCGGTGGTGCCGCGCGGCGCGGGCACCGGTCTGTCCGGTGGGGCGAACGCCGTGGACGGCGGTGTGGTGCTCGCGCTGGACCGGATGCGGGAGATCAAGGAGATCAACCCGCTGGAACGGCTGGCCGTCGTGGAACCGGGTGTGGTCAACGACGACCTGCGGGCCGCGTGCGCCGAGCAGGGCCTGTGGTATCCGCCGGACCCGGCCAGTTCACCGTGGTCGACCATCGGCGGCAACGTGGCCACCAACGCGGGCGGGGTCTGCTGCGTGAAGTACGGCGTCACCCGGGACTACGTGCTCGGCCTGCAAGTGGTGACCGGCACCGGTGAACTGGTGCGACTCGGGCGCCGCACGGCCAAGGGCGTCGCGGGCTACGACCTGACCGCGCTGCTGGTCGGCTCGGAGGGCACGCTCGGCATCATCACCGAGATCACCGTGCGGTTGCGCCAGCGTCGTGCGCCCGAGCAGACCGTCGTCGGGTACTTCTCGTCCACCGTTGCCGCTGGTGAGGCCGTGGCAGCCGTCGCGGCGGCCGGTCTCACGCCGTCGGCGCTGGAACTGGTGGACCGGCACTGCCTGCGGGCGGTGGACGAGTGGCGGCACCTCAGGCTGTCCGTCGATGCCGACACTGTGCTGTTGGGTCGGACCGACGCACCCGGCGCGGCAGGGGAGTACGAGGCCGAGACGATGCTCGCGTGCTTCGCGGGCGCTGGTGCGACCTGGTCGGCGCGGTCCACCGACGAGCAGGAGGCCGAGGCGCTGTTCGCGGCGCGCAGGCTGGCCTACCCGGCGCTGGAACGGCTGGGGCCGCTGCTCACCGAGGACATCTGCGTGCCCGTGGGTCAGATCGCCACGATGCTCGGCCGGATCGACGCGATCGCCACCCGCCACGGCACGACCATCGCGAACGTGGCGCACGCAGGCGACGGCAACCTGCACCCGCTGCTGAGCACACCGCCGGACGACGAGGACGCCCGCGTGCGCGCCCAGGCAGCGTTCACCGACATCATCGCGGCGGCGCTGGAACTGGGCGGCACGGTCACCGGGGAACACGGCGTCGGCCTGCTCAAGCGCGACGGCCTGGCCACCGAACTCGGCCCGACCGTCCTGCAGATGCAGCACGCGGTGAAGGACGCGCTGGACCCACTGCACATCCTCAACCCAGGCAAGGTGTTGCCGGTTCAGCAGTCCTGAAAGGACGTAACGAGGCAACCAGACCAAGGCGAGCCGACGACGAAACGGCAAGACCCGCATCCCCCACCCAGCCCCCGCTCCAGAGCGCCTGGCCGTAGTGACACTGAAAAGGCGGGGGCGAGCCAAACACGAAACGGCCCCGCTGGCGAAAGCCAGCGGGGCCGTTCGAAAAAGAAACAGAGTTCAGCGCTGGTCGATACCCGCCATGGCCCGAACCTCGGCCGCTTCCGCCGTCTCGCCGAGTTGGTCGAGTGCGATGGCCAGCACCTGCGAGATCCTCGGCGACTTGCCGCCCTTGCTGGCCACGGCCTCCAACGCGGTGCGCAACACCGTCGCGGCGTCGTCGACCAGCCCTGCCTCGATCAGCAGCTGACCCAGCATCAGTTGCGCGCCGGACACCTGGGACGGTTCGTCGACCTGACTGAACAGGGTGACGGCTCGTTGGGCGTTCGCGATGGCGTCGGAAACCCGGTCAGCGGCACGGAGAATGCGCACGGCGTTCGTGGCCAGCCGGGCCTCGTGCCAGAGCTTTGCTTCCGGGTCGTCGTCGGGCAGCGTCGCAACGACCTGCTCCGCCTCGGCCAGCACAGTGAGCGCGTCCTGGCCGCGGTCGCACCACTGCAGCGCCAGTGCTTCCTGGTAGCGGCAGTACGCCACCCGGTACGCATCGTCGGCCGCAGCGGCGGTGTCGCCCGCCGCGCGATAGCGTTCCGCGGCTTCGGCGTCCCGGTCCAGCTTGTCCAGCAGGTCGGCCGACTCGGTGAGGATCTCCGACGCGCTGGCCAGATCGTTGCGCGCGCGGCTGGCGGCGACCATGTCGTCGTACACCGCGAGCGCCGCGTCGTCGTCGTTGAGCTGCGACTGGACTCCGGCCAGGATGTACCGGACGCCGTTGGCCGACTCGTAGTCGCCGACGGCGTCGAACCCGAGGATGGCCTCCTCGGCGACCTCGGCGGCGTCCTGCAACTGGCCTGCGGCGCGGCACGCGTTGGCCAGCGACCTGCGGGTGGTCGCCAGCAGGTACGGCTCGCCGGCCTCCATCGCGTAGCCGACGGACTCGGCCAGCACCGGCACGGCAGCCGCCGACCGGTCCAGTTCGACCAGCACGTCGCCGAGCGCACCGAGCAGCGTCGATGCCAGACCGGCGGAGCTGATCGCCGGCACGCAGGCGACGGCTTCCTCGGCCGCCGTCAGGCCACGCTCGGGATCACCCTTGGCCCGCCACAACCCGGACAGCCTGGTGCTGGCCACGGCCACCATGCGAGTAGTGCCGGAGCGCCGCAGCGCACTGAGCGCCGTCGTCGTGGCGGCGAGGGCGGCGTCCAGGTCGTCGCCGCACAGGTCGGTCCGGGCCCACGCGAGCGAGCCGAGCAGTGCCTCGTCGTCCACGCCGGCAGCCAGTTCGTCCGCATGGTCGAGCAGCCGGGTCGCCTCGTCGGTGTCGCCGGCCATGATCAGCGCGCCCGCCAGCCGCAGCGACGTCCACGCCTCGGATTCCGCGTCACCTGCCTGCTGGAAGTGCGCCACGGCGGCGCGCAGCAGCGGCATGCCCTCGTCGGCCCGCTTCATCTCACACAGCAACGCACCGAGCCTGCCCAGCACCAACTGCCGCTGCCGCTCGTCGCCTGCCTCGGCGAACAGTTCGGCCGCCCGCCGGAAGTCGGCTTCCGCCGTATCCCTGCGCAAGCGGCCACGAATGGTCAACGTCCGTCCGAAGAGGATGGTGTCCGACTCGTCGGCCAGTTCTTCCAGCCTGCGCAGCGCTGCCTCGGCCGCCACGTCGTCGGTGCGCGCCAGGCTCGCCTCGCCCCGCTCGACGACCTCGGCGGTGGACAGGCCGCGCCATTCGGCGTCGGACGCGCCGACCGGCGTGGGCCGCTGCACCGACGCCACCGACAGGGCGATGTGGTCGGCGACCGGTTCCGCGTCGATCAGCGCGCGGACCGCCTCGGTCTGGTGCGCCGTGCCGTTGCGCTCGTCGAACAGGCCCGCGATCCGCGTCGCCTGCTCGGTCAGTCGGACGCCGAGGTCGGCCACCGACAGCTCCTCGGCGGGCCGGTCACCGTGCGCGGGCCGCTGCACCGTCGCCGCGGTGTCGGACTCGGCGAGCAGGCGCAGCAGCAGCGCGCTCGTAGCCGCGAACCGCATGGCGTGGTAGGGCGTCGGCGCGTTGTCCAGCCACCCGATGTGGCGTTCCAGCAGTTCCAGGCCGCGCGCCTCGTTGCCGGTGCGGGCACAGAACTCGATGTGCCGGGCCAGGTCCGTCAGTTCCAGCGGCTGGGTGCGCAGCACCTGGTAGGCCCTGCGGTGCGCACTGCGTGCCTCGGCGGCGCGACCGGTGCGGGCGTAGGGGACCAGCAGCGCGGTCAGCAGCGACTGCGGCTGCTCACGGCACGTGTGGTGCTGTTCCAGGGCGGGCTCGCCGATCTCGATGGCCTCGACATCGCGACCCTTCGACGCGAGGTGGATCACCTGGCCTGCCGCGTCACACGCGACGCAGTCGCACAGGTCGTCCCTGCGCGTGGCGGTCCACAGCCGGTACCAGCGGTTCGCCGCCTGGACATCGCCGACGTGCCGGTCGACGAAATACTTGGTCTGGTAGACGGCGTGCGGGCTGTGCTCACCGTGCTCGAACCGCCAGGCCATCTCCTCCAGCGTGGTCCGCATCCGGTCCAGCGGGATCTCGGGCAGCCTCGTCATCGTCGCGAGTACCTGCTTGAACGACCGGAGCACCTGGTGCTCCACCGACTGCCCGTACTTCGTCGGGTTCTTGTCGTAGTCGTCAAGGACGCGGGCGAACGGCTCGAACACCTTGTCCCTGGCCGTGCCGCCCGAGTACGCGCTGACCTGCTGCAGCCGGACGTCGAACGCGAGCCTGGGCAGTCCGTCCGCCTCGGCGTGCCGCAGCACTTCCTCCAGCAGCGCGTCCTTGGCGTTGCCGTAGGGCAGAGCCTCAGCCTGGCTGAGCATCTGACGAAGGCTTTCTGCGGTGTGACTGCTCACGCGAATTCTCCCTGACCGATCATGCGCGGTTCCCCGGCAACCATCCGTGACCACCGTAGGTGGTCGCGATGCGCGAAGGGAGCCCGAAAATCGGGGGTGCGAGCCGCTCTGAGCACGGGTTACGCGGTCGGCACCCAGCCAAGACCGTCGACCGTGCCACCTTCGGGGCGGTACTCCGCTGCCACCAACCCGCCGTAACCGGCCGTGGACAACGCTGCCAGCACTGCGGCGAAGTCGACCGATCCGGTACCTGGCTCGTGCCGGCCCGGCGAATCGGCGAACTGCACGTGCCCGATCCGGTCCCCGTAGGTCCCGATGCGGGCGAGCAGGTCCTCGCCGTTGTTGGTCAGGTGATAGGTGTCGAACAGCAGGGCGACCCGAGGTCCGACAGCGTCGGCGACGGCGAGCGCCTCGGCACAGGTGGTCAGCGGATAGTCCCCGTTCTCGCCGATCGTCAGGGCCTCCAGCACCACCGTCGCCGACGCGGGCAGTACGGCGACGGCCGCGCGCAGGTTGTCCAGCGCGCACGCGTCCTGTTCGTGGCGGGACACGTCGGGCAGGCGGGTGCCGTACAGCGCGTTGAAGACCGGGCAGCCGGTCCGTTCGTGCACCGTGGCGATCACCGAAAGGCTCTGCTGGAACTCGCCGCGCCGTCCCGGATCGGACAGCACCCCACGCTGTCCGGCGGCCATGTCGCCCGCGAAGAAGTTCAGGCCGGCCAATCGGACGCCTGCCGCGTCCACCGCACGGCACAGCGCGTCGGTCTCGGCGGCGTCCGGCGCTGCCGTCGGGAACGGCCACCACGACTCCACCGCGGTGAACCCGGCAGCACGGGCAGCGGCGAACCGGTCCAGGTAGTCGTGCTCGGTGAACAGCAGGGACAGGTTGGCGGCGAGTTCGTAGTCACCGACGCGCATACCTCAGGCCTTCCGTTCGAGACGCTCGTGCACGGCAGCGGTGAACTCCGCTGTGCTCGCCGTGCCGCCGAGGTCACGGGTGCGGATGCCGTCGCGCAGGCAGTCCTCGAAGGCGGCCTCGACGTCGTCGGCCGCCTGGTCCTCGCCGAGGTGGCGCAGCATCATCGCGCCGGCCCACAGTTGGCCGACCGGGTTGGCGATGCCCTGCCCGGCGATGTCGGGTGCTGAGCCGTGCACCGGTTCGAACATCGAGGGGTGACGGCGTTCCGGGTTGAGATTCCCGCTGGGTGCCACCCCGATCGAGCCCGCGATGGCACCGGCGAGGTCGGACAGGATGTCGCCGAACAGGTTCGACGCGACGATCACGTCGAACGATTCGGGGTCGGTGACCAGCTTCGCGGCCAGCGCGTCGATGAGGACCTTGGTCAGCGTCAGGCCGGGCGTCGACGCGAGCGTCTCGGCCACCACCTCGTCCCAGAACGGCATCGTGTGGATGATCCCGTTGGATTTGGTCGCCGAGGTCACCAGGCCACGCCGTTGTGAGGCGAGCATCGCGGCGTAGCCAGCCGCCCTGGCCACCCCGCGTCGGGTGAAGATCGCCTCCTGGACCGCGGCTTCCTGCGGCTGGCCCTGGTAGATCCGGCCGCCGACCGAGGAGTACTCGCCCTCCACGTTCTCCCGGACGATCACCAGGTCGATGTGCTCGGCGCCGATCACCCTGGAGGGGATGCCGGGCAGGGTGCGCACCGGCCGCAGGTTGATGTACTGGTCGAAGGTCCGCCGGATCGGGATCAGCAGGCCCCACAGGGTCTCGGTGTCCGGAATGCTCGGATCGCCCACCGCGCCCAGGAAGATCGCGTCGTGGGCGGCGAGTTGGTCCAGGCCGTCGGTCGGCATCATCGCGCCGTGCCGGTGGTAGTGGTCCGAGCCCCAGTCGTAGTCGGTCACGTCCAGCGTGAACCCGTAGCGCTGGGCGACCACGTGCAGGCAGCCGAGCGCGGCGGGTAGGACTTCGGGGCCGATGCCGTCGCCCGCGATCGCCGCGACGGAGTGTCGTCGTTGATTCATCGCGATGATGATGACCTCGACGTCGGCCCCGAGGCAACGGGGGGCAGGAAGCCGCCCGTTGCCTCGGGGCCGGAACCCGCCTCAGGTGCCGAAGACCTGGAACTCCCACAGCGAGTACCCGAACTGCGTCGCACGGGCCGTACCCAGCACGCGGACGAATCGGCCGGTGCCGGTCACCGGGATCGTCTGCACCCCTCCGGCGCCGGTCGTGGTGGAGAACACCGTGGTCCATGTCACGCCGTCCGGCGACGTCTGGATCTGGAACGCGGTGGCGAACGCCGACTCCCAGTTCAGCACGACCTGGTTGATGGTGTGACTGGCGCCGAGGTCGACCTGCAGCGACTGCGGGTCGGCGAAAGCGCTGGACCAGCGGGTGCCCGCGTCACCGTCGACAGCGGCCGAGGCCGGGAAGGCCGCGCTCTCCGTCGACGACGCCGTCGCCGTCCTGCCCTGCGACAGCAGCACGCTGCTGCCTGCCGTTGCCACCGTGCCGAACACCTGGAACTCGAACAGCGAGTAGCCGAACTGGGTGGCTCTCGCCGTGCCGAGCATCCGTACGAACCGGCCGATGCCGTTCACCGTCAGCGTCTGGGTGCCGCCGGTGCCCGTCGTGGTGCTGAAGACGCTCGTCCAGGTCACGCCGTCCGGCGAGGTCTGGATCTGGTAGGCCGTGGCGAACGCGGCTTCCCAGTTCAACACCACCTTGCTGATGCTGGCCGTCGAGCCGAGGTCCACCTGGATGGACTGCGGGTCGGTGAAGGCGCTCGACCAGCGGGTGGCCGTGTTGCCGTCGGTGGCGTTGGCCGCCGGGAACGTGGCGTTCTCGGTGGAGGACGCCGTGGTCGGCTTGCCCTGGGACAGCAGCGTGGCACCCGGCGGCGGTGGTGGTGGCGGTGGCTGGGTCGTGGTGCCGCCCCCTGCCGGCGTGCCGTACACCGCGAACTCGTACAGCGAGTCGCCGAACGCCGACGCTCTCGCTGTGGCGAGTATTCGGATGAACCGCCCTGTGCTGTTCAGCACCGCTTCCTGGATGTCCTGTGGACTGTTGCTGTTGGAGAACACCGTTGTCCACGTCGTGCCGTCCGGTGACACCTGTATCTGATAGGCCGATGCGGCCGCCGCCTCCCAGGTCACCGTCGCGTGGGTGATGTTGAACGACTGACCGAGGTCGACCTGCAGCGTCTGCGGATCGCTGAACCCGCTGGACCACCGGGTGGTCACGTCACCGTCGGTGGCGTTGGACGCCGGGAAGTCCGCGCTCTCCGTCGACGACGCCGTCGTCGGCTTGTGCAGCGCGATGTTGGTGCCGAGACCGGCCGGTGCCTTGTTGTAGACGGCCACGTAGTCCACGTTCATCTGACCGCCGGATGCGGTGGCCGCATTGGGTCCACCGCCGAACGCCGCCGGGAAGCCGCCGCCCATCGCCAGGTCGAAGATGATGAAGAAGCTGTGGTCGACCGCGTTGGCCCAGGTGGTGGCGTCCACCTGGCTGGAGTTGATGGTGAAGTAGTTGACGCCATCCAGGTACCAGCGGATCTGCTCCGGCGACGTGGACCTGTCGATCTCCACCGCGTAGGTGTGGAAACCGGTCTGGCAGCCGGCACACGCGTGCTCACCGCTGCCGATGCCGGTGGACTCGTCGCACGGGCCGCCGGGGCTGACGCCGCAGTGCAGGGTGCCGAACACCGAGCTTCGGCCGTTGATGTCCTCCAGGATGTCGACCTCACCGATGCCCGGCCACGGCGGGCCGATGCGCAGCGGCGAACCGAGCATCCAGAACGCGGGCCAGTATCCGGCGCCGTTCGCCGTGGTCACGTTCGGCTGCTGGATCGAGGCCTGCATCCGGACCACACCGCCGGGCTCCGCGCCGAAGCCGTCGGCCTGGGTCTCCACCCGGCCCGACGTCCAGCCGGCGTTCGGGTCGGTGCCGCTGTGCAACGCCTTGAGCACCAGGTGGCCGGTGCCGTCCTGGAACACGTTGGCCGTGCTGTTGGTCGTCGTCTCGATCTCACCGGTGCCGAAGCTGCTGCCCGGACCGTCGTCGTAGCGCCAGGTCCCGGTGTCCAGAGCGGAATTCGCGGCGCCGCTGAAGTCGTCACTCCAGGTCGTGGTGAACCCGGCCGGTGCCGCCGGCACGTCGGCCGGTGCCACCGCTGCCGCCCTCGGGGCGACCGGCGCCGGTGCCGCGGTGGCCACGGACGAGCCGATCGACACCACCGTGCCCGCGACCGCGACCGCCAGCAGACCGATGGCCAGCCGTCCGCCGGGGCGGCCGCGCGGTAACCACGCCCGCTTGCCTCTGATCGACATGCGTACTCCTTCGTACGGGGGAAGAGGGGGGTGAGAGCGCTCTCTGCGAATATCGCGCCGTACTCGGAGGCTTGTCAAGACAATCGGACGGTTCCGGAACTAACGCGCAAATGCTTACGGCAAGAGGCGATGCGTGCCGCCGTTTGCCGACCTGTCGCCTGCCTTGGCCGCGAACACCCAGCGGTTGGCCGTCAGCGCGTCGTCAGGCATCGGTTCGAGACCGCATCCGTGCATGCGAGTGCTGTGTTCTCGAGCGAAGTCGAACGCGGTGCGGGTCGTGGCGGACCAGCCACCGTTGACCAGGTCCGCTGCCGAGTCCGGGCGTGGTGCGTGGTCGAACAGCGCGATCATGTCGACGTCGATCTGCTGTTTCGCGCTGCGGTAGATGGGGCCCTGCTGGACCACGGCCGACTCCGGGCCGAGCTTGATCTCGTAGGCCAGTGCGCTGCCGGCCACCGACAGCCGGTCCACGGTGTCGATCAGCAGGTACTCGGCGGCCGTGGACAGGTAGAGCAGCACGCCTTCGGCCAGCCACGCGGTCGGTGCGTTCGTGTCGAAACCGGCTTCGAGCAGCGCAGGCGCCCAGTCCTGGCGCAGATCGGCCGCGATCGGTCGGCGTGTCGCCTGCGGCTTGGCGCCCATGGCGTCGAACACCGACCGTTTGAACGCCAGCACGTCGGGTTGGTCGATCTCGAAGACGACGCAACCGGGCGGCCAGTCCAGCCGGAACGCGCGCGAGTCCAGGCCGGCTCCGAGCAGCACGATCTGCCAGCTGCCGGCGTGCGCCGCTGCCAGCAGGTAGTCGTCGAAGACCCTCGTGCGTAAGCCGAAGTAGCGCGCCAGGCGGCCCCACAGCGGGTTCGCCTCCCCGTCCGGCACGTCCTCGATGCGCAGCGGCCAGTCGGCCGACGTCGAGGCGGCACGTACCAGATGGGCCGCGTAGACGTCCGTGGCCAGCGCGTCCGGGCGCTGTGTCTCGATCGCCCGTGCCGCGGCGACCATCAGCGCGGTCCGTCCGACGCCACCTTCGACGCCGGTGTCGCGGCCCACTACTTGGCGGTGCCGACCAGGTGATTGCCCACTGTGCCCGCTTTGTCCGGGGCGTAATACTCCTTGATGGCCGCCACCCACACCGGCACCGCGACCCGGTCGTCGGCGTCCGGTTCGAAGGCGTCGAAGAGCGCGTTGATGTTGGGCAGGTCGAACCCGATGGCGGTCATGAGATCGACGAACAGCGGCCGCTCGATGCGGCCGTCGCCGTCCGGATCGCCGAGCCCGGCCAATGCGCCGGCGAAATCGTTGATCGTGTCGTCGAACCGCTCGGGCGACAGGACACATGCCGTGTACTCGTCGAAGCTGATCGTGCCGTCGTGATCGGTGTCCAATTCGGTGAGCAGCGTGGTCCACCATTTCCGGAAAGAAGCCACAATCGCACCGATCGCCGCCTCGTCGGCATCGGGCGCTGCTTCGACGACACGGTCCGACATGAGCTGGAAGTCGTTGGCCTCAAGGCGTCCGTTGCCGTCCACGTCGAACAACGTGAAGACCAGCCTGACCCGATCGAGAGCTTCTGTCCGCATGATTCGACACTATGGCAATGGGCGGCCAATGGAACCACGCGGAAATCGCATCCACTATATCGAGCGATGGTGGTACCACCAATGCTCACCCTGTGGTGGATTTCCTGGTCCTGGATGTGCCCGACCGGCCCTGCCCCGTCACCGATGTGGCGCAGTGCCTCGGGCGGCGGGGGCGCGAGGCTGTCGGATCACCGGATTAGAGTCGAAGGGACAGGTCAGGCCGACGCGGGGGACAGGGGAGCATCGTGATCGTGCACGCCGTGCTGCCCAGGCATGGCGCCGTCGCGCTGTGGGCGGAAGATCCGGACGGGCCGCGCGGGCGGGGGAGGAACCATCCGTTCGCGGTGGCCGCCGACCTGCTGGCCGACCGCCTCGGTCTGGCCGGCGATGCGGGTCGGCTGACGCTGCTGCTGCCGTCCACTGCGGCTGGTCCGGTGTCGGTCGTCGGTGCCGATGTCGCGCTGCGGGCGTGGCAGGTCCCGGTGTTGCTCCTGACCTCCGGCGACGCCTTGCGAGGGGTCGCCGACCGGTGTGGCCCTTCGGTGCGCTACCTGCTCGGCGTGCTGTCGTTCGCAGAAGAACTGGTGGCCAGGGGTCGGGTGCTGCCCTCGGTGGTCGAGGAATCGGACGGTCCGGCGGCCAGGTGGCGGCCGGTGCTCTCCGGTGTCGACCAGGCTCGGTTCGACGGACTGTGCGACGCGATGCCCCCGGTGTGCCGGGCCGAGGAATCCGATGCGGACGGTCGGAGCGCCGCCGACGCGCTGCACGGTGCGCTGAGCGCCTTCGTGGACCACGAGATGCGGCGGCGGATCGGCGGTGCCGTCGCTCCCGGAGCTGACTGGTGGCACGCGCTGGCCGGGCAGGCCGACTTCGTCGCGCCGCAGGACGAGGTGCGGCAGCTGGCCGGAAAGCTGGACCGCTGGCACACCGCCCTCAGCCGGCAGAACCCGATGCGCACCTGCTTCCGGCTCCGCACGCCGGACCAGAATCCCGGCGGGGACGACTGGCGGCTGGACATCATGGTGCAGGCGGTGGCAGACCCGAGCGTGCTGGTGTCGGCAGCCGACGTGTGGGAGGACCACGACTCCGGCCTCTACCGCTGGGTGGACGACCCGGAGCGCCAGCTGCTCGCCGATCTCGGTCGCGCCAGCGCGCTGTACCCTGGCCTGGACGAGGCGCTGGCCCACCGCCGCCCGGTGCACATGACCCTGGACGTGGCCGGTGCCTACGACTTCCTCACCCACGCCGAACTGCTCGCGGAGGCAGGCTTCGGTGTCCAGGTGCCGTCGTGGTGGCGGCGACCGGGGGAGTTGTGCCTCAAGGTGACCACGACGAGCGTGGACAGCGGAATCGCGATGGTCAGGGACACCGCGGTGGTGCGCGACGAGATCGTGAACTGTCGGTGGAGCATCGCGCTGGGCAACGAGACGATCTCCGAGGACGACCTGGCCGAACTGGCCGAACACAAGCTTCCGCTGGTCAGGTTCCGCGGCCAGTGGACCTACGTGGACCGGCAGCGGCTGGCGGCCGGCCTGAAGTTCCTCCGCAGGGTGGCCACCGGGACCATGCCGGCCAGCGAGATCCTGCTCAACGCCGGCCTGCGCCCGCCGCAGGACGACGTGCCGCTGCCGGTGCGCAGCGACGGCGGCACCGGTTGGCTGGCCGACCTGCTGTCCGGCGACATCGAGGGGCGCCTGCCCGACGTCGACGTCCCCGAGGAGTTGAGCGCCACGCTGCGGCCCTACCAGCGGCGTGGCCTGTCCTGGTTGGCGTTCCTGGACCGGCTGGGGCTGGGCGCGTGCCTCGCCGATGACATGGGGCTCGGCAAGACGGTGCAACTGCTGGCGCTGGAGGTGCTGCGCCGCGCGGAACGTGTCCGGCCGCCGACACTGGTGATCTGCCCGATGTCCGTGGTCGGCAACTGGCAGCGCGAGGCGGCCCGCTTCGCGCCGACGCTGTCCGTGCACGTGCACCACGGCCCGGGCCGGGAGTCCGGCGACGCGTTCGTCAAAGCCGTTCAGGAGCGCGACATCGTCGTCACCACGTTCTCCGTCGCCGTCAAGGACACGGCGGAACTCACGGCGCTGGAATGGGATCGTGTCGTCGTCGACGAGGCGCAGAACATCAAGAACAGCGGCACCCGGCAGGCCAGGGCGATTCGAGCGATACCGGCGCGGCACCGGGTGGCGCTGACCGGCACACCGGTGGAGAACCGGATGTCGGAACTGTGGTCGATCATGGACTTCACGAATCCAGGCATGTTCGGCTCGGCCAACTCGTTCCACGCGCGATTCGCGGTGCCCGTCGAGCGCTACCGCGACCAGGACGCCGCAGCCCGACTGCGTGGCGCGGTCCGGCCGTTTCTGCTGCGGCGCGTCAAAGCCGATCCCACCATCGAACTCGACCTGCCGGACAAGATCGAGACCACTCAGCTGTGCAACCTGACAGTGGAACAGGCCAGCCTGTACCGCGCCGTCGTGGACGACATGCTGGAGAAGATCAAGGAGAGCGACAACATCCAGCGCAAGGGCCTGGTGCTGGCGGCGATGACGAAGCTGAAGCAGGTGTGCAACCACCCGGCGCACCTGCTCGGTGACGGCTCTGCGCTTGCCGGCCGGTCCGGGAAGCTGGCCAGGGTCGAGCAGATCCTGGAGCAGGTGCTCGCCGAGGGCGAGAAAGCCTTGTGCTTCACCCAGTTCGCCACGTTCGGCAGGATGCTGCAGCGTCACCTGAGCGTCCGGTTCGGCACGGAGGTGCCGTTCCTGCACGGCGGCACCAGCAAGCAGGTCCGCGACGCCATGGTGGACCGGTCGCAGGAGCCCGACGGCCCGCCGATCCTGCTGGTGTCACTGAAGGCGGGCGGCACCGGGCTCAACCTCACGGCGGCCAACCACGTGATCCACATCGACCGGTGGTGGAATCCCGCCGTCGAGGACCAGGCCACCGACCGGGCGTTCCGGATCGGGCAGCAGCGGACCGTGCAGGTGCACAAGCTGCTGTGCATGGGGACGCTGGAGGAGAAGATCGACCAGCTGCTGGACCGCAAGGCGGCGCTGGCGCATCTCGTCGTCGGCGCCGGTGACGACTGGCTGACCGAGATGTCGTTCCAGCAGATCCGTGAGCTGATCACGCTGTCCCCGGAGGCCATCGTTGAGTGACCCTCCTGTGCTGTGGTCGCGGCGGTTCCTGGACGCCCTGACCACGATCGGCCTCGGCTCCACGTGGCTGCCAAGGCGTAGGGCGACCGAGCCGGTCCAGCTGTTGAGCTTCTCGCTGTCCAAGAGCGTCGTGGTCGCGACGGTGGCCGTACCCGACGGTGAGCCGTACCGGGCGAGGATCGCGATGCGGGCGTTCAGCGGAGCGGAGTGGGCGCGGATCCAGCGCGAGTTGGCGGGGCAGACGCGCTACGCGGCGAAGCTGCTGTCGGGTGAGCTGCCGTTGGACGTCGAGACAGTGTTCGACGAACTGGACCTGCCGCTGCTGCCCAGGAGCTCGCGGGACATCGCGATGGACTGCACGTGCCCGAACTGGGAAGTGCCGTGCACGCACTTGGTAGCCGTGTGTGGCCGGCTGGCCGATGCGTTCGACGCCGACCCGTTCGCCGTGTTCGCGTGGCGGGGCTGTGGTCGGCTGGAGTTGCTGGACCAGCTGGTGTCGTTGCGTACCAGGCGGGAGTCCCGTCCGGCGGTTCGTCGGGGGCCGAGGACGTTGGCCGAGAGCCTCGACTCGTTCTGGGGCGCTGAGTTGCCGGCGCCGGCCCCGGTGCTCCCACCGTTGGCGGAGAGCATCCGGAAACCGGACCTGGTCCTGGACCAGGCGCCGCCACCGGACATCACGGTGCACGGCCAGCCGATCGCGGACCTGCTGCGGCCGTTGTACCGGGTGATCACCGAGCCGTGAGGGTTCTGGGTCCGGATGGCTGGGTTCCCTTGGGCTTGGTGGAGGGGGTCTGAGCGGCCCGCACCCGGGCAGGCTGGGTGCGGGCCGGCCAAGCCAAACCTGTCGCAACAGACGGCCAACCTGAGCACCGGCACGACGACGTGGGGCCGGTGAAACGGTACGGGTCGTCCCTCGCCGGACGACCCGTACCGTGCGGCGCGGGCGAACGGATCAGGTTCGCCCCACCACCGGCCCCTCCGCCGGGTCATGTGTCGACCAGCTAGCCGCCGATCTCGACCAACGGGAACGCCCTGTGCCGCCTCGGCGGGATCAGGTAGTTCTGCCTGCGGGTCGCGGTGATGAACCGCTCCAGGCCGTTGTCCTCCTGCGCCATGTTGTACTTGTGCATGAGGTCGGCTGCGGCCTGGTTGGCCCGCATGGTCGAGAAGAAGTCGCTGGTCGGCACGAAAATGGTGAACTGGAGTTTCGGTTGGACGGAGCCGTCCGGAACATCCATGTCGTCATAACCGGGGCCGTCCATCCGCATGTGGATCGGTGTCCCGTCGGCAGCGCGTGACGAGCGCTGCAACGCGGACAGGTGTCCGACTCTCGGCTCGGTGGGGTCGTCGTCGTTGCCGACCCCGATGCCGATGCCCTGTGCTGTTTGTTCCGCGTAAAGCGGGCCCCGGTTCTCGTTCTGCAGGATCGCAGGCCCACCGCCGTCGGTGAACAGGTCCTCCTGGTCGCCCTGGTTGATCGGCGGCGCGTGGAACATGTACTGCACCCGTTCGTCGTACGTGCCGTCGGCGCCCGGCGGTGCGGTGTCGGAGAACATGTCGAACCACTGCAGCATGTCGATGATGTTGTGCGACAGGTGCTGGATCGAGCCGTTGTCGAAGTAGTCGCCTGCCACCGCCGAGGTCAGGTGGGCCGACGAGTTGCCGGCGAACGTGCAGATCGGTGGCGGGCCGGCGCCGTTGGTGTGCTGGTCGAAGAAGCCCATCCACATGGGTGAGTCGGGATTCATGGTGCGGGCATAGGGCAGGCTGTCCTGATCGGCGATCGACCTCGGCAGTCCCTGTTGGACGAACATCGCCCTGCTCGACGTGAACGACAGCAGACCGCTGAACCGCGGGGCCACGACAGCGCTACCGGCCAGCGAGTTCTGCCCGGAGAGGAAGCTGACCGCGTCCGCCAGGTTGTTCGCGTTGTCGCTGCGCAACATGAAGAGGATGTCGTTGTTCTCGATGGCGACCGACACGTTGAACCGCAGCTTGCTGTTCCGGCTGCCCGCGAACACGTCCGACCCTGCCGGAGTGGCTTCCTCGAGCACGAATCGGTTCGGGTCCGTCGACAGTCGCGGCAGGTTCGCCGTGACGACGGACTGGTTGAGCCGCTGGAAGTACGGCAGCCCGTAGGACACGAAGGTGATCAGCCCGGCCGCGCCCCACGGATATGCGGTCTCCAATGCCGTCAGCACCCGGTTCAGTTCGGTCTGGTCGAGCCGGGTCGGGCGGCGAAGTAGTTTTGCGGTAAGGAAAATCGTATGCACCGGCGGCATGGCCATGACGATGCCCTGCAGGGTCTGCGGTGGCGCGCAGAACGCACCGGTGTCGAACTGGATGTCCGACGGCGCGGGCAGGGTGTCGGCTTGGGCCCGGTTCGGGATGGTGGCGAGACCACCCGTGAGCTGGAGCGCGGTGACTGCGGTGGCGAGTGAACCTACAACCAGGAAGTTACGCCTGTTGACGGAGGGGATTCTGTCCACGATGGCTCCCGAATCTGCGGAGTCGTTGGAAACTAACGAATCCGGACGCTACGGAGTCATCGGGGCACCTGACATGGCAGACATCCCCTAAGGGGTTCGCTCAGTTGGCGTAGTGCAGCAGGCCCACATCCTCGGCGATGGCAAGGGTTTCCGCCCGGTTGCGTGCACCCAGTTTCCGGAACAGTCGGGCTTGCGTGTTCTCCACGGTCTTCGTCGCGATACCGAGCGTGCGCGCGGTCTGACGAACCGTATCGCCCCTGGCGATGGAACTGAGGATGTCACGTTCCCGTGGTGTCAACTGTGGAGCCTTCGTCGACGTCTGTGGCGCCCACGTGGCGAGGGTTCTGGTGTAGGGCAGACTCATCGCGAACAGGCCGGTGACCGCGACGCGCAGCGCCGCCCCGAGTCCTGTTGCGACATCGTCGCCACTGAGCAGACCGTTGGCGTGATGGGCGAGCGCGTCCACGGCGGCATACCGGGCCCGCCGCTCGCCGCCCCGCACCACGACGACAGGGGTGTGCAGCGTCGCGGCCCAGGACCAGTCCTCCGGCTCAGGGTCGACGAGCACAGTGAGCACGGTGCCCCTGTGCCAACGCGCCCAATGATCCTGCAGCACCGACTCCCGCCGCCATACCGAAACGAAGGGGGTGCCCTCGGTGATCAACGTGCGCGCCACCGAGTCCCGGCACGGCCCGGCAGGTCCACGCAGCAGCACCAGCATCGGCCGGCCCGGCTCACCCGGCCAGCGCTGTTCGGCCGGACCGTTGAGGAAGCCGAGCTTCGCTGCTTCGGCGACGGCACCGTGATGGGTGCCGACACCGAGTTTCTCGTAGATGTGCCGCTTGTGGTTCTCCACTGTGCGAGTGCACAGATCCAACAGGTCCGCGATCTCGCTGGCGGTGTGGCCGCCAGCCATCAGAACGATGATCGCCGTCTCGCGAGCGGTCAAGCGAGTATCGGCCATGGTTTCCGGCAATCTTGCTACGCCAGCGATCCGGCGTGTTCGCACGGTGGTCGACTCTCAGCTCAACGCTGCGGCTTCCGCGCCGACGTCGGTATCGAGCAGGGCTCCGTACCATCCGGCGTAGAGGCGTAACTCGTGCACGGCGCCCGCTACGAGCACCCGGACGGTGACTCCTGCCAGTTCCGGCACGGCGTCCACACCGAGTGGCAGCGCGTCGAACTGCTCCACGTAGACGGCGCGTACACCGAAATGGTCGATCAGTCGCTGCAACCGGCCGACTGCTACGTCCGTGGGATCGGTGGTTTCACCGGTGTTGGCGTCCAATCGGACCATCGGCAAATGGGCTACGAGTGGCGGTAGCACGATTACGTCTCTTCGTTCTAGCCAGCGAGTCAGCTCCGCCCAGGTGGCGGTGAGGTCGGCGCAGCGCATGGCGAACCGTCTTTCGTCGGCGTGGTGGAAGGCCCACGCAGAATATCTCGAAAAGGACTTACGTAGACAGGTTCGCTAACTGGTAATTAGGTTGTTACAGCAAGATGCATGCGCATGCATGTATCTTGTTATATTGTTCTGGTAAGCACGATGGGCAATAGAAAACAGATTTCGGTCAGTGGTGTTACCCCGCTAAAAGAAAACCCCTAAAGTGGAGTGGGCTGGGTGGGTGAGGCACCACACTCAAACCCGCACCGGCAGTCGGTACGGCCCGCGCACGCTCCTGGCCAACCGGATCCGGCTCGGACCTGCGGACCGCAGCCTCGGATAGCGGGCGAAGACCTCCCGCAGGGTCACCTCGGCCTCCACCCTGGCCAGGCCGGATCCGATGCAGTGGTGCACCCCGGCTGAGAAGGACACGTTCTCCCTGCTGTTCTTCCTGGTGATGTCGAACACATCCGGATCGGTGAAGACACGTGGGTCCCGGTTGGCCCCGGCCAGCAGTTCGAACAGGAAGCCACCCCTCGGCAGCGTGGTGCCGCCCAGTTCGACCTCCTCGTGCGCCAGGCGGGCCGTGTACTTGGTCGGTGGGTCGAACCGCAGCACTTCCTCGACGGCGCCGGGCAGCAGATCCGGGTCGGCGGACAGCAGTTCCTTCTGGTCGGGATGGGCCAGCAGCAGTCGCACGCAGTCACCGATCAGATTGCCGGTCGTCTCAAGACCCGCGACGAACAGCAGTTGGGTCAACGCCAGCAGATCGCGGCGGCCGAATGCCTCGCCGTCCACGGACGTGTGCACCAGTTCACTGATCAGGTTGTCCTCGGGCACGTGCCGATAACGTTCCACGAGTTCGGCGAACAAGGCGTTCATCTCGCCGAGGGAAGCCCGGACGTCCCGCCGTTCGGCCATCGTCTTCGTGCCGTCGATGGTGCTGGCCAACACCGTGCCCCACCAGATGAACCGGTCGTGGTCCTCGACCGGCACGCCGAGCAGATCGCAGATGACCTCAAGTGGCACCCGCGCCGCGATGTCGGTGACGGCATCGAACTCGTCCCGGCCGACGAGCTTGTCCAACACCTCCTCGACCAGTCGCTGGACGCGCGGCGTCCGCTCCCGCACCGCGCGCGCGGTGAACCACGGTGAGATCAGCTTGCGCAGGCGCGTCTGTTCCGGTGGATTCACGGCGAGCAGCGAGTGCTCCACGGGATGCACCAGCAGCCGCTGGTCGCCCGGCGCCGTCTGCCAGTCGCGCACCGCGGTCGGCCTGGACATGCCGAACCGGCCATCGGACAGCACGGCACGGACCATCGGATGTGACACGGTGCAGTAAAAACCCAGTGAGCTCCGATAGATCTCGCCGTGCGCCCGGATCTCCTCGTAGATCGGGAACGGGTCGGGCCGCTGCCGGACACCGAGAAGCTTGGCGGCCGGGTCGCCCTTCAGCGCGTGGTACTCGGTGACCGCTCGCCGAATCCCGTACCTCGCCGCCGTGCGCGCTCCTCGCGTGTCCATCGGGTGGTCCTTCCGAGACAGTGACTGTCAGTTGACGTTGCGTCGCATGCCGGACCACAACTCGTCCCTGAGCGTGCGGCGCAGGATCTTCCCGCTGGGATTGCGTGGCAGCGTTGTGGTGAACACGTACCTGGTCGGCACCTTGAAGCCGGCGATGCCGCCGCGCAGGAACGCGGACAGCTCGGGTCCTGTGACGTCGTGGCCCGCTCTCGGCACGACGAACGCGTTGATCGACTCGCCCCACGTGTCGTCCGGCGCACCGACCACGGCGGCGTCGGCGACCGCCGGGTGCCGACACAGCGCCTTCTCCACCTCGGCCGGGTAGATGTTCTCCCCGGCCACGATGATGGTGTCGGTGATGCGGTCGCAGATATAGAGGTAGCCGTCGGCGTCCAGGTAGCCGGCGTCGCCGGTGTGCACCCAACCGGCCACCAGCGTCTGCGCGGTCTTCGCCGGTTGGTGCCAGTACTCCAGCATCCTGGCCGGAGTGTGCAGGCAGACCTGGCCGATCTCGCCGGTCGACACGGCTACACCTGTGGCGTCGATGATCCGGATGTCGATCCCGGGATAGGGCCGACCGGCAGCGGCCAGCCGGGGACTGCCCGGTTTGTGGTCGGCAGGCGGCAGGCACACGGCGGTGTTGCCGGACTCGGTGAGCCCGTAGATCTGCGCCAGGTCACAGTCGAACGTGTCCAGGCAGCGGCACATCAGCACGTCGGAGATCGGCGATCCGCCGTAGACCACCTTGCGCAGCGACACGAAGTCGGCCCGCGTGACACCGGGCTCGTCGACCAGCATCCGCAGCATCGCCGGGACCATGCAGGTGGTGGTGATCCCGAGTGTGCGGATCAGCTGCACGACGGTGTAGCTGTCGAACGCCGGCAGCACCACGTTGGTCACACCCGCGTTGAGACCCTGCACCGCCCACCACACACCGCCGACGTGGAACCCGGGCACGCCGAGCAGGCTGCGGTCGTCACGGCGCCAGTCGATCCAGTCCAGCCCGTGTTCGGCCAACAGGCCGGCGACCGCGGAGAACGTCCGTTGGGCGAGTACGACGCCCTTGGGTGCCCCGGTGGTACCGCTGGTGTAGATCTGCACGAGTGGCCGTTCGGGATCGTCCGCCGGGAAATCCGTTGGTACGGCAGGTGATTCGGCCCAGGCACCGATGTCGGTCAATGTCACCACGTCGATGTCGACCGTCACCGGCTGCGCCGCTGGATCGGTGAACAGCAGGGTCGCTGTCGAGTCGGTCAGGATGTGCTCGACCTCCGACGGAGTGAGCCGCCAGTCGATCGGTACCAGCACCGCACCAGCCTTCGCGCACGCCACCAGTAGCGCGTAGTAGTGCTCGGAATCCCTGGCGAAGTGCGCGACCCGGCCACCGTCGCCCGCGCCCGCCGCGAGCAGTGTCGTGGCCAGCCGGTCGCTGTAGCGGTCGAGCCCTGCGTAGTCGAGCACCCGGTTCTGGCAGACCAGCGCGGGATGCGCCGGCCGCTGCTCGGCGTGGCGGCGCATGCTGGCCCGCAGGGTCGGGAATGCCGTCATGAGCACCTCACCGTTCAGTGCCAGCTGTACGAGTCGAGCCAGTGCCGCCTGCCCGGGTTCGGCACCGGCGTAGGTGCCGACGGCGGCCGGGTCGTTGCCGCCGCCTCCAGCAGGACGTGTGCGTTGGTACCGGTGAAGCCGAACGCGTTGACACCGGCCAGCCGCCGGTCGCCGCTGGGCCACGGCAGGGCCTCGGTCGGCACCCGCACGCCCATTCGCTGCCACGGGATGGCCGGCTCGGGGTCGGTGAAGTCGGGCTGTGGCGGCACGGTTCCGTTGTGCAGCGCGAGAATCGCCCGCAGCAGGCCGGTCGCGCCGGACGCCGTCTCCAGGTAGCCGATGTTGACCTTGCCCGAGCCGACGAACAGCGGCGGCGTGTCGGGTGACTGCCGTTGGTAGGCGCCGGCCAGCGCGTCGATCTCGGTCGCGTCGGCGAGCTTGTCACCGCTGCCGTGGGCCTCCACGTAGCCGACGTCGCCCGCGTTGACGTCGGCTACGCGGAGGCAGTCCACCACGGCCTGCCGCTGCCCGACCGATGAGGGGCTGGCCATGGTGGCCCGGCCACCGTGCTGGTGCACGGCGCTGGCTCGGATCACCGCATAGGGCGCGTCGCCGTCCGCGGCGGCGTCGTGTTCGCGCTTGAGTACCAGCACCACACAGCCCTCGCCCCGGACGTAGCCGTCGGCACGCGCGGTGAACGGCCGACACCGCCCGGTCGTCGACAGCAGCCCGGCCTTGGCGAACACGCCGGTGGTGACCGGCGACAGCAGCAGATGCGACGCGCCGACGATCGCCACGTCACACTCGCCGGCCCGGAGCGC
Source organism: Pseudonocardiaceae bacterium (assembly GCA_036502345.1). GTDB lineage: Bacteria > Actinomycetota > Actinomycetes > Mycobacteriales > Pseudonocardiaceae > DATEPR01. The sequence goes on along the minus strand of DASXYT010000133.1, from coordinate 9,563 downwards.
TGCGCCCGCCAGGTGCACGGCGGTCAATGTGGAGGAGCACGCCGTGTCCACGGTCAGCGCCGGTCCACTCAGGCCGAGCGTGCTGGCGATCCGGCCCGCCGCCGCGCTCACCACGGTGCCGGTGCTCATCGCCGCCGTGAACTCGGTGCCACCGTTGCGCAGCGCGGCCAGCCCGTATTCGGGCGCGGTGACCGACACGAACACACCGACCCGTCGGGCGCCGGGATCGGTCAGCCCTGCGTCGGCGACAGCGTCCCTGACCTTGGTGAGCAGCATCCGCTGCTGCGGGTCGAGGCACCGGGCCTCGGCCGACGGGATGCCGAAGCCCTCCGCGTCGAACAGGTCGACGTTGTCGAGATACGCACCGGTGTGCAGGGCGTCGGCGAACGGCGAGATGTCCGGGGCGCCGGGGTTCCACCGCGGCCTGCCGAGGCTGTCGGTCGGTATGCCGGCACCCGCCGTTGGCAGCGCGCGGCCGGCCAGCACCGCCGACCACAGCGCAGAGGGGTCCTCGATCCTGCCGGGCAGCCGGCAGCTCATGCCGACCACGGCCAGGCCTTCGGTGTCCGCCTTGCGCCGCCGCGCCAACAACACCACCAACTGGTTGCGGGACAACGATTCCAGCGAATCGATGTAGGCCCGCATGCCGCCCATCAGCCGAACTCCTTCAGTGTGGCGAGTTCCGCGTCGGCGTCGGCCAGGTCCCAGTCCGATTCGCTGTCGCCGGTGTCCGGCACCACGATCGAGTCGAGGAACACGGCCAGCGCGGCGGCGTTCGGGTAGTCGAAGGTGATGGACACCGGCAGCGCCGAGTTCAGCGCCGCCTCCAGCTTGTTCTTGACCTCCACGGCGGCCAGCGAGTCGAGGCCGAGGTTGGGGAACGACGTGTCCGCCGGGATCTCGTCGGTGGCGTCGAAATGCAGTACGTCGGCGATGGTGCCGCGCACCAGGTCGGTGAGCAGGTCCAGCCGCGCGTCGACGGCCAGGTCGGTCAGCCCGGTCAGGTCGACCGTGCGGGTGCTGCCCTCGGCGGGCCGGGCCAGCACCTCGTACAGCGCGCTGGGCAGCGGCCGGGTGGCCGCGAACCTGGTCCAGTCGCACTCGCCGACCACCACCTGCGGGGCGGGTGCGTGCAGCAGGGCAGCCAGCGCCCGTCTGCCGTCCCGTGGCGACACGAACGTCATGCCCTGCTGCAGGAACGACGTACGGCGCTGGTCGGACAGCTCGGCCGCCATGCCGACCTCGGCCCACGGGCCCCAGTCCAGCGCGATGCCGGGCAGGCCGTTCGCGGTGCGCCAGTGCATCAACTCGTCGAGGAACGCGTTGCCGGCCGCGTAGTTCGCCTGGCCGGCCTGCCCGAACACCGTCGAACTGGACGCGTAGCCGACGAAGAACCGGACATCCGGCAGGTCGGCGGTGGCCTGGTGGAGCAGCCAACTGCCGTGCACCTTGGCCCGGAACACGGTGTCGAAGTTCGCCCAGGTCTGCGCGTTGACCGGCTTGTCGGCCAGCACACCGGCCGCGTGCACGACGCCACCCAGCGGCGGCCCGTCCTCAGCGATGGCCGCGAACAGCGCTGTCATGTCGGCGGCCTCGGCGATGTCCGCCGCATACGCCAGGACCGTGACCTCAGGACCGAGTTCGGCCCGCACCGCGGCGAGATCGGCGTCGGCGGGCCGGCGGCGGCCGACCAGGGCCAGGTGCCTGGCACCCAGCTCGACCAGGGTCCGCGCGGTGTCCGGGCCAAGGCCACCGAAACCACCGGTGATCAGATAGGTGTGCTCGCCGTCCACCTGTTGCGCTGTCGGTTCCGTCGGCTCGAACGACTCCAGCCGCCGGATGTGCCGCTGCTCGCCCCGGTAGGCGACCTGGAGTTCGTCGGTGCGGCCGGCAAGGCACTCGGTGAGCAGGACCTGCGGGTCGGGGTCCTCGGGCGGCAGGTCGAGCAGGGTCACGTGGTAGTTCGGGTACTCGTTGGCCAGCACGTTGCCGAAGCCCCACGCGGTGGCCGCGGCCAGCCGGCTCCCGTCGCCGGGCACGTCGCCGGGCACCCGCTGCGCGCCCCGGGTGACGAGCCAGAGTCGTTGGCCGGGGCCGAAACCGTGCTGTTCGAGCAGCCGGACCAGGTCCAGCAGTTCGGTGTGCTGGCGTTCGCACTCCTGCGCCAGCGTGCCGGCGCCGGGCTGCCAGAACCAGCACACGTCGGTCGGCCGGTCGGCCAGCAGCGCGGGCAGTCCGCTGAGGTTGTCGGCGAACGCCAGCCCGACACCGTCCTGCTCGGCCCGTGACGTGAAGTCCCGCTCATCGTCCAGCCCGCTGTGCAGCAGCACCAGCCGGTGCCCGCCGGGTGTCACGGTCGGCACTGGCCGCTCGGTCCAGGCCAGCTGGTGGTAGAGCTTGCGCCGGTGGCCACCGGTGGCCCGGACGACGTGCCGCAGTTCCAGTCCGGTGAGGACACACACGGCCCGGTCACTGTCCAGGATCAGCACATCGGCCACGTAGTCGACGTCGGCAGCCGGATCGGCGGGCACCAGCCGGACCACGCCACGCAGGTCGGCGCCACGCGGTCGGCTGAGCAGTTGGAAGGACCGCAGCCGCACCGGCAGGCCCGGCTGGATCACCGTGGCCAGCGTCTGCAGTGCCGCGTCCAGCACCGCGGGCGGCAGGTGCTCGGCCGGCACCCCGGCCGGCCCGGTGAGCTCGGCCACCGCCAGGTCCGTGTCGTGCCGGACGAACGAGCGGATCAGCCGGAACTCCGGGCCGTAGTGCATGTCGGACTCGGTGAAGTCGGCGTAGAGGTCCTCCACCCGGCCCGCGACGGCGTCCTCAGCGGTCAGTGCGGCGTCCGCCCGGGCCGACAGGACAGCGGCCAACTCACGTAGTTCGGCGCCGTCGGCCGCTTCGGCGACCGCCCTGACATGCCGGCGCTCCACCCCGGTGTCCCCGACCAGGCTGAAGATCTCCAGCTCGTCGGTGCCGTCGCTGCCCTGGCGGACCCTGGTGTGGACGGTGGTCGGCGTGTCGGAGAGGAACAGCGCCTCGTGGATGACGAGGTCCCGGATCGGCCTGCGGGTGTCACCGCGCACCGCGTCCAGCGCGGCGACCAGCAGTTCGATGAAGCCGGCGGCCGGGAACACGACCTGGCCGCCGACCCTGTGGTCGGCCAGGTAGCCGGGAGAGTCCGGGCTGACCTGCCCTGCGAACTCGCGTTCGCCCCTGGCGCGCTGTTCGACGCTGGAGATCTCGGCGCCCAGCAACGGATGCGAGCCACCCGAGGTGCTTGCCTTGCGGGCGGCCGGCAGCCAGTACCGCTTGCGGTCGAAGGCGTAGGTGGGCAGGGTGACCTGCGGTTTCGGTCGCCCGTCGTGGAAGGCGGGCCACGCCACCGGTAGACCGGCGACATACAATTCGGCGGCCGCGGCGGTGCAGTCCAGCGACGGCACCCACAGGTGGTCACCGGCCGGCACGCACTGCCGGCCCGCGTTCACCAGGGTGCGGCCGGGGCCGATCTCCACCATGGCGTGCTGTCCTCGGGCGGCCACCGACCGCATGCCGGCCGCGAAGTTCACCGGCTCACGGATCAGGCCGACCCAGTACTCCGGGTCACGCACCTCACCCGGCGTGACCACGGTGCCGGTGCGGTTGGACACCAGGGCGATCTCCGGATCGGCGAACTTCAACCTGGCCAGGGCGGCCCGGAACTCGTCGGCCACCTCGTCCATCAGCGGCGAGTGGAACGCGTGCGACACGGGCAGCGGCTTGGACCGCACGTCCAGCAGTTCCAGCTCGGCGCACACCGCCGCCAGCGCGTCCGACGCGCCGGAGATCACGCACTGGTCAGGGCCGTTGATCGCGGCGACCGCGAGATCCGGGTGACCGGCCAGCAACGGCAGCACCCGCTCCACGGGTGCCCGCACCGCCGCCATTCCGCCTGCCGTGGTCACCGACTGCATCAGCCGCGCCCTGGTCGCCACCAGCGTCACGGCGTCGGGCAGCGACAGCACCCCGGCGAACGCGGCCGCGATGACCTCGCCGATGCTGTGCCCGATCAGCACGTCCGGCCGGATGCCCCAGGACGCCCACAGGGTGGCCAGGCTGTATTCCAGGGTGAAGAGCGCAGGCTGCGTGTAGCGGGTCTGGTCCAGCAGTCCGTCGCCGCCGTCGCCGAACATGACCGACCTGATCGACACGCCGTCCAACTGCTCGGCGAACAACCGGTCACACTCGTCGACCGTGTCCGCGAAGACCTGGTGTCGCTGGTAGAGGTCGGCGCCCATGCCGGGCTGCTGGGCGCCCTGGCCGGTGAACAGGAACGCCACCTTGCGGAACTGGCGGCGCTCAGCAATGTCCGAGCCGTCCGGCTCGGCCAGCAGTGCCAGCAGATCGTCCCTGCTGCCGACGACGCCCGCGATCCTGGCCGGCAGGTGCGCCCGGGTGACGTTGCTGGCGTGGCAGAACGCATCGACGCCCAGGTCCGGGTGGTCGGCCACGTGCTGCCGGTAGCGCTCCACCTGGCCGCGCAGCGCCCTGCGGGTCTTGGCCGACAGGGTGAACACCGCAGGGCCCCGGTTGTGTCGTGCCACCGCTGGCAGCACCGGGGCCTGCTCGATCACGGCGGACGCGATGGTGCCGGCGAAGCCGAACGAGTTCACCAGCGCCCTGCGGGTCGGCGCGGCAGGCCAGTCGCTGACCTGCGTCGGCACCCGCACCGGGATGCCGGCCCAGTCGATGCGGCTGGACGGCGTGACCATGTTCAGGTGCGGATAGACCTGCTGGTCCTCCAGTTGCAGCAGGGTCTTGATGATGCCGGTGACCCCGGCGGCAGGCTCTGCGTGCCCGAGGTTGGTCTTCACGGAGCCGATCAGCAGCGGGTCGTCCCTGTCGTGCGACTCGGCGAACACCGAGGCGATCGCGTCCACCTCGATCGGGTCGCCGATGGCCGTGCCGGTGCCGTGCGCCTCGACGTACTGGACGTCGGCGGGTCGCAGCGCCGAGTTCTCCAGTGCCGCCCGCATCACCCGCTGTTGGGCCTGCCCGTTGGGCACCGTGAGGCCGCCGCTCTCGCCGTCCTGCCGGATCGCGCAACCGCGCACCAGCCCGAGGATGCGGTCGCCGTCCCGGCGGGCGTCGGACATCCGCTTGAGCGCCAGCATGCCGACGCCCTCGCTGCGCGAGTAGCCGTCCGCGCTGTCGTCGAACGTCTTGCAGCGGCCGTCCGGGGCCAGCATGTTGGCCTGCGTGCAGACGATGTGCGCCTGCGGGTGCAGGATCAGGCTCACCGCCCCGCACAGTGCCACGTCGCTCTGCCGCTGCCGCAGGTCCTGCACCGCCATGTGCAGCGCCACCAGCGACGACGAGCAGGCCGTGTCCACGCTGACGCACGGCCCGTGCCAGCCGAGGAAGTAGGACAATCGGCCCGATACGGCACTGTGCGCGGTGCCGGTGCCCAGGTAGCCGTCCAGTTCCTCGTGCGGCAGGCTGTCTGTGGAGACCATGTAGTCCGCAGAGCTCACGCCGACGTAGATCCCGCCCTTGGCGCCGCGCATCGCGGTCGCGTCCAGCCCCGCGTCCTCCAGCGCTTCCCACGCGGTCTCCAGGATCAGCCGCTGCTGCGGGTCGACGTAGCCGGCTTCCTTGGGCGAGATCCCGAAGAACGTCGGGTCGAACCGGTCGATGTCGGTGAGGAACCCGCCGCCCTCGGTGCGGATCTTGCCGCGCTCGGTCGGATCGGTCGACGCGAAGGCGGCGACGTCCCAGCGGTCGGTCGGGATCGGGCCGGTGGCGGACGAACCGGACCGCAGGAACTCGGCCAGCCCGGCCCGCGAGTCGTTGCCGCCGGGCAGTCGCAGGCCGACACCGACGATCGCGATCGGCTCGTACTTCTCCAGCAGCAACTGGCGCAGCAGGTCGTCGTTCGGCGTCGACATGGGATCTCCTAGGCCGGTGCTCAGCCGTACAACTGGTTCAGCAGCTCGTCCAACAGCTTCGGCGGTCCGGCCGCGATTTCGGCGGTGTCGCGCTTGGCGGCCGGTTCTCCGTCGGCCAGCATGGTCGCGGCGAGGTGGTCGAGCAGGCGTTCCATGGTGGCGTGCTCGAACAGCGCCTCGATCCGGACCTGGCCGCCGAGCAGCCTGGTCAGCCGCTGCCGGATCTCGGTCAGCCGCAGCGATGTCATACCGAGATCGAAGAACCCGGTAGTGCGCGGGAAGTCGGCGTCCGCAGGCAGGTCCAGCGTGGCCCGGAACTCGGCGATGACCAGTTCCTCCAACGCGCCACGGCGTTCGGCACGGGGCAGCGCGAGCAGTCGCGTCGCCACCGGGTCGCCGGCGGTCATCGGGTCGCCGAGGCGGGCGGATCGGTCACCGCGAGCAGTACCCGGCCCCGGCAGCGCCCGTCGGCGTCGTCCCAGAACCGGCACGTGGTCTCGATGGCCACCAGCGCCGGGTTGGTCGCCGACGCCGCGTGCTGCCATGCCTCGCGGAACGTCAGCTCACCGTGGAACGCGGCCGGGTTGATCTGCTGCTGGAACGTGGTGTTGAACTCCACGATCAGCACGCCGGACAGCTGGCGGTCCCAGAAGTCGGCCAACGTCCAGCCTGCGAACGCCGGCATCAGTCCGTGTTGGACGGTCTGCGCGATCAGGTAGTACGCGGCCTGGTTGTAGCAGATGTTGAACTCGACCGCGTTGAAGTGTCCAGTGCTGTCGATGTAGTAGGACTCGCCGACACTGAACTCGCAGGCCGCAGTCACCTTGCCGTCGTCCGCCCGCACGGTTGCCGACCGCAGGTACTGGCAGTGTTCGCGGTAGGGCAGCAGCACCCGCTCCCGCAGTTCCGGGTCGTCGGGCACGGACGGTGCCAGCGTCGACCGGGCGGCCGTCGGGCTCATTGCGGCAGCCCCGGATGGAACGGGTACTCGTCGTGCACGGTGACCCGGTGCGAGACGGCGGGCTCCGGGGTGGTGGTGTGCAGCGCGCGGTGCACCAGGCTGCGGTTGTCCCAGATGAGCAGGTCGCCCTCGGTGAACCGCTGGGTGTGGATGGCAGGGTGCTCGAACGTCTGGTCCAGCTGTCCGCTGGCGGCCAACAGCCGGGTCAGCAGGTCGCCGCCGACCGTGTTGCCGTGCTCGTCGCGCAGTTCGCCTGCGAAGCCCTCGTTGATGTAGAGCACCTGCTCGCCGGTCACCGGGTGGGTGAACACGGTGGGGTGGAATGCCGGGGGAGTGGTCTTCTCGATCTCCTCCTGCAACTCCCAGATCGGCCGGTAGACATCGTCCGGCCGGATCTTGAAATAACGTCGCGGGCTGTGCTCGGTCTGATATGCGCTGACCTGCGCCTTGACGTCGTCGGAAAGGGCTTCGAATGCCTTGCCCATATCGATGAAATACGTGCCACGGTTCTTCTTCGGCACCACCTGCGGATAGATCATCGTGATACCGAACGGCTTCGGCATGAACGAGTAGTCGGCGTGCCAGAACTTGCCCGTCTTCGGCACGCCGATCTGCTGCCCGTCGGCGGGCGCGGTGGCGGACACGAAGATCTCGCGGTAGTCCGGGTGGTGGTACATGGGCTCGTAGTAGACCTCGATCGTGCCGAGCGCGCGGCCGAGGTCGATGAAGCCGGTGGAGTCCAGGTCCTGGTTCTTGAGCAGCAGGATCTTGTCCCGGTAGAGGGCGGTGCGCAGGTCATCGAAGTCCACGTCGGACGCACGTCGCAGGTCGAAACCCTCGACCGTGGCCCCCATGATGCCGTCCTGTGGCTGAATCCTCATGGATGGGCCACCCTCTTCCTGTTCCGTCACTGCGGACAAATTGCGGTGCCTGGAAAATTCAGTCTTCCGCACTCGGCAGGGACGGGTCTTCTCCCGGCGTGCGGTGCGTTTATGGCAATGTCTGTATGACGATCTTGCCGCGCCGTGCGCCGTTCGCCGCTGCGGTATGGGCTGCCGCGGCCTGTTTCATCGGAAATGCCTGCTGTACCGGAACATGGAATCGGCCTGCCGAGGACAGTTCGGCCGCCAAGGCCAGACCGTGTCGCCCGTTCGGCTGGCCGCCGAATTCACCGAGGGACAGCCGGACCCCGAGTGCCGGTCCGTTGAAGTCGGCGATGGTGACGACCGATGCGGCCGAGCCGGTGATCGCGATCAGTTCGGGCAGCGTGTCGCCTGCGATGTGCAGCGCCAGGTCGACGTGTCCGAGTGTGCTGAGACGTTCGGTCAGTCCAGGTCCGTAAGTGATGGGGATCGCGCCGAGTTGCTCGACGAAGGTGTGGCTCTCTGCTCGGGCGGTGCCGATGACGCGGGCGCCCCGCGCGATCGCCAGTTGGACGGCGACGCTGCCGACACCACCCGCGGCGGCGTCGATCAACAGCGTGTGGCCGGCCCGCACGTCGAGCAGGTCGAGTGCCCTCGTCGCGGTCTCGACGCTCGTGCCGGCGGCGCCTGCCTCGTCCCAGGACATCGACGCCGGCTTGACGGCCCAAGTGGCGAGGACGGCGAACTCCGCGCTCGCCCCGCCGAGCCGCGAGATGTCCACCGAGCCGAACACCTCGTCGCCGACGGCAGCGCCTGCTTCTGCTCCCAGTTCGTCGATCACTCCCGCCGCGTCGACACCAGGAATGTGCGGCAGAGCGAGCGACTTGCCGGCCGGCGACCGACCGGCGCGCAGGCTGAGATCAACCGGCGAGACGCCGGCAGCGCGCACTCTGATCCGCACCTGGCCGGGTCCGGGGTGCGGCTCCGGGTGGGGACCGACGGTGAGCACGTCGGGCGGGCCGAACCGGGAGTACTGGACTGCGAACACGATCACTCCTCGTCGTTCGGGGGACGCCGACTACGGTAGGAGTAGAAAGGGAGCAGCCGTTCCGGATCGTGGGGAAGTGAGAAGCGTGCCGGCAGCATTGACTCGGAAACGCAGGACCGACGCCGAGCACAACCGGCAGCACATCGTCGAGGTCGCCAGGGACGGGTTCGCGGCGGACGGGCTGGACCTGCCGATGCGGGAGATCGCCAGGCGTGCCGGGATGGGCGTGGCGACGCTCTACCGGCACTTCCCGTCGCGTGGGGACCTGGTGTCGGCCGTGCTCGCCGAGCAGGTCAGGTCATGTAGCGCGGAGACGCTGGCGGCCAGCGCGGACCCTGACCCGTGGCGTGCGCTGGAGGGGACGATCCGGGGGTTCGGTGAGCGCCAGGTCAGGGACCGAGGGTTGAACGAGGCGCTGTTCGGCCCGCATCCGGCGGCGGCCGCGTTCGCTGAGCAGCGGCAGGCGCACGCTGACGCGCTGGCGCGGCTGGTGGAGCGGGCCAGGGCGGCAGGCGCGATTCGGGCCGATGTGTCGGTCGACGATGTGCGGGTCGGGATGCTGGCGATCGCGTCGTTGCACACGTTGCCGGTGGAGAAGGCGCAGGCGGCGATACGGCGGCTGGTGAACCTGTTGCTCGCTGGGTTGCGTTAGGTCCTGCTTGCCCAGCCGCGTCTTCCTATCAAGCCCCAGATTCGGTGCGGGACCAGTAGCGGTTCCTGTGGGAACCGTTCTCTGAGGATCCTGGCCAGGTCGGCGTCGAAGG
>DASXYT010000132.1:0-8753 GCA_036502345.1 Pseudonocardiaceae bacterium | reverse complement strand
AGGTCGTCCGACTCGTCGCTGCGCACCGGCGTCGCCCCGGCCGGCGCGTGCACCAGGAACCGCACGTCCAGATGCCTGGTCGGCACCCCGAGCGAGCACGTCACCGCGTGCACGCCGACGTGCAGCGGTCGCGGCTCGATCCGCAGGCCTTCGATGCCGGACTCCTCGGTCGCCTCACGCAGGGCGGCGCCGACCAGCGTCCGGTCGTCCGGTTCGCAGTGCCCGCCCAGTTGCAGCCACTTGCCGACCCTCGGGTGCAGCGTGAGCAGGGTTTGCTCGCCGGTGTGGTCGAGCACCAGCGCCGACGCCGTGATGTGGCCCGCGGCGCAGGACCGCAGGCAGGCGTCGTCCCTGGCGGCCAGGAACGCCAGCAGCGCCTGGCGCAGCCCTTCCTGACCGTGTTGTGTCGGCCGCCAGGCGCTGAGCGTGGCCGCGGCGTCCGCGTGTGGTCCGGTCACCGTTCGATCAGGCCGTCGGTGAGGTCGCTGCCCTGCCTCGGCGTCAGTGGGCCGTCCTCGGGGTGGCCGACCGCGACGGCGCCCAGCGGCTCCCAGTCGGCCGGCAGGTCCAGCACGGACCGCACCACGTCGCCGGCGAAGATCGTGGACGACACCCAGCACGAGCCGAGGCCCTCGGCGGCCAGCGCGACCAGCAGGCCCTGCACGGCGCCGCCTGCGGCCACCGTGAACATGGTGTGCTCCGAGGTGTTGCGCCGCTGGTCGGGATAGGTGTGCTGGCCGTCGGGCACCAGGAACGGCAGCACGATCTCCTGTGCGCCGTAGAGCAGATCGCCCCTGGCCACCCTGCGCTCGATCTGCTCGGCGGTGAACTCGTCGCCCCGCAGGTCGTCGCGCCACGCGGAGCGCATCTCGTCCAACAGTTTTGTCCGAAGTGGACGATTGCGGACCCAGACGAAGCGGACCGGGTGGGTGTGGTGCGGTGCCGGTGCCGTCAGCGCGGCGGCCACCGCCCTGCGCAGCGCGTCGGCGTCCACCGGCTCCTGCGTGTAGTGCCGCACGGATCGGCGCAGCAGCACGGCTTCCCGCCGCCCTTGCTCGATCGCCTCGTTGGTGCCCAGCCGGAACAGGTCCTCGGCGACCGGCCGGACCAGGTCGCGAGCCGTCGATCCGTCATCCACAGTGGACAAGCCACGCACCACGGCCACCGGCATGCCGCCGAGCTTGCCCTTGACCAGGTCGGCGGCCGACGCGATCTCGTCGGCGACGGCCACCTCGGTCACGGCGAGTTCGTTGCCCTGCGGATCGATCGTGCCCTCGTACTTGTGCAGCACGGTCAGCCCTGCCGCGCCGATCGCCGCGTCCGTCTGGCCGATCCGCCACGCCCTGCCCATGGTGTCGGTGACCACGACGGCCACGTCGACGCCGAGCAGGTGGCCCAGCGCCGCCCGCAGCCGGGCCGCCGAGCCGTCCGGGTCCACCGGCAGCAGGGCCACCTCGCCCGCCGCCACGTTCGACGCGTCCACGCCGCTGGCCGCCTGCACGACGCCCAGCGCGTTCTCCGTGATCATGAAGTTGGCGAACCGGGCGACCACCCTGACCGCCTCGGACACCACCAGTTCGCGCCGGGCCGCGTCCCGCAGGGCCGGATCTGCCGGCACGTCGACCAGCCTGCCCTCGACCTTCGAGAACGCCTTGCTGGTCACCACCAGCACGTCGCCGTCACGCAGCCAGGGCGCCGCCGCCGCGATGGCGGCGGCGATGTCGTCACCGGGTCGGAACTCCGGCAGGCCGGGGACCGGCAGGATCTCCACCGAACCGCTCGCGTGGTCCCTCACAGCCGTGCACCGGCCAGGTCGAACGCCTCCAGCGCCATCTTCGCGGTGGCCTCCGTCGTGGTCATCATCAACGGGATCGACCTCACCTCGACGCCGGGCACGTCCGCGGTGTCGGCGGTGTGCACGAGCCAGCCGTCCAGCACGCCGTCGGTGTCGGAGCGCGCACCGAGCAGCCGACCGACCGCCTCGGCCGTCGTCGGCACGCCGATGGCGGTCAGGCACGCGTCGGCCATGCCGCGCACCGGCCGGTCGCTGACGATCGGGGACAGCCCGACCACGCCGGCCTTCGTCTCGCGCAGCGCCGCCTTCACGCCGGGCACGGCGAGGATCGTGCCGATGCTCACCACCGGGTTGGACGGCGCGAACAGCACGGCGTCCGCATCGGTGATCGCCTCGACCACACCGGGCGCCGGCTTCGACTCCTCGGCACCGACCGGCACGATCGAGTGGGCGGTGAGTTCGGCGTGGTAGCGCACCCACCACTCCTGGAAGTGCACGGCCTTGCGCTCGGGCGGCAGGCCGTCGGTGCCAGGGACGTCGATCACCACGTGGGTCTCCACGCGGTCGTCACTCATCGGCAGCAGCCGGACACCGGGCTGCCAGCGGTCACACAGGGCCTTGGTGACGTCGGACAACACGTAGCCCGCCCGCAGCATCCGGGAGCGCACCAGGTGCGTCGCGATGTCCCGGTCGCCGAGGCCGAACCACGTCGGATCGGCGCCGTAGGCGGCCAGTTCCTCGCGGACCGCCCACGTCTCGCCGGCACGGCCCCACCCCCGGCCGGTGTCGATACCGCCACCGAGGGTGTACATGCAGGTGTCCAGATCAGGACAGATCCGCAACCCGTGCATCCACACGTCGTCGCCGGTGTTCACCAGCGCGGTTATCTCGTGTTCCGAGCCCTCGGTCGGTCCGACCGGAGCCATGCCAAGTGCGGCCTTCACACCGAGCAGGAACCGCGCCCCGCCCACGCCGCCTACCAGTACGACCACCTTCACAGGAAGTCATCCTCGCACGCGCAGTCGGGGCGTCCTCAGTTGCGCCAGAACAGGAAGTCCTGCTGGCCCAACTGGGCCAGGATGTGGTCGCCGCCGACGGCGTCGAAGATGTGGTAGGTCAGGCTGAAGAACGCCTGGTTCACCGACGAGACACCGATCAGCAGCACGAACAGCACCAGCGGTGCCCACGGGCGGACCTGGGCGCCGAACCGCTTGGCCTCCGGCGGCAGCCACGGCTCGATCGCGCCCCAGCCGTCCATACCGGGGATCGGCAGGATGTTCAGGATGAACGCCAGGATCTGCAGCAGCGCCAGGTAGGACAGGCCCACGATCAGGAACGCCCGGCCGGTGAAGTCGAACGGTGCCGGGATGAGCCGGACGATCTGCACCAGGATGACGCCGAGCACCAGGTTGGACAGCGGGCCGCCCAGCGACACCATCGACTCGACCTTGCGCGAGCGCAGCAGTCGGTGGTCCACCCACACCGCGCCGCCGGGCAGCGGGATGCCGCCGAACGCCAACAGCAGCAACGGCAGCACGATGCTGAACACCGGGTCGGTGTACTTGCGGATGTCCAGCGTCAGGTAGCCCTTGTCGCGGACCGCCCAGTCACCGCCCTTGTACGCGATGATCGCGTGGCTGAACTCGTGCAGGCAGAGCGAAGTGCCCCAGCCGCCGAGGATCAGCAACAGCGTGCCGCCCTCGACCACGGCGTCGTTCTGCGATGTACCCAGTGTGGTGAGAAAGCCGCCGACCACAGCGGCTATGACGATGCCGATGAAGATCGGGCTCGGCCGGATCCCGGAGCGGTTCACCACACCAGTCTGCCGCCCCCTTCGGGCGGTCGTGCCGGAAGGCCCGATCTTTCGTGTCGGCGCAACGTTTCACGTGAACCGAAACAGCATCCCGATTGTTACGCGTGTCCCCCCGACGTGTGCATTCGGCTTGACCGCCTGGCATGACACAGGTGTAATCACACTGGTGTCATTCGTGGTGCGAGGGGCATGACGAGTGGCGTCCGCCATAGGGGAGTGCGAGAGGGTGAGGAGGCGGACGGGGAGATGTGGGAGCTGTCCGACGAACACGCCGAAGAGCGGGAAGGGCCACCGACCGAGCAGGTCGGTGTGCTGATCGATCTTTTCGACGAGGCTGAAGAACCGGAGTGGCAGGACAGGGCGCTGTGCGCGCAAACCGATCCAGAGGCGTTCTTCCCGGAGAAGGGCGGTTCTACTCGGGAGGCCAAGCGCATCTGCCAGGGCTGTGACGTGCGTCCGGAGTGCCTGGAGTACGCGCTGGCACACGACGAGCGGTTCGGCATCTGGGGTGGCCTGTCCGAACGGGAACGGCGCAAGCTGAAGAAACGCGCGGTCTAGCGGCGCGACGGTCGGGTCCGTGTGGCGGGACACGGGCTCTGACTGTGCAGCGCATTTCATAGGGCACTGTGGGGGGCATCAGGTATTACCGGTCGGTAGAGCTGACAGCGACGTCGTCGATCGGGGTGGACCGGTAGTGCCACAGAGCGTGGCTGTTCGGGCGAGTACCGAACCGGTGCTCGCGGTGCTCGTCTGCCATGACGGGCAACAATGGTTGCGTGAGGCCCTGTCCGCGCTGCGTAGGTGCTCACCACGGCCGCGACACGTGTTGGCGGTGGACACCGGGTCCACCGACCGCACGGCAGAACTGCTGGCCGAGGCCGCGAGCGGTGCACAACCCGTGCTGGACGGCGTGCTGACTCTTGATCGCGACACCGGTTTCGGCGCAGCTGTGCGGGCCGCCGTGGCCGCAGGCGTGTCCCGGTGGGGTGATCCCGGCCGCTGGATCTGGTTGTTGCACGACGATTCCGCGCCGGAACCCGACTGTCTCGGAGTGCTGCTGCGCACGGCGGAGCTGTCCCCGTCGGCCGGTCTGCTCGGCCCGCTCGCGCTGGACTGGACGGATCCCCGGCTGGTGGTCGAGGTCGGGCTGTCCACCGACGCTTCCGGCCATCGACAGACAGGTGTCGGACCGACCGAATTGGACTGGAGCCAGTTCGGTGATTCCGCGACAGACCAGGAAAGTTTCGCTTCCAGTACATTCGAACAGAGCACCGAGGTACTGGCCGTTTCGTCTGCCGGTGCGCTGATTCGACGCGATATCTGGGCCGACGTGGACGGCTACGACCCCGCGTTGTCGCTGCTGCGCGACGATCTTGACTTCGGTTGGCGGGTGAACAGGTCCGGCCATGTCGCGCTGTGTGTGCCGGCCGCGCGGCTGCGGCACGCCCGCGCTGTCACCAGGGGTCTTCGGCCGCCGGACGCGCTCGGCGGCGCTTCGGTGCGGGCCGCGGATCGCATGCACGGCGTGCGTACGGTCCTGGTGAACTGCACCACGATCGGGTTCATTGTCGGGCTGCCCAGAATTGTCCTGCTGTGCCTGCTGCGCATGATCGGCTTTACGTTGCTGCGCAGGCTCTCCGACGCACGTGCCGAACTCGGCGCCGTCGGCTACCTGCTCGGCGGCCGGGCCGGACTGCACGCCGCCCGGTCGGCCCGCTCCGGCACCGCGACGGCGGGCGGGCGGCAGGTGCGTGGCCTGCTCACCAGCCGAACCACTCGGCTGCGCAACGTTTTTTCGGGCGGACTGGCCAGTTGGGTCCGGCGCCGCGCGGCCGCCGACGCCGCACTGGGCCGGCTGCCGGCCGGTGCGGACCGGGCCGCCTGGCTCGCGCCGAACGACACCCCGGTGCGGCCGGTCGGGCCCGCCGCGCTGCCGGCAGGTGCGCTGGGTCGGCGGGGCGCCACGAGTGGCCGGGTGGCCGGGTTGCGCCGGCCCGCCATCGCGGTCGCCGTGTCGCTGGACGCCGCTCCCCTGCCCACCGGCCGGCGGCCCAGCCCCCGGCCACGACCGTCACCGGTGCCCCGGGACGGGTCCGGCCGACCGGACCTGATGCTGGTCGAGGTCGGCAGGGGCCGGATCGCGGCCCAACTGCTGCTCGCCCGACCCGTGCTGCTGGTCGTCGGGCTCACCCTGGTGTCCCTGGTGACCGACGCGGGCAGGCTCGGCACCCACCTGGCCGGCGGAGCGCTGCTGCCGGCGCAGAGCCTCGCCACCACCTGGTCGGACTACCTCGCGTCCTGGCACGCGGCAGCCGGCGGCACGGCAGCGCCCGCGCCGGCCACGCTCGCGGTGCTCGGCGCGCTGGGCACGGTGCTCTACCCGCTGGGCGGTCCGCCGACCGCGCTGGCCGTGCTGCTGCTCGGCGACGCCCCGCTGGCCGGTCTACTCGCCTACGCGGCCACCAGGAAGCTGCCGGTGCGTCGCTGGGTGCGGGCCCTCGTCGCCGCCGGCTACGCGCTGCTCCCGCCCGCCACGGCCGCCGTCGCGCAGGGTCGGCTGGACGTGGTCGTCGTGCACGTCCTGCTGCCGCCGGTGCTGGCCGGCGTGATCGCGCTGCTCACCCCGTCGGCCAGGGGTTGGCTGTCCTCGGTGGCCGGCACCGCGCTCGGGCTGGCCGTCATCGGCGCGTTCGCCCCGCTCGTGCACGCCCTGGTGGTCGTCGTCGCGCTCGTCGGGTTCGTGATGGTGCCCGGTCGGCTCGGTGACGGGCGGCGCCGGGTCGCAGCGTTGTTCGCCGTCGTGCTGCTGCCGTTGGCGCTGCTGGTGCCGTGGCCGGCCGTCGTGCTGACCGACCCCGCCGTGCTGCTGTCCGGGGTCAGCGGCACGGCGCCTGCTCTTGGCGTCAGTGCGGCCCAGTTGGTCACGCTCGATCCGGGCGGGCCGGGTGGTGGCAGGTGGATCGGCCTGGTGCTGCTGCTCGCGGTGGCGGTCGCCATCGTGCTGCGGCCTCGCCGTGCCGTGCTGCCCGGACTGGCCGTCGCCGTGCTCGGGGCGGTCGCCGTCGGGCTGGTGGCTTCGCGGACCGGGACCACGCTGGACGGCGCGGCCCCGCAGCGGTTCTGGACCGGTGCGCCGATGGTGCTGGCCGGCGCCGGGCTGGCCTGGGCGCTGCTCGGTGCCTGCCGGACGGAGCGCACCGGCGGGCTGGGCCGCTCCGTGGTCCGGCTGCTGGCCGGCCTCGGCGCGCTCGCCGTGCTGGTGCTCGCCGTCGGGTCGGTGTTCCAGGGCCGGGGTGGCCCGCTGCGCAACGACTCGTTGACCCTGGGGCCTGCGCTGGCCAGCGAGTTGGCCGACACCGACAGATCGACCCTGGTACTGGCCGCGAACGACCAGCCGACCCGGCAGGCGGGTGGCGGCCTGCCCGCGTTCGGCGACGACGACATCGCGCGGGTGCCCGGCGCCCCGCAGCGGTTGGCCCGCTGGGACGCCGATCTCACGTCCGGCGATCCGAGCCGCACCAAGGCCGCGGTCGCGCAGGCCGCCACGTCCGGCGTGCTGTTCCTGGTGCTACCCGATCGGGCGACCGCCAACCGGTTCACGAAGGCGGCGGGCGACCTGGCGTCGCGCGTGTCGGCGACGTCGGACGGCAGGCCGGTGGAGCGGCTGCAACCGGCCGCCGGCACGGCAACGCTCATCTCGCCCGCCATGGCCAGGCTCGCGGTGACCGGCGATCAGCCGCCCACCGTGCTCGGCGCAGAGGGCATCTCGCCGGTGCAGGCCGCCCCGCCGGACGTCGCCGTCCGGGTGTCCGAGGGCGCGCTCGGCAGGCTGCTGGTGCTGGCCGCCGACGACGAGGACGGCTGGCAGGCCACCGTGGACGGGCAGCCCGCGCCGACCGTGCGGGCCTGGGGTCACCTGGTCGCGGTGACCGTGCCGACGAACGCGGCCGACGTCCAGGTCGAGGTGCCGGAAACGCTGCGTGACGCGTTGCTGCTGGTCCAGGCGGCCGTACTGCTGTTCGCGGCGCTGACCGCGATCCCCAGCCGCCGCTGAGTCAGCTCTCGCCCTCCACCACGTCCGGGTCCAGGCCGAGATAGGCGGCCACCTGTTCGACCAGCACGTCGTGCACCAGGTCGGCCAGGTCGGCGCCGTCCCTGGCGCGTACTTCCAGCGGCCGCCGGTAGACCACGATCCTGGCCCTGGTCGGCTGCCCGCGGCGGTCCACGCCTGCCGGCACCAGCCGGGCCAGTGGCACGTCGTGGTCCTCCAGTACGCCGTCCTCCCAGACCACCGACTGGTCGGGATTCAGCCGCAGGTCGGGCACGTCGTCGACGGCCACGTCCAGGTCGGTCAGCTCGGTCCGCCAGCGGGCCTCGATCGGTTCCAGCGCTTCGAGCACCAGTGCGTCGAACCGCTCGGCCCTGCTGCGCGCGGCAGGTAGGTCCGACGGGTACAGCAACCCGCGCAGACCCCTGCCGTGCCGGTCCCTGCGGGCCCGCCGGCGCCGTTGAGTGGAGCGCACCATCACCGCACCATCATCGCGCTAGTGGTGCGTCGATGGACAACGGCGGGGCCGGGTTATGGGCAACCCGTGTGTCATGTGCCTCCCTGTCGGTGGGAGGCGCTATCGTCGCCCACTGTGCGGAGCGTGAGGCGGTGCTCGCGGACCGGGTGTCTGAACCCGGCCGTCGCCACGCTCACCTACGCGTATGCCGACTCCACCGCCGTGGTCGGGCCGCTCGCCACGTACTCCGAACCGCACAGCTACGACCTGTGCGAGGAGCACGCCCTGCGCCTCACCGTCCCGCGTGGGTGGGAGGTCGTGCGACACGAAGGTGAGTTCATTCCCCCCGAGCCCACGGTGGACGACCTGACGGCGCTCGCCGAGGCGGTCCGCGAGGCAGGCCGGATGGATCGGCCCGTCGAGCCGCCGTCCGACCAGGCCTACTCGTCCGGCAGGCGGGGCCACCTGCGGGTGCTGCCCGATCCGGTGGACGACTAGCTGTACTGCCCCGTGAGGTTGGGAACGCGGCTGGCCGGTGGTAGGCCCTTCAGCGCGGTGTGACCGCGGTGATGATTGTAGGTGTGCAGCCAGGCGGGGAACGCCTCACGTCGCGCGGTCTCCGATGGGTAGGGCTGCGTGT
>DASXYT010000131.1:0-14256 GCA_036502345.1 Pseudonocardiaceae bacterium | reverse complement strand
CAGCACCGCGTTCACGAACGCGGCCGGGCCGCCGACCGTCGCGCATTCGCCGACGCCCTTGGCACCGATCGGGTGGTGCGGGCACGGGGTGACGACCTCGTGCAGTTCCCAGCCGGGGGTCTCCCACGCGGTGGGCAGCAGGTAGTCCATGAAGTTCGACCCGACGCAGTTGCCCTCGGCGTCGAACGTGATGAACTGCATGTTCGCCATCGCGTACGCCTCGGTCAGCCCGCCCATGATCTGGCCCTCGACGACCATCGGGTTGATGCGCACGCCGCAGTCGTCCACGGCGACGGTGTTCAGCACGTCCCACACGCCGGTCTCGGGGTCGATCTCGACGGTGACCACATAGCAACCGAACGGCCAGGTCAGGTTGGGCGGGTCGTAGTACGCGACGCTCTCCAACCCGGGTTCGAGGCCGTCGGGCATGTTGCTGTACGCGGCCATCGCGCATTCCTGGATGGTGACACCGAGTTCAGGCGCGCTGCGGACGTAGAACCGGCCCAACTCCCACTCGACGTCCTCCTCGGACACCTCCAGCAGGTGGGCGGCCAGCTTGCGGGACTTGGCGCGGACCTTGCGGGCGGCCATCGCGACCGCGGCACCAGCCACCGGTGTGCTGCGCGACGCGTAGGTGCCCATGCCGAACGGTGCGGTGTCGGTGTCGCCCTCCTCGACGACGACATCGTCGGCCGGCAGTCCCAGTTCGTGCGCGACGATCTGCGCCCACGTCGTCTCGTGGCCCTGGCCCTGTGTCTTGGCACCGGTACGCAGGATCGCCTTGCCGGTCATGTGCACACGCAGTTCGGCCGAGTCGAACATCTTGATGCCGAGGATGTCGTACTCGCGGCTGTTGCCGGCACCCAGCGGTTCGGTCATCGTCGAGATGCCGATGCCCAGCAGTCGGCCTTCCTTGCGGGCTTCCGCCTGCTGCACAAGGAAGTCCTCGTAGCCGATGGCCTCCATGGCGACGTCGAGACACTTCGTGTACTGGCCGGAGTCGGTCAGGAAGCCGTACGGCGTGCGGTGCGGGAAGTCGTCGTCTCGGACGAAGTTGATGCGGCGGAACTCGGCCTGGTCGATACCGGCGTCCTCGGCGGCGCTGCGGACCATGCGCTCCTGGAAGAACATCGCCTCGGTGACCCGGAACGAGCACCGGTACGCGACACCACCTGGCGCCTTGTTCGTGTAGACACCCCGAGCGGTGAGGTGCGCTGCCGGGATGTCGTAACAGGCGAACGCCGAGTGCATCAGGCCGATCTTGAACTTGCTGGGCTGCGCGTCGGCGAAGAAGGCGCCGTGGTCGGACACCGTCGACATGCGGACGCCCAGGATCCGGCCGTCCTTGCGCATCGCGATCTCGCCGTGCAGGTACACGTCGCGGCCGAACCCGGTGGAGATGAGGTTGCCGGTGCGGTCCTCGATCCACTTGACCGGCCGCTCCAACAGGATCGACGCCAGGATCGACATGACGTAGCCCGGATACACCGGCACCTTGTTGCCGAAGCCGCCGCCCAGGTCCGGCGAGACGATCCGGATCATGTGCTCGGGCAGTTCCGCGATCAGGGCGACAGCGGCACGCACGATGTGCGGCGCCTGGCTGGTCATGTAGACGGTCAGTTTGGACGTCGCCCGGTCGAAGTCGGCGATCGAGCCGCAGCACTCCAGCGGCGACGGGTGCGAACGCGGGTAGTGCAGGTCGACCTCGGAGACCACGTCGGCCTCGGCGAACGCCTTCTCCGTGCCCGCGCGGTCACCGACCTCCCAGTCGAACGCCACGTTGTCGTGCTGGTTCTCCTTGTCGTCCCGGATCAGCGGCGCGTCGTCGGCGAGCGCCTGCTCCGGGTTGACGATCGGCGGCAGCGGCTCGTAGTCGACGATGATGGCCTCGCAGCCGTCCTTCGCGACGTACGGGTCGTCGGCGATGACACAGGCGACCTCCTGCCCCTGGAAGCGCACCTTGTCGGTGGCCAGCACGGCCTGCGTGTCGTAGGACAGCGTCGGCATCCAGGCCAGGTTGCGGGTGGCCATCATCTCGCCGGTCAGCACCAGTCGGACACCCGGGATCGCGTACGCCCTGCTGGTGTCGATCGACCGGATCCTGGCGTGCGCCAACGGGCTGCGCAGGATCTCCATGTGCAGCATGCCGGTCAACGCGATGTCGTCGATGTAGTTGCCCTTGCCGCGGATGAACCGGTCGTCCTCGACGCGGCGGCGGCTCGCGCCCATGCCACCGATCTTGATCTCGTCCAGCGCGCGGCTGTCCACGGTGGTCATTTCGCTACTCCGTCCGCGGTAATCATCTCGCTACTCCGTCCGCGGTGGTCACGCGGTATCTCCGCTCTCCCGCAGCTTGGCAGCCGCCCACTGCACGGCCTTGACGATGTTCTGGTAGCCGGTGCAGCGGCACAGGTTGCCCGACAGCGCCCACCGGACCTCGTCCTCGGTCGGGTCAGGGTTCTCCTGCAGCAGTGCCTTGGCGGCCAGCATCATGCCGGGAGTGCAGAACCCGCACTGCAGGCCGTGTTCGTCCTTGAAGCCCTCCTGCAACGGATGCAGGGCGCTGGCGCCTGCCAGTCCCTCCACCGTGGTCACCTCGTGCCCGTCGGCCTGCACGGCGAGCATGGTGCAGCTCTTGACCGGCTTGCCGTCGTACAGCACGGTGCAGGCACCGCAGTTGGTGGTGTCGCAGCCGGTGTGCGTCCCGGTCAGTTTGAGGCCCTGGCGCAGCAGGTGGGCCAGCAGCAGCCGCGGCTCGATGTCGGCCGTGCGGCGCTTGCCGTTGACCGTGATCGTGACCCGCCGGACCGGTACATCCGCTCCCGGATCGTCGCGGATCTCCTCGAACAGGCTGCTCATTCGCCCATCCCCGTTCCTGGTCGGTTGCGTCGGCGCATCAGGCTGCCGCCGCCGAGTTGAGTTCAGCGTTGAGGATGCGCTGGACGAAGACCCCGATGAGGTGCCGTTTGTAGGAGGCGCTGCCCCGGTGGTCGGACTTCGGCTGTGCGGCGGCGGAGGCCCGTTCGGCGGCCGCGGCGATCGAGTCGGCGCCCAGTGGCCTGCCGACCAGCGCCTGCGCTGCCTCGACGGCGTTGATGGTGGCACCGCCGACGCCGGTCAAGGCGATACCGGCCCGCCGCACGACGCCGCCGTCGGTCTCGATGGCCACGGCGACACCCGCGGTGGCGAAGTCACCGATCCGCCGCTCCAGCTTCAGATACCCGCCCGACTGGATCCCCTGCGGCGCCGGAATGACGGCCTCGACCGCGATCTCGTCGTAGGACAGGACGTTCTGGAACGGACCGGTGACGAACTCGGTGATCGGGATCGAACGTCGGCCCGATGGCCCCTGGGCGACGACATGGCCGCCCAGCGCTGTCACGGCGGCGGCCCAGTCACCCTGGGGGTCGGCGTGGCACAGCGAGCCGACGAGGGTGCCCCGGTTGCGCACGATGGGATCGGCGACCAGCGGAGCGACGGCGGCCATCGTCGGCTGGCGCTCGACCAGCAGGCGGGAGCGCTCCAGGTCCGCGTGCCTGCACAGTGCGCCGACGTGGATGCTGCCGTCCGGATCGACGCGATGGTAGTCCAGACCGGGCAGGCCGTTGATGTCGACGAGCAGTTCGGGCGCCGCGAACCGCAGCTTGATCAACGGCACCAGGCTCTGACCACCGGCCAGCACCTTGGCCTCCCCGTTGCCAGCGTGCAGCAACTCGATCGCCTCGCTGATCGAGTGGGGCGCTTCGTAGCGGAAGCGCGATGGGTACATCCCTGAACCTCCGTGGTGACGCGTTGGCGGCCGAACCAGGTGTGTCGTTCTACTGGCTCTTCGGGTAGTAGTCGAGGTCGGCCTCCGGGTCGGCCACGGCGACCGGGGTGTCCTCCTCGGTCGGGTCCGGCCTCGGGATCTGGTGCGGCGGCCACGGACCCTGGACCGGTTGCCCCGCGACCTTCAGGAAGTCGACGAATTCGGGAAACGCCCACACGGTCGGGCTTTTGCCGGTTTTCGGGGCATTCTCGAAGAGCTCGTACAGCCGTGGACTGCCCTGACTGTGACCTTCGGACTCGATCCGCATGCCGCACGCCCGTTCACGCAGAGGACGGAGCGCCGCGCGCCGTCGCCGGATGTCGTGAGGGTCATGGTTCTCCGGCCGTATAGCGGCGGCAACAGTGAATTAAGTCGATGCTTACGTCGGACTCCCACCCGGCCATCCGCCTTGGGCACTCTGCTCCAATGGCACCAGTCGGCCTACTCACCGCGATCGGCGTCGTGCGCTCGGAGCACCTGCGTTCCGAACAGACGCCCGTCCAGTCGGCGCTCAACCTGGACGAACAGGCGACGGTGGAGATCTTCGGCCCGTTCGAGGCCGGGTTGGACGGTCTGGCCGGTTTCGACCACGTCTGGCTGGTGACGTGGCTGGACCAGGCCTCGCGCGACGACGGGATGCGGCAGGTGCCGTTCCTGCTGCGACCCACCGGCCGGTCGATGGGCGTGTTCGCGACCCGCGGCCCGAACCGGGTCAATCCGCTGGGCCTGAGCCTCGTCCGGCTGGTCGGCATCGACGGTCGGCTGGTGCGGTTCGCCGGTGTCGACCTGCTGGACGGCACCCCGGTGCTGGACATCAAGCCCTACGTCGGCCGGTTCGACCGGCCGGACGGCGAGCCGCGCTGCGGCTGGTACGACACCGTGCCCATCGCACCCGGTGTCCGGCCTGCCGATCTAGGGCCCCGGTAGACGCGTGTGCCGGTTCGGCCGGATACCAGCAGGTCCGGGCTAGAGTTTCTAACACAATGGCGTTCGACGCCGCGAGCCGAACAGTTGTTGTGTTAGAAACTCTGAGGCTGACGCCACCCGCAACGACGAGGAGAAGGGCAGCGTGTGACGCCGACACAACTGCGGGCGTTCGCCGCCGTGGTACGACTTGGCTCGGTGAAGGGCGCTGCTGCGGACCTTCACGTCTCGGAGGCCGCGGTGTCGCTGCACGTCGGGCAGTTGCGCAAGGAACTGGGTGACAAGCTCTTCCTGCGCACGCACGCCGGCCTCGCGTTCACCCCCGGCGGTCTTCGGCTGGCCAGCCGCGCGGCTGAACTGTTGGGCCTGCAGGACCAGACGATCCTGGAGGTGCGGCGGGCAGGCAGCGGGCGGCGGCTGCTGCGGGTCGCGGCGTCGAACCTGTTCGCCGAACACTCGGCGCCCGGCCTGATCGGGCTGTTCGCCGACCGGGCCAAGGACCTCGACGTCGAACTGAGCATCCACAGTTCGGCGCAGTTCGAGAAACTGCTGCTCACCAGGTCGGTCGACGTGACCGTCGGGCCGAGGCCCCCCGCCTCGGACAGCCCGCTCACCACGAAACACTTCCTCAACTACCAGATCATCGCCGTCGTCCATCCCGACCACCCGATGGCCAGGACCCACCCGAGCGCCGGGGTGCTGCGCGATCAGACCTGGTTGCTCGGCCCGACGGCGGCGTCCCAGGTGGGTGTGGTGCCGGCGATGCTGCACCGGATGAAGGTGCCGGAAGAACACCAGCGGATCTTCCAGAGTCATGCCGCCGCACTGCAGGAAGCCAAGCGGGGCAAGGGAATCGCTCTGGTGGTGTCGTTCGCGGCAGCCCAGGACATCGCCAGCGGTGACCTGGCCCGGCTGGCCGGTCCCCTGTTGCAGGGCAGCGGTGGCTGGCACATCACGACCCTGGGCAACGACAACGCGCCGTCCGCGGCGGCGGAACTGACCCGCTTCGTCACCACACCCAGAGCCGCGCAGGCCATGTTGCGCGGCAGCGGCTCGACGCCGGGCCACTTCAAGCCGTCGATCTACGTGACCCTGTGGAGCTGATCCGGCCGGTCGTCGCGTCGGCGGCGATCGTCTCGATGGCGCTCGCCAGTGCGGCGAACGTGTCCGCGGGCAGGAACCTGTCGCAGTAGGGCAGTGCGGCGGCCATCGTGGCCACCCTGGGCGCGAAGCCGGGTGCCGCGGCGCGCGGGTTGAGCCAGCAGACCCGGAACGCCCGCCTGCGCAGGCGGGCCAACACCGCCGCGAGCCGTTCCGGCGGGTCGGTGTCCCATCCGTCGGAGACGATCACCACGACCGAGCCGCGCACGACCGGCGCCCACCGGGACCGCAGCAGATCCGCCACGTTGCCCGCGATGCGCGTGCCACCGAACCGGTCGGCCACCAGGTCGCCCGCCCTCCGCACCACGGCGCCCGGCGGGCCGCCGCGCAGCACCGGGGTGAGCCGGGTCAGCGTGGTGGAGAACGCGAACGCCTCGGCGTCGAGCACCGTGGCGAGCGTGTGCATCAGGTGCAGGTAGGCGGTGCTCTGGGTGCGCATCGACTCGCTGACGTCGGCCAGCACGACCAGCCGCCGGCGCCTGGCGCGTGGGCCACGACGGGCCAGTGTCACCGGCTCCCAGCCGGTCCTGCGGGCCCTGGCCAGGGTGGCCCGCACGTCGATCCGATGCCCGCGTGGACCTTTCTGGCGCAGCACACGGCGAGTCGGCCACTCCCGGGCCGCCTCGGTCAACAGCCCGGCCAGTTCGGCCTGCCGGGCGGTGGACAGTTGGTCGAACGGCAGCTGCGCGTCGGCGAGCAGTGCGCTGGGTGCTGGCTCCGGCAGTGGGTCGGCGCCGTCCTCGGCGGCCGGGTGCCCGAGTGCGGAGCGGGAGGGCGTCACCCAGGGCAGCGGAACGGCGTCGGCCGGGGCTTCACCGGGTGATGTGGTGGCATCACGGTCACGACCGGCCACAGTGGACGGAGGCGCCGGTTCGGGCAGCCGGTCGAGCACCCGGTCCAGCACGTCGAGTTCGCCGCGCTCACGCACCAGCGTCAGCCTGGCCGCCCAGTACAGCTCCGTGCCGGTGCGCGGCGGAAACGCGGTGAGCACCCGCACGAAGTCGGCCACCTGGCTCTGTCCGACGGCCGCTCCCCCGCGCCGCAGCCTGCCGGCCAGCGACACGGCGAAGGCGGCCCGGTCCACGTGGGCCAGCACCGGCCCGCCGGTACTCATCAGGCACCGGCTGTCAGTTCGGGCAGCGCCGCGACGATGGTGTTCCGGTCGTCGAGCGTCTTGGCCAGCGCGGCCAGTGACCGCAGCACGTCGTCCCGGACCAGTTCGGCGACACCGAGGCCGGCCAGCACGGCGAGCCAGTCGATCGCTTCGGCAAGGCCGGGCGGCTTGTCCAGGTCGAGGCGCCGGACCCGGCCGACGAACTCGCTGGTCGACGCGATCAGCGGCTCCGTCGCCGATGGCACGCAGCGCCGCAGGATCGCCGCCATGCGCTCCGGCGCCGGGAAGTCGATCCAGTGGTACAGGCAGCGGCGGCGCAGCGCGTCGTGCAGTTCGCGGCTGCGGTTGGAGGTGAGCAGGACGAACGGCGGCCGCTCCGCGACGAACGTGCCCAGTTCGGGGACCGTCACGCCCGACTCGCCGAGGAACTCCAACAGCAGCGCCTCGAACTCGTCGTCGGCGCGGTCCAGTTCGTCGATCAGCAGCACGGGCGCGATCGGGCCCGGGTGGCGCACGGCGCGCAGGATCGGCCGTTCCACCAGGAACTCCGGGCCGAACAGGTCGGCGTCGGTCAACGTGGCGGATCGGGACTCGGCCAGCCGCACTGCCAGCAGTTGCCGCTGGTAGTTCCATTCGTACAACGCTTCGGCGGCGGTCAGACCCTCGTAGCACTGCAACCGGATGAGGTCGGTGCCCAGCACGGCGGCCAGCGCCTTGGCGGCCGTCGTCTTGCCGACGCCCGGCTCACCTTCCAGCAGCAGCGGCTTGCCCAGCGTCGTGGCGAACAGCAATGCGCTGGCCAGGCCCTCGTCCACCAGGTAGTCGACCTGGTCCAGCCGGTCGCGAACGTCGTCGGCGTCGGTGAAGGGTGCTGTCATATCGGTGGGGTGGCGTGGCCGGACATCGCGTCCCACACCCGCGACGGCGTCAGCGGCATGTCCGCGTGCCGGACACCGAACGGCTTGAGCGCGTCCACGACGGCGTTCACCACGGCGGGCGGCGATCCCACGGTCGCCGACTCACCGACGCCCTTCGCGCCGATCGGGTGGTGCGGCGACGGCGTCACGGTGTAGCCGGTCTCCCAGTCCGGCACCTCGAGCGCGGTCGGGATCAGGTAGTCCATCAGCGAGGCGCCGAGGCAGTTGCCCTGCTCGTCGAAGGAGATCATCTCCATCAGGGCCATGCCGACGCCGTCGGTCAGGCCGCCGTGCACCTGGCCCTCGATGATCATCGGGTTGATCCGGGTACCGCAGTCGTCCACGGCGACGAACCGGCGGACCTTCACCACGCCGGTGCCGGGCTCCACGTCGACAACACAGATGTAGGCGCCGTTGGGATAGGTGAGATTCACCGGGTCGTAGGTGACCTGGGCTTCCAGACCGCCCTCCACACCCGGTGGCAGTGCGCCGCCGTACGCGCGCCTGGCGATCTCGGTGATGGTGACCGCCTTGGTCGGGTCGCCGGCCACCCGGAACGTGCCCTTCTCCCACTCCAGGTCGGTCGAGGCGACCTCGAGCATCCCGGCTGCGATCAGGCGCGCCTTGTCCCGGACCTTGCGGGTGACCAGCACCGCGGCGGCGCCGGACACCGGCGTCGAACGGCTGCCGTAGGTGCCCAGCCCGAACGGCGTCTGGTCGGTGTCGCCGTGCACGACCTCGATGTCCGACGGCGGGATGCCGATCTCCTCTGCGACGATCTGCGCGAACGTCGTCTCGTGGCCCTGGCCCTGGGTCTGCACCGACAGGCGTACCACGGCCTTGCCGGTGGGGTGGATGCGGAGTTCACAGCCGTCGGCCATGCCCAGCCCGAGGATGTCCATGTCCCGGCGCGGCCCCGCGCCCACCGCCTCGGTGAACACCGACACCCCGATGCCCATCAACTCGCCGCGCTCACGACGTTCCGCCTGTTCGCGGCGCAGGTCGTCGTAGCCCGCGATGCGCAGCGCCTCGGCCAACGTCGCCGGGTAGTCACCCGAGTCGTAGACCCAGCCGGTGCGGGTCCGGTACGGGAACTGCTCCGGCCGGATCAGGTTGCGCAGGCGCAACTCGACCGGATCCATGCCGAGTTCGTGGGCAAGGCAGTCGACCATCCGCTCGACGAAGTACACCGCCTCGGTGATGCGGAACGAGCACGCGTAGGCCACTCCCCCGGGCGCCTTGTTCGTGTGCACGGCGGTCACCCGGCAGTAGGCGGCCTGGATGTCGTAGCTGCCGGTGAACACGCCGTAGAAGCCGGCCGGGTAGTTGCTGGGTGCTGCCATCCCGTTGAACGCGCCGTGGTCGGCCAGCACGGTCGACCGCAGGCCGAGAATCCGGCCGTCGCGGGTGGCGCCGATCTCGCCACGCATCACGTAGTCGCGGGCGAAGCCGGTGCTGGTCAGGTTCTCCGACCGGTCCTCGGTCCACTTCACCGGTCGACCCAGCACGAGCGACGCGGTGATCGCGCACACGTAGCCGGGGTAGATCGGGACCTTGTTGCCGAAGCCGCCGCCGATGTCCGGCGAGACGACGCGGATCTTGTGTTCCGGCAGCCCGGTGAACAGCGCGTACAGGGTGCGGTGCAGGTGCGGCGCCTGCGTGGTCGACCACATCGTGAGCTTCTCGTCGGTGTCGTCGTAGTCGGCGATGGCCCCGCAGGTCTCCAGCGGTGCCGGGTGCACCCTCGGATAGACCATGTCCTGCATGACCACGACATCGGCGGAGGACAGCACCGCTTCCGTCGCGGCCGCGTCCCCGGTCTCCCACTCGAAACACAGGTTGTCGGTCTTGCCCTCCAGGTCGGTGCGAATCACCGGAGCGTCGGGGGCCAGTGCGGTCCGCACGTCGATCACCGGCGGCAGCGGCTCGTACTCGACGTCGATCAGTTCGAGCGCGTCCCGTGCGGCATACCGGTCCTCCGCGACGACGAACGCGACCTCCTGGCCCTGGAACCGCACCCTGTCGGTGGCCAACACGGCCTGCACGTCGCCGGCCAGGGTCGGCATCCACGCGAGGTCGCGAGCCGCCAGGTCGGCTCCGGTCATGACGAGCTTGACCTTGGGATACGACTCGGCGGCGATCGTGTCGATGCTGGTGATGCGCGCGTGCGCCAGCGGCGAACGCAGGATGGCCAGGTAGAGCATGCCGGGCAGTCGCATGTCGTCGATGAACCGGCCGCGGCCGCGCACGAACCGCCGGTCCTCCTTGCGCAGCATCCGCCCGTGCCCGACCGGCCGCTGGTCGTTGTCGGCCGCCGCCGTCACGACGTCGTCCGCCGCGGTCACCGCTGCTGCTCCGCGGTGGCCTTGGCCTGCTCGGCAGCGGCCCACTGGATCGAGCGCACGATGCTCGCGTAACCGGTGCACCGGCAGATCTGGCCGGAGATGGCCTCGCGGATCTCCTGCGGCGTCGGGTCGGGATCGCTGTCCAGCAGCGCCCGCGCTGTCATCAGCATGCCCGGCGTGCAGAAACCGCACTGGAGGCCGTGGCAGGCCATGAAACCGCGCTGCACCAGGTCGAGTTCACCGCCCGCGTCGAGGTCTTCCACGGTGCGCACCTCGTGCCCGCCCGCCATCGCGGCCAGCACGGTGCAGGACTTGACCGGCTCACCGTCCAGCCACACGACGCAACTGCCACAGTTGCTGGTGTCGCAACCCCAGTGGGTGCCGGTCAGGCCGAGGTGGTCGCGCAGGAAGTGCACGAGCAGCAGCCTGCCCTCGATCACGCGGGTGATCTCTTCCCCGTTCACGATCATCGTGACCTGCACGTTCACGCCCCGCCGGCACGAGCGACGGCCTGACGCAGGGTGCGGCGGGTCAGTTCGGCCGCCAGGTGCCGTTTGTACTCGGCGCTGCCCCGTTGGTCGGTCACCGGACGGCAGCCATCGGCGGCCAACGCGCCCGCCTTCAGGTACATGTCCTCCGACGGCGGATGGCCGCGCAGCACTGCGGAGATCGCCGGCATGCCCGTCGTGTTCGGACCGACGGCTGCCAGCCCGACGCGGGCGTCGGCGATCAGACCGTCGGTGGTCAGCCAGACGGCGGCGCCCGCCGACACGACCGCCCAGTCACCGGCCCGCCGATCGACCTTCTCGTAGGCACTGGAACCGTTGGGGCGCACCGGAAACCGTACCTCGGTGAGCATCTCCGCCGGGCCGACGGCTGTCTGATACGGACCGACGTAGAACTCCTCCATCGACACCACCCGCTCGCCGTCCAGGCCGCGGATGACGCAGCTCGCGTCGAGCGTGGTGCACACCGCCGACAGGTCCTCGGACGGATCGGCCTGACACAGCGAACCGCCCAGCGTGCCCCGGTTGCGCACCAGCGGGTCGGCGATCACCCGCTCGGCGTCGGCGAAGATCGGGAACGCGGCGAGCAGGTCGGCCGACTCCAGCAGTTCGCGGTGCCGGGTCAGCGCCCCGATCCGCACCCGGTCGTCCTCGACGACGACGTAGGCCAACTCGTCCCGCAGATCGTTGATGTCGATGAGATATTCGAAGTTCGCCAAGCGCAGCTTCATCATCGGCAGCAGGCTGTGACCACCGGCCAGCAGCCGAGCGGTCTCCCCCAGTCGATGGAGCAGGTCGATCGCCTGGTCGACGCTCGTGGCCCGCTCGTACTCGAACGGCGCCGGCAACTGCATACCTACCTCCATCTCCTGTGTCATTCGGCAACACCGCGGCAGGCTCTGTCAACAGCGCACAGCACGTCACCGCAGTTAAGCATCGTCTTAGGGCGCCGTTGACGCCGGTCCGACCCCTGTTCACTCTTCTACCGACGGGAGGGGGATCGGTGCGAGACATCGCCCAAGGCATCGCAGCCTGGCGGGCCGCCGGAACCAGGTTCGCGGTCGCCACGGTGGTGCGGACGTGGAGTTCCGCGCCCCGTCAACCCGGTGCGTCCATGGCCGTCGCCGAGAACGGCGAGGTCGTCGGCAGCGTGTCCGGCGGCTGCGTCGAGGGCGCGGTATACGAGCTGGCCAGCGAGGTGCTGCGGTCCGGTCGGCCTGCGCTCGTCACCTACGGCGTGAGCCAGGACGACGCGTTCGAGGTCGGTCTGACCTGCGGCGGCGTCGTCGAGATCCTCGTCCAGCCAGGCGACGACGCTCACTATCCGGAGCTGTCGGACATACTCTCGGGCATCACCGGGGGCGCACCGATCGCGGTGGCGCAGGTGATCGCCGGCCGGGACACCATGAGCGACCGCCTGGTCGTCACGCCACACGACGCGGCTGGTTCGCTGGGCGACGCGCGACTGGACAAGAGCGTCACCGACCAGGTGCGCGGCATGTTGGGCTCCGGCACGACCGGTGTGATCCACGTCGGTGAGCACGGCGAGCAACTGCACGACGAACTGACCGTCTTCGTCGAGTCGTTCGCGCCGCCGCCCAGGATGATCGTGTTCGGCGCGATCGACTTCGCCAGCGCGGTGGCCAGGATCGGCAAGTTCCTCGGCTACCACGTCACCGTCTGCGACGCCCGGCCCACTTTCGCCACCGCCAAGCGGTTTCCGAACATCGACGAGTTGGTGGTGATGTGGCCGCACAAGTACCTCGACCAGACCACCGTCGACGAACGCACCGTCATCTGCGTGCTGACCCACGACCCCAAGTTCGACGTGCCGATCCTGGAACGCGCGCTGTACCTGCCAGCCCGCTACATCGGCGCGATGGGCAGCAGGCGGACGCACCAGGATCGACTGGAGCGGCTGCGCGCGGCAGGCGTCACCGAGTCGGCCATCGCCAGGCTGTCCTCACCGATCGGCCTGGACCTGGGCGCGCGGACACCGGAGGAGACCGCGGTGGCCATCGCCGCCGAGATCATCTCGCTGACCTGGGGTGGCAGCGGCCAGCGCCTCACCGACGGCGAACTCGCGATCCACCACTGACCCCGCTCTAGTCGTCGACGATCACGCCGTCCTGAAGGTGCAGCACGCCGTCGGCCAGGTCGAGCAGTGTGTGGTCGTGTGTCGCCACCAGGGCCGAGATGCCCTCCGAGCGGACCACCGTGCGCAGCAGTCGCATGATCTGCCGTGCCGTCTCCGAGTCGAGTTGGCCGGTCGGCTCGTCGGCGATGAGCACCTGGGGTGCGCCGGCCAGGGCACGGGCGATGGCCACGCGCTGTTGCTGGCCGCCGGACAGTTCGCCGGGGCGCTGGGCCGCGTGGTCGCCGAGGCCGGTGATGTCCAGCATCAGCTGGACCCGCTCCTCGCGCTCGGCGCGGGGCATGCCGGCGATCCGCAGTGGGACGCCCACGTTCTCGGCCGCGGACAAGATCGGGAGCAGACCGAAGGCCTGGAAGATGAACGCCACCTTCGTCCTGCGCAGGTCGCGCCGCTCCGGCTCGGTCATCGCACTCACTTCGGCGCCGTCGATGCGCACTGTGCCCTCGGTCGGCTGGTCGAGGCCGCCGACGATGTTCAACAACGTCGTCTTGCCGGAGCCCGAGCGGCCGCGCACCGCGATCAGGGAGCCGCGCGGTACGTCGAGCGAGACGCCGCGCAGGGCGTGCACCGGGGACGGGCCGGTGCCGAAGGTTCGCTCGACGCCACGGACCTCGACCGCGTTGGGCGCGGCTCCACCGTGCTGCGCGACAGCAGTCGCTTCCGCACCTGTCATGCCCGCTGCTCCGTCCGTTCCGCGTCCCCGCCCTCGGCGCCGGGCCGGACCGCGATGTGGTCGGTCCGCTCGTCGAGCCGCACCCTGTCACGCATGCCGAGGCGCTCGGTCATCCTGGCCGGCAGTTGGAGCCTGCCGTTGCGGTCGAGCACCGCGTACTCCACCTCCCGCCGACCCTCCTGCACTGCCTCGCGCAGGGTCTCCGTACTGGTGCGGCCGTTGCGGACGGCGACCGTCCGGTCCACCTGCCCTGCGACCTCGATGTCGTGCGTGACGATCAGGACCGTGGTGCCCAGGTCCCGGTTCACCGCGCGCAGCGCGCCGAACACCTCCCCGGCGGTGTGCGAGTCCAGCTCGCCGGTCGGCTCGTCGGCCAGCAGCAGTCGGGGATCGTTCGCGCAGGCGGTGGCGATCGCGACGCGCTGCTGCTCGCCGCCGGACATCTGCTGCGGACAGCGGTCCCGGCAGTAGCCGACTCCGACGGTCTCCAGCAGCTCCATCGCCCGGTCGCGGCGTGCCTTGCGCCGCACGCCGGCAAAACGCATCGGCAGCTGCGCATTCTGATCGGCGGTCAGATAAGGCACGAGGTTGCGTGCGGTCTGCTGCCAGATGAAGCCGACCGTGTGGCGGCGATAGTCGAGCCAGTCGCGCTG
>DASXYT010000130.1:0-20486 GCA_036502345.1 Pseudonocardiaceae bacterium | reverse complement strand
CCGCCGAACGCGCGTTCGGCGACCCGTGCGGGGCCATCGAGCAGTTCGAGCACCCGCCAGCCCCCGCTCCCCGCATCGGTGGCCTGCGCGATCCGTTCGTCCAGGAATGCCTCGCCCAGTGCCAGGACGGCCTCGACCGCGCGTGACCGGGGTAGCACGACATCTCCCGGCCAGAGGTGCACCCGATGTGCGTCAAGCGCGGTGACGCGCACGTCGGCGTTCAGGTCGAGCAGATCTCCCCGCCCGTCGTCGACGGTGAACAGGAACCTGCCGGGTAGTTCGGCCAGTCGCGGCCGAGCGCACAGCGCCCGGTCCAGTTCACCGACGATGGCGGTCAGGTCGGCCCGGCCAACATCATCCACACCGGACAGTGGTGACAGCACGATGTTTCGGACCCGCTCGTGCCGTGGCGATGGCAGCAGCCCCGCCGCGCTCAGCCTGGCCACCAGCTCGTCGACGGATTCCGCGGCCAGACCGCGGATCTGCGTGTTGGCCCGCGAAGTCAGCTCCAACCGGCCGTCCCCGAGATCCTCGGCGATCCCGGCCAGCGCACGCAACGTCGCGGCCGACGCCAACCCGCCGGGCAGCCGTACGCGGGCGAGTAGTCCGTCCGCCGCCGAGTGCGGAGCGAAGGCCCCTGGACACGAGTCGGCCCGAACTCGTTGCGAAGCAACACTCATCGCGGTCGGATCGGTGGACATGGCCGGATCATAGGCCGTCGGCAGGCCGGCATCCAGGGTCACATCCGCCCGGCATCCGCTACGGGCTCGCGGCCTCCCGGTGTTGACGACACGTCGAGCGTGTGGTGCGATCAGCGTAGCGACGGCGGTGCAGGAAGTCGGTGCGAAACCGACGCGGTCCCTCCACTGTAACCGGAGAGCGAACTCGATCCGGAAGCCAGCAGACTCACGCCGTCGAATCCTTTCGCCACAGGGGGCGTGGACACCCCGGGGAAGGTTCGCGCCATGACTTGGCCCGCCCAGCCGCGTAGTGCGCCGGTATCGGCATGACCGGACGGCTGCTGGTCGCCGGCACCTCCTCCGATGCCGGCAAGTCGATGCTGACCGCCGGGATCTGCCGCTGGCTCGTGCGCGGGGGAGTGAAGGTCGCGCCGTTCAAGGCGCAGAACATGTCGAACAACTCCGTCGCGCTCCTCGACGGCGGCGAGATCGGTCGAGCACAGGCCATCCAGGCCATGGCCTGCGGTGTCGAACCCGAGGCCGTCATGAATCCGGTGCTGGTGAAACCCGGCAGCGATCGGGAGAGCCACGTGCTCCTGCTCGGCAGGCCCTACCGGCGCTGCACGGCCCTGACCTACCGACAACTGCGGGCCACGCTGCGCGAGGTTGCGCTGGCTGCCTTCGACGACCTCGCCGGCCGGTTCGACGTGGTGATCTCCGAGGGCGCCGGCAGCCCGGCCGAAATCAATCTTCGCGCGGGCGACATCGCCAACATGGGCCTCGCCGACGCGCGGGACATCCCGACCGTGATCGTCGGCGACATCGATCGAGGCGGTGTCTTCGCGTCCTTCTTCGGCACCCTCGCCCTGTTGTCCGCACGGGACCAGGCGCTGATCAACGGGTTCGTGGTCAACAAGTTCCGCGGTGAGCCAACCCTGCTCGATCCCGGTCTCGTGATGATCGAGAGGCTGACCGGACGCCCGACGCTGGGCGTGCTGCCCTGGCTGCCCCGATTGGCCTTCGACGCCGAGGACTCCCTTGGCCTGCGCCAGGAACTCGCGCCGGGCGGACCCCCGGTCGGCCGGCAGTCGTTGCGAGTCGCGGCCATCGCCCTGCCCAGGGTTTCCAACTCGACCGACATCGACGCCTTCGCGCAGGAGCCCGGTGTGTTCGTTCGCTGGACCACGTCTCCCGGTGAGGTCGCCGACGCCGACCTGGCGATCCTGCCAGGAACCCGAGCCACCGTCGATGACCTGCGCTGGCTGCACGAGCAGGGGCTGGCCGAAGCGGTCACCGAACGGGCCGCGGCCTCGCGACCGGTGCTGGGCATCTGCGGCGGCTTCCAGATGCTCGCCCGGCGCATCGATGACGACGTCGAATCCCGGTGCGGCACCGTCGCCGGACTCGGCCTGCTGCCGATGGACGTCGCCTTCGCCTCGACGAAAACCGTCCGCCGCCCTACCACGACCGCCTATGGCCAGCCGGTCACCACCGCCTATGAGATCCACCATGGCTTGGCGCGTCTCGACGACGGTGCGACGGAGTTCCTCGGTGGCGCGCGGAGCGGGTCGGTCTGGGGCACGCACTGGCACGGCGCGTTCGACAGCGACGCGTTCCGGCGGAGCTTCCTGACCGAAGTCGCCGCCGTGGCGGGTCGTGACTTCGTGCCGGCGCATGACACCGACGTGAACGCGCTGCGCGGCGCGCGGTTGGACCGGCTCGCCGATGCCGTCGCCGACCACCTTGACACCGACGCCCTGCTCCGACTCATCGATGGTGGCCCGCCCTCGGGCCTGCCGGTCCTGGCACCGGGGGCACCGTGACACCCGCACCCGCGTTGTGAACAGGCCCTCCGGTCCGCTGCGCCGAGGCTGGACGACGGGCGCGTGCGCGACGGCGGCCACCAAGGCGGCCTACACCGCACTGTTGGGCGGCGACTTCCCCGATCCCGTCGAGATCACCTTGCCCAGGGGCCAGACACCCGCCTTCGCGCTCACGCACTCCCAGGTCGCCGGCGGCCGGTGGTCGGCGGCGATCACCAAGGATGCCGGTGACGATCCGGATGTCACGCACGGCGCCGTGATCACCGCGACCGTCTCGGCCGCCGAGCCGGGCTCCGGCGTGCTGTTCAGCGCCGGCCCGGGCGTCGGGACCGTGACCAAACCCGGTCTGCCCCTGCCGGTCGGGGAGCCCGCGATCAACCCGGTGCCTCGGCGGCTGATCCGCACGGTCATCGCCGAACTCGCACAGGCCCATCAGGTCGCGGGGGATGTCGAAGTAGAGATCTCCGTCGACGACGGAGCGGAAATCGCCACGCACACCTGGAATCCGCGCCTGGGTATCGTCGGTGGTCTTTCGATTCTCGGGACCACCGGGGTGGTGATCCCGTATTCCTGTTCCGCCTGGATCGACAGCATCCGGCGCGGGATCGACGTGGCCCGCTCACTCGGCCACCAGCACGTCGCAGGCTGCACCGGATCGACGTCCGAGTCGAGCGTGCGCGCCCTGCACCGCCTGCCCGAGGACGCCCTGCTGGACATGGGCGATTTCGTCGGCGCGCTACTGAAGTACCTGGCACGGCATCCGGTTGCCCGCCTGACCATCGGCGGCGGCATCGGGAAGATGTCCAAACTCGCCAACGGCTTTCTCGACCTGCACTCCGGTCGGTCCCAGGTGGATCTCCCGGCGCTGGCCGAACTCTGCGCCCAGGCCGGCGCGGACGCGGCATCGACCACCCGGATTCGGCGGGCGAACACGGCCCTGGATGCGCTGCGCATCGCCGAGCGGACCGGCGTCGGTCTGGGTGATCTGGTCGCACGGCGAGCCCGACAGGTCGCCCTGACGGTGCTCGCGCCGGCCGAGGTAGCCGTTGACGTCGTGGTGATCGACCGCGCCGGTGTGATCGTCGGCCGGTGCGACCCGCTCTCACCCACCGCGGCCAACGCCGAGGAGACATCACGATGATCCTTCTTCTGTCGACATCAGACACGGACCTGCTCTCGGCCAGAGCCTGCGGCGCCGACTACCGGCTCGCCAACCCGGCCCGCACGCGGGCTGAGCACCTGGCCCCGTTGCTGGCGGATGCGGACGTGGTAGTCGTGCGCATCCTGGGCGGCCGACGCATGTGGCCCGACGGTCTGGACACCGTCCTGGCCAGTGGCCTGCCGGTGGTGGTGCTCGGCGGTGAGGTGGTACCCGACGCCGAACTGATGGAGCTGTCCACCGCGCCCGGCGGCATCGTCGCCGAGGCGCACGCCTACCTCGCCAACGGAGGCCCGGCGAACCTGGCGCAACTACAC
The DNA here is from genome assembly GCA_036502345.1 of Pseudonocardiaceae bacterium. Classification (GTDB taxonomy): domain Bacteria; phylum Actinomycetota; class Actinomycetes; order Mycobacteriales; family Pseudonocardiaceae; genus DATEPR01. The sequence goes on along the minus strand of DASXYT010000130.1, from coordinate 16,507 downwards.
CGGTTCCTCTCCGACGCGCTGCTGTTCACCGGCTTGGGCTTCGACCCGCCTACCACGACACCCACCTGGGGCCGGTTGGCTCGCACCGCGCAAGGCACCGACGGCCCCACTGTCGCTGTGATCTACTACCGGGCCCACCACGTTGCCGGCAACACCGCGTTCGTGCACGCGCTCTGTGATGCGATCGAGGCATCGGGTGGCCGGGCGCTGCCGGTGTTCTGTGCGTCGCTGCGCACCGCCGAACCAGATCTGCTGACCTTCCTGCGGCAGGCCGATGCACTGGTGGTCACCGTTCTCGCGGCGGGCGGTGCGGTTCCTGCCACAGTCGGTGCCGGAGGAGCGGACGAGGAGTGGGACGTCGGCGCGCTGGCCGCGCTCGACGTGCCGATCCTGCAAGGACTGTGCCTGACCTCGACCAGACAGGAGTGGTCGAACAGCGACGCCGGGCTCACTCCGCTGGATGCCGCGAACCAAGTGGCGATCCCGGAGTTCGACGGCCGGCTGATCACCGTGCCGTTCTCCTTCAAAGAAGTCGGCGCGGACGGCCTGACCAGTTACCACGCAGACCCGGAGCGGACGGCGCGGGTCGCCGGCATCGCACTCGCCCACGCCCGGCTGCGACATGTGCCGGTCGCTCAGCGGCGGGTGGTGCTGATGCTCTCCGCCTACCCGACCAAACACGCACGCATCGGCAACGCGGTCGGCCTCGACACGCCGGCGTCAGCGGTCCGACTGCTCGATGCCATGCAGGCAGTGGGCTACCGGCTCGGCGATGTTCCCGGCCTGGCCGAGCAGGACGGGGACGCGCTCATCCACGCCCTCATCGCGGCGGGTGGCCAGGACGAGGACTGGCTCACCGAAGACCAACTCGCCGCCAATCCCATTCGCATCGCCGCCGCTGACTACCGGGCCTGGTTCGCCACTCTGCCCGCCGAACTCAGAGAATCCGTGGAAGGCCACTGGGGCCCCGCGCCAGGAGAGTTGTTCGTCGACCGCTCCCGTGATCCGGCCGGACATCTGGTGCTGGCCGCCCTGCGCGCCGACAACATCGTGATCATGGTGCAGCCACCACGCGGGTTCGGGCAGAACCCGATCGCCGTCTACCACGATCCCGACCTACCGCCCAGTCATCACTACCTGGCCGCCTATCGCTGGCTGCGCGCCGAGTTCGGCGCGCACGCCATCGTGCATCTCGGCAAGCACGGCAACCTGGAATGGCTGCCCGGCAAGACCGCCGCGCTGTCGGCGGCCTGCGCACCGGACGCCGCGCTCGGCGATCTACCGCTGGTGTACCCGTTCCTGGTCAACGATCCCGGTGAGGGCAGCCAGGCCAAACGACGCGTGCACGCCACGCTGGTCGACCACCTGGTACCGCCGATGGCCCGGGCGGAAAGCTACGGCGACATCGCCACGCTGGAACAACTGCTCGACGAACACGCCCAGATCGCCGCGATGGACCCGGCCAAACTGCCGGCCGTCCGCGCCCAGATCTGGACCCTCATCCAGGCCGCGAAGCTCGACCACGACCTCGGCCTTGCCGATCGGCCGCACGACGCCGAGTTCGATGAGCTGATCCTGCACGTGGACGGTTGGCTCTGCGAGATCAAGGACGCGCAGATCCGCGACGGCCTGCACGTGCTCGGCGTCGCGCCGGCCGGAACCGTCCGGGTGAACCTGGTGCTGTCGATGCTGCGTGCTCGCCAGATGTGGGCCGGCGAGTCACGCGCACTGCCCGGTCTGCGCGAGGCCCTTGGCCATGTGGAACGCGGCGGCTCCCGGAACGACACCGACGCCGTGGAGGTGAGCGCCCGCGCCCTCGTCGAGGCGATGGACAAACGGGACTGGGAGCTCGCGGCAACCGACGACGTCGTGCGCGAGATCCTCGGCACGCAGCACGACCAGGTCAGAAGGGTGCTCGAGTTCGCCGCGACCGAGATCGTGCCGCGACTGGCCGCCACCACCGATGAACTCACCAACGTGCTGCACGCTCTGGACGGCGGGTACGTACCCGCCGGACCGAGTGGTTCGCCCCTGCGCGGCCTGGTGAACGTCCTGCCCACCGGACGAAACTTCTACTCCGTCGACTCTCGCGCGATACCCTCTCCGCTGGCGTGGGAGACCGGCCAGTCCCTCGCCGACTCATTGATCGCGCGCTACCACACGGACAACGGGGAATATCCTCGGTCGATCGGGCTCTCGGTATGGGGGACCTCGGCGATGCGCACCTCGGGTGACGACATCGCCGAAATTCTGGCCCTGCTCGGCGTGCGACCCGTGTGGGACGAGGCATCGCGGCGGGTCACCGGACTGGAACCGATGCCCCTCGCCGAACTCGGTCGGCCGCGAATCGACGTCACGGTGCGCATCAGCGGCTTCTTCCGCGATGCGTTTCCGCACGTGGTGACGATGATCGACGACGCGGTGGCCCTCGTCGCCTGCCTCGACGAACCGGAAACCGCCAACTACCTGCGAGCGCACTACCTGGCGGATCTCGCGGAGCACGGCGACCGGCGTCGGGCGACGACGCGCATCTTCGGTTCCCGCCCGGGTGCCTACGGTGCCGGGCTGTTGCCCCTGATGGACGCGCGCAACTGGCGCGACGACGCCGACCTGGCCGAGGTGTACGCGACCTGGGGCGGCTACGCGTACGGTCGTGGCCTTGACGGCCGCGCGGCGCGTGGCGACATGGAGAGCGCCTACCGCCGCATCGCGGTGGCGGCGAAGAACACCGACACGTCGGAACACGACATCGTCGACTCCGATGACTACTACCAGTACCACGGCGGGATGATCGCCACGGTCCGAGCGTTGACCGGACGCGCGCCGATCGCCTACGTCGGCGACTCCACCCGGCCCGACACGATCCGTACCCGTTCGCTGACCGAGGAGACCGCGCGGGTCTTCCGGGCCAGGGTCGTCAATCCGCGGTGGATCGCCGCGATGCGCCGACACGGTTACAAGGGCGCGTTCGAGTTGGCGGCCACTGTGGACTACTTGTTCGGCTACGACGCGACCGCCGGCGCCGTGCCGGACTGGATGTACGACCAGCTGACCGAGTCCTACGTGCGCGATCCCGAGGTCAGGTCGTTTCTTGAGGAGTCCAATCCCTGGGCACTGCACGGGATCGCGGAGCGACTGCTCGAAGCGGCCGACCGTGGCCTGTGGTCCGCGCCGGAACCGGAGAACCTGGCGGCATTGCGGCAGGCATTCCTGGACGCCGAGGGCAACCTGGAGGATCGGTGACCGATCGCCAGGAGCGCGGGCCGGGGATCGAGCGAGGCGTCACCCCTGCGCACTGCCCGCCCACCAGAAGTGGCCTCATGGGCCGCCGAGTGCATACGCGCTGACGAGTGTGGGAAGGTGGCGGGGCGTGGAACCGGAGGCCGGTTCGTCGGCGGCAGTGGCGGTGGGTTCGGCGCCGCCGGACACGATCGGTGGCCTGCTGCGGCGGAGCGCGGGCTGGCTGCGGGGCAGCCGGTCCGGGCTGGTCGTCGTCGCGCTGTTGGTGGGTCTGGGAGCGGGTTTCGGTGCGCTCGGGTTTCGTTACCTGATCTACGGCTTCACCTGGCTGGCCACCGGCCAGACCCAGTTCGGCCAGGACGGCAGGGTCGGCAGCCCGCACCTGCCCTGGCTGGGTATCGGGTTCTTCGTCGCCATTCCCGTGATCGGCGGCCTGCTCTACGGCCCGTTGATCTACCGCGTCGCCGGGGAGGCCCGTGGTCATGGCGTGCCGGAGGTGATGATCGCGGTCGCCGAGAACGGCGGCCGGATCCGCCCGCAGGTCAGTGTGGTCAAGGCGTTCGCGTCCGCGTTGTGCATCGCGGTCGGCGGCTCGGTCGGCCGGGAAGGACCGATCGTGCAGATCGGCTCCGCGCTGGCCTCCAGCCTCGGCCAATGGGTGCGGATGCCGGAGAACCGGTTGCGGATCCTGGTCGCCTGCGGCGCGGCGGGCGGTATCTCGGCCACCTTCAACGCCCCGATCACCGGCGTGTTCTTCGGCGTCGAGCTGATCCTGCGCGAGTTCTCCATCGGGGCGATCTGCACCGTCATGCTCTCCTCGATGGTCGCCGACGTGATCAGCCAACTGTTCCTGGGCAGCGCGCCGTTCTTAACCCGACTGCCCGCCGACATCAGCCTGCACCACGTCTACAACTACCTGCTCGTCGCGGTGCTGGCGGTCGTTGCCGCGCTGATCGGGCTCGTGTTCAAGAACATCCTGTACAAGATCGAGGATCTCTGCGACACGCTGTGGGGCAAGCGGCCCGAGTGGGCCCGGCCCGCCGTCGGCGGTGTGGTGCTCGGCCTGCTCCTGCTGGCCCTGCCGCAGCTCTACGGCGTCGGCTATCCGGTCATGTACCACGCGGTCGCCGGTGACTACACGTTCTGGTTCCTGCTTGTGCTGATCGTCGGCAAGATGATCGCCACCAGCCTGACCATCGGCATCGGCGGATCCGGCGGGGTGTTCGCGCCGTCGCTGTTCATCGGCGCCACCTCCGGGATGGCCTTCGGCGTCATCGTCGACCACCTGTTCGGACCGGCCGCAGGCCAGCCCGCGCTGTACGCGATCGTGGGTATGGGTGCGGTGTTCGCCTCGGCCGCGCGGGGGCCGTTGACCGCGCTGGCCAGCGTCGTGGAGATGACCGGCGACTTCACCCTGACCCTGCCGGTCATGCTCGCCGTCGCGATCGCCACGTTGACGTCGAGTGCGATCAGCTACGGCACCATCTACACCACCAAGCTGCTGCGCCGTGGGACCGACATCGACCGCGCCAGGCCAACCCACGCCTTCGACGAACTCGCCGTCGCCGACGCGATGCACCCGTTCCCGTCCCCGTTGGTCATCACCGACGACAACGCCGGCAACGCACAGGTAGCCGACTGGGACGCCGTCCTCGGACCGGTCACTCGGATCCGAGCCCCGCAGCTCCTGTTCGCCAATGACAGCCTGGCTCAGGCCGTGCGCCAATTGGTGCTCCATGGCTGCGATGGTCTACCCGTGGGCTCCACGGATGGCCTTGCGGTACAGGGATGGTTGACCAACCAGAGCGTGCTGCGCGCGGTCGCCCGGCAACTCGCGACAGCGGTGCCGGACATCGCCGCTGGAGCGCACGCGGCCGAATGGGCCGACCCGCACGCCGGAACAACCGGGCACGACCCGCATGCCGAACTGCCCGGCTATCGCATCGTCGAACGCACCCTGGATGAGAACTCGACCGCGGCCGGTCGCACCCTCGGCGAACTGGGCTGGCCAGCCGGCCACGTGCCGGTATCGGTGTTGCGCGACAGTCGGCTCATCGACGCCGACCTCACGATGCGGCTCGCGGCCGGCGATCGCGTCAGCGTACTCATTCCTGACCGAGTCGCCGCCGAAGCGTCGGGGGCGAGTGCCTGACCGCACCACGTCGCCGGTGGGCTCGCCGGTGCTACCCGGTGTCTGCGCCTGGCCGGACCGCGAACTGTCGAGGGGGACACGCAGGTAGGCGCGAATGACATTGACGACGGTCTGGCGTGGGTTGTCCTGCGCAAGCCGTCCGAGTGCTTACTCCAGCCAACCGAGCGGGTGCCTTGTCCGAGCAGAGCTGGTCCGCAGCGCGGTTCACAGCCCGGATCGCGAGTTTCGGCACGGTACACGCCGACACCGATCGTCGACCACCACATGGACGCACGTTGATCGCTGGAATGCCGTCACGTTCGGCCCTGACGCGGTGATGGACGAGTCCGAGTATTTCGAGGCGAAATGGTCTGCGGGGTCGTTGAACATCGCTCACGAGGGGTGTGGTGCCTTCTTTCGGTTGGTGATCACCGGTGCCGCACGTGGCCAGGTCTGGTTCGATGACCGAGCATCGGACAGTGGTATCACGCCCGGCCCGGATTTCTACACCCGGTATGTCAGGTGGCTTGATGGGTTGCCGCGTATCCGCTATTGACTGGGGGGTGCTGCGGTATTGATCCATTTACACCGCCTTGAGGTGGGGTTGCGCGGTCACCCGGCCGGAGCGCTTGGGCGCCGGCAACATCGGAGGCGTTGTCCACCACCACGAGGACCCGCTCGCCGCGACCGGCCATCGCCGCCAGCTCCGACCGGTAGCGCGTCGCGCGCTCGCCCTGCGTGGCTGGGATGCGTTCACCGGGGCACGCCCAGGTCGCCGAGCAAACTCAGCAGGCGCCGCACTCGCTGAGACACCACCGGCGGCGTCGAACCCGCGGAGGTCGACGAACAGCACGCCGCCGGGGAACCAGCCCTCCGCCAACGCCTGGTGGGCGGCCCGCAGGGCCAGCGCGGTCTTGCCGACACCGGCCGGCCCGGAGATCGTGGCCACCGTCGGTGTTGCCGCAGGATCATCGGGAGCGAGCAGTGCCGCCACATCCGCGCACCAGCGCCAGCGCCGCGGTACCGAGCAGCGAATACTGCCGTTGGTGGTCGACGACCTGCGCATCCGGATCACTGATCTTCCGAATGGCCAGGCTTTCGAGCAACGCGGTCAAGATGTTGGTGAAGTCGTCGAGCGACATTCCGCAGACCTGGCTCCACGTCCGTAGACCCCGGGAGTACTTTCCGGTCAGCGCCTGCCGCAGCGAATCATCGCCGTCGATGGTGGCGGTCGCGACGAGTGCAGCCGGAAAGCCACGGTCGACGTGTACGCGTGGCGCACCCGGTAGGTGAAATCGATGATCGCCTGAGCGAAATCGAGGCCGTACACCAGGCTTTCCGCGCCTTCGGCCATCACCTCCTTGTACTGTTTCGGGTAGGGGCAGCTTCCCTTCGCCAATGGAACCCCGGCTGGGGCAGACGTTCCACAGCTCGAGGTCCGGTCGGCGTGTTCAGGCGAGCTTCCCCAGACCGGCGTGGCCGCGTCAAATGGCGCCGGCCCGCCACACCTGCGAGCGAGACACAGGTCACCGAGCGGATGGTCGCGGCATCGTGATCACGGCGCTGCGGCGAGCAGTTCCTGGGCCTCGGCCCAGTGCTCGTCGGTCGGTTCACACTCCCGTAGCTCAGCGGCGGCCAGTTCGTGGTTGCCCAGCGCGAGCAGGCAGCGGCCGCGCTGGAAGCGCAGCTCTGCGATATCGGCGTCGGGCAGGGCCAGTGCGGCATCGAAGTCGCGCAGCGCCTGCTCGCCCCCGCCGTCCGCCAGGTAGACGATGCCGCGGTTGAGCAGCAGGTCGGGATCGTCGCCGAACTGGTCGAGCACACTGGTCAGGTCACGTATTGCGGCCGCGTGCCGGCCAGCCTGATGGTGCACAACGGCACGGTTGATCAGCGCTGCCGGTAGTCCCGGCTCTGCCTCCAGCGCCGCATCCAAGTGAGTCAGCGCGCTGTCCAGCTCGCCTGTCTCGATCTCGACCGTGCCCAGCATGCACAGCAGCCGCGAGTCGTCCGGTCGGAAGGCCAGGCCGGCCAGCGTGTCGGCCCGCGCGTCGCCGATCCTGCCCTCGTCCAGGTACACCTCGGCGCGGGTGATCCTGGTGTCCGCGTCGTCCGGCTCCATGTCCAGCGCGTAGTCCAGGTCGGCCAGCGCACCGGCGATGTCGCCGGCGGCCAGCCGGGCCGTCGCCCTGGTGTAGAAGTTCTCCGGGAACGGCGGGGCGAGGTCGATCGCACGGTCGTAGTCGGCGAGTGCGGCCGCGAGGTCACCGCCCTTGCGGGACACCTTGGCCCGTTCGGTGAGGTAGTCGGTGAAGTAGGGATCCTGCTCGATCAGTGTGGTGAAGTCGGCGTACGCGTCGTCCGGGCGGCGCATCACCGCCAGCAGCCGTGCCCGGTTGTACAGCAGTTGCTGCCGGTGCAGTGCCCACTCTGTCGGCGCCAGGCCGTGGTTGAGCCGGTTCAACGCCGACTCGACCAGTTCCAGGGCTTGGTCCAGCTCGCCCCTGTGCATCTGGATCAGTGCGAGCGCGTTCTCCTGGAACCCGATCTGCACCAGGCGCTCCTCGGGGTCCTCCAGCAGCCTGCTGATGGCCAGTGCGTTGTTCTGCCAGGCCAACGCGAGTTCGTGGTCCCTCGGCACGGCGAATCTGGTGTAGATCATCGCCATGGCGTAGCAGGTCATCATCTGTAGCTTCGCCACCGTGTAGCGGCGCCGCAGTTCCGTGAACGTCTCGATGCCCACGTCCAGCAGGCCCATGTCGACCAGGGCGTAACCCTTCTGCATGGTCAGGTTACCGAACTCGAACGCCTGGCCGACCGGGTCGGCGATCATCCTGCCGCGTTCGGCGTACTCGATCACCGACGGTGAGAACCCGCCCTCCACGCTGAACTGCACGCACGCCATCAGCGCTTCGACGCCGGCACCGTGTGGATCGCTGCCGTGTTCCCGGTGGTAGGCCGCTGCGCCGACGATCCGGTGGCTGGCCGCGATCAGCTCGTCGGCCCGCTCGTCGTGCAGCCGGGTCACCAGCGCCGGGTCGGCGGCGGCGTAGGCGGCCAGTTCCGCCGGGTCGTCGCCGATGCCGTCGCCGGCGACGAATGCGGCGACCAGCTCGTCGGGCGACCGGGTCTCGGCCGAACGGACCAGCTCGGGCGCCGGTGTGGTCACCGTGTACCGGCGTACCGACTCGGCCAGCTCCGGCAGTAGCTCGCCGGGTCCACCGGCCACCAACACGCGCAGTTGTTCGGGGTCGCAACGGCGGACCAGCAGGGCCAGCAGTTCCTGAGTGGTGTCACTGGCCTGGGGCACGTTGTCGAACACCAGGATCAGCGGGCCATCGCCTGCCGTCGCCCTGCGTAGGGCCACTTTCCGCAGGAAGGTGACGATGCCGTGGTTGACGCTGCGTAGCATCTTCCGGCTGTAGAACCGGCTGCGCTGTGGGTAGTTCGTCGAGGTGGCCATCATCGTCGGCGCGGCCCCGATCAGGTCACTCAGTTCGGGCATGCCGTGCAGCAGTTCGACGCGGTGGTCCTCGACCAATGCCGGCCACCTGCCGAACGCGTCGGGCAGTACGACGTGCAACACGCTGTCGACGCCGGTGTACGGTCCGCGCAGTTGGCGGTGGGTGTCGGCGACGATCGCCGACGGTGCCGTCGTCGCCGCGAACGCCAGTCGGTCCACCTTCCGTGCTCCGGTGACATACAGGTGTGGGCTCACGGAATTCATCTCCTAGTCGGTTGCCGGAATACGGTTGCCGACGGCCGGTCGGCGCTTTCGGCGGGCGAGGTAGATCACTACGACGATGTTGGCGATGTTCAGGGCGAACGAAATCAGGACATCCCAGAAGTATGCGTCGATTCGGCCGGAGGTGAGGCGGGTCGCCACGATCTCCACGTACCGAATCAGAATCGGTACGGAGCTCCATGCGGCGATCACGAGGAACACGAGAATGCCGAAGGCAATGACCGGTCCGTACCACAGGCCGACTTTTCGGTCGCGTTCAGACCACTGCTCCTCGTCCACCACCCGGTCGATTCTGCCGAACCATCGCGATATTCGATTACGGAGTAGGGCCACACTCGCGTCGTGCAGGTCGTGGCAGTTCAGCAGCGTCGCGGCGACATAGTAGAGATCAGTGCGCAGATACAACTGGAACTGCCAGGCAAGCCGCAGTGCCGTGGTGAAGGCGAGCATCAAGGCCAACCGGCCGAGCAGTGAGAAGGAACCATTCGGAGCACGGGTGTACTGGGCGATCAGATCGAGGACGGCCCACACCACGACATCACACATCATGCCCGACAGGAATGGTAGATAGCGCTGCCGTCGGGGCACGCTCAACACGCTGTTCATGCGTGATTCGAACACGATGTTGGTCAGCCGGTTGCTGATCCCGAGGGTGGCCCGCAGGCCGATGCGTCGCCCGGCCAGGACGTGCGATCCTTCATGCAGGAAGATCAGCGGCACCTGGAACGCCGTGATCGCCAACTGCACGATCACCAGTGATCGGACGAAGAACACCTGACCGGGCCGGGGGAGCAGGTCGTGGTGGGCGCCCAGTTGGACCAGCCACCACACCACCACCGCGCCGAACAGTGCCAGCGCAGGCGGGGAGAATACGGCACGGGCGATCCGGGTCCACACCGTCACCGAGCGGTCGACACCGACGGCAGGTTCGGTGCCTCCAGCCGTTTCCTCGCGCAAGAATCCCAGCTCGGCGAGCGTCTCCAGAAACTCGTCCAAGTCGACCGGCTCACCATATGCTGTCTCGTACCAATTGGCTGCGGCGATCGGCGAGGCGCCGTCGGCCAAACGTGCCAACAATGCTGCGCCATCCGCCGGCAGAACGGCATACGTACCAGTATCCTGCCTGCCAACGAGTACCTCGTCCCCCTCGTCGACGAAACTGAGATCATGAAATAGAATCCGGCCGTGATCCACAATTACCTCCGCGACGGGCGGAGCCGTTACAATCGGCTCCGCCCGGGATGGCCGAATCACATGGCGTTGGTGCCAGCCTGGTAGGAGGGGCACGCAGAGGTCAGGCGCACATCGCCAGCGCGACGTACCTTGATCTTCTTCATCTTCGTCGTGGTCTTCATTTCACTCCTTGAGTGATTGACGTTACGGCAGCGCCAATTAAACAGGTCATCGGCTTTACTAGATACCCGGGGGAAGAACATCACCTGAACAGCCTCGGGTCGACTACCGCGCGTTCCGCGGATCTTGATGGAATGGGCCAAACGAGAAGTACGGCATCACCTCCTGTCGGAACCCACGACAGCCTCGATCCGGCAGTTGATGTCCGGGAGGAAGATCCCGGCGGCGCTGACCGAACCAATGGCACAACTGGTCCGGCCTCCCGGCGGACCGTGGCTGTCATCTCGCTGATCTGCGCCGCCCGGTTCGCGCTGCAGCTGGGCGGCCCACGATTGCCAGGCGGCGGACACGACCCCTCGATCGCCGCCACCCGAAGATGTCCGGTTTTGCTCTGGTCAGGGGCATATTGAGGGTTGAGCAAGGTAAACCCTCAATGAGATCCACCTGTCCGAAATGGCCGTCAGAACGAAATGTATCCGGTCATTGGGCTACCTACGTCCACCCGCATATCAAGCATGACCGCGCATTACCGGATCTGCGTTGACGATCTAGTCGAGAACGCGGGTGAGTAGTGCGACGAGGTGATCCCGTTCGGTGGTCGACAAGACGTTGAGCAGGTCGTCCTGAACCGTGGAGAGCACTGAGTCCAGCTCTTCGAGCCGTCGTCGGCCCAAAGGGGTCACGGTGATCAGGTTGCGACGTCGATCGTTGAGGTCCGGGGTACGCGCGACATGGCCTTGCTGGGTCAGGTCCCTGAGCATGGCATGCATATCGCTCTGGTCGATTCCGCACCGTTGACCCACCCGCACCTGACTGTCCGGGCCGAACTCGTCCAGCGCGGCGAGGATCGCGAAGTGGTAGGCGCGCCCGTCGGTCTCGGCCATCGCTTCGACGACGAGCCGGTGTGCCCGCACGGCCGCCTTGCCCAGCAGCCAGCTCGGTTTGCTGCGCAGGCGCGCGGGCGTTTCCTCCAGCTCCATGCGCGGAAGTCTAGCCAAATCCTTGGCCGGCCCAACCAATGTGCTATCCTTGGCCAGTCCAAGCTTGGTCAGGCCAAGGAATCTGGAAGGTGGAGAGATGTCACTCACTTGGGAGGAAGCACGGGCCATCAGCGCCCGGGTACGTGAGCATGCCGCCGAACTCGGTGCGCACGTGACGGTCGCGATCGTCGACGGCGGTGGGCATGTGATGGTTGTCGATCGCATGGATGGTGCCCCGCCGCTGTCGGCTCGCCTTGCCCCGGCGAAGGCATCCAGCGTCGCGCTGTTCCATCGTGATGGCGACGAGTTGATGCGCCTGCAGCAGGCGTGGCCGGCGCTGTTCGGGCAGTTGGATCAGGTGGCAGGCGCGCCCATCATCGCGGGTGCGGGTTCTCGGCTGCTCCGGCGCGGCGATGCCGTCATCGGTGCGATCTCGGTCAGTGGGGGCGATGCGCCGGGACAGGACGACGCGTGCGCTGAGGCTGGACTCGCCTCGCTCGCGGCCACACCGTCGGCGTAGCGACGCGCTTATCGGCATGCCAGTGCGTTCACCGGATGTCCGAGCTGCGCTGACCTGCCGCGCGGTTGGGTCACCGTCGTTCGTGACACATCGCGCTCGGAATGATCCGGGTCCGCCAGTTTGTCGCGGCGCGGCGAAGCGCTGTCGTGCCAGTGGGCGTTGGTCGAATTGGACCTGCTGGCCGTCTCGACGTAGTCGGTCATGATGAGGTCCTTCCTTCCGCCACGCGGGCGAGTTCGACGCGGGAGTTGACGCCCAGCTTGGTGAACGCGTGGCGCAGGTGGCTGTTCACCGTGTGGGGCGAGACGAACAGCCGTTCGGCCGTCTCGCGGTTCGTGAGTCCCTGCGCGATGAGCCGAACCACAGCCAGTTCCGAGCCGGTGAGCGCGGCCCACCCGGCGTTCGGCCGCGTGCTGGTCACCAGCCTGCGACGGACCCCGTTGCTGCGCAGCCGCCCGCGTACCCGCCCCGCGTCCCAGGTGGCGCCCGCATCGGAGTACCGGACGAGTGCGTGACCGAGCGTGTCCACGCCTGCCTCCTGGGCGCCCGCGCGCAGCTGCGCGACCCCGAGATCCTCCAGGGCCGACGCGAGCGCCATCGGCCGTGGAGTTGCCTCGAACAGCTGGCAGGCCTCGGCGAGCAGTGTGGTGTCGGCAGCGAACAGGCCGCGGGCGTGAGCTGCCGCCGCGCGCACCGAGCCGATCCCCGGATTGCGCCGCGCCCGCTCCTCGGCCGAGGCGACGGTGTCGGCGGCGAGTCGCGAATCGCCTGCGGTGATGGCGATCCGGACCAGCTGGGGGTCGTCGGTGACATCCATCGGATAGGGCGGGGTGCCGCCGGTGCCGAGTGCCGCGCGGGCCTCCGCCGGGTTGCCGTCCGCCATCGCGGCGAGCGCGAGCAGCCAGCCGCCGTGCGCACGCTCGGCCGGCGTGCCGTCCGCCACCATCGTGCCGGCCAGTGCCGCTGTCTCGCGTTTGCGCCGCTCGTCGCCGGTGTGGATCGCGACCCGCCCGAGGGCGACGACACCCGCCGCGTACAGCGCGCCGACCACCGGCACGGCGCCGGCAGCGTCGAAGCGGCCCTCCAGCGCCGCCGCCGCGTCGGTCAGGCGACCCAGTTGGAACAGCTGCCGTCCGCGCCAGGTCTCGAAGAAGTCCAGCGCGAACGCCTGCCGCTCCCGCTGCGCGGCGACGATGCCCGTCGAGATCAGCTCCAGCGACTCGTCGAAGCGGTCGAGCACGGCGAACAGTTCGCTGCGCCACTGCCGGGCCACCCACTCGCGGGTCTCCTCACCGGGACCGAATCCGTCGCGCATCGCCTGCTCGTGGACCGCCAGCGCGTCATCGAAGCGCCCGTCGACGTAGCGCAGCGCCCCGTCGGCCTGCGCCAGGATCGAGCGAGCCGCCAGGTCTCCCGGTCGAGCCTGCTGGACCTGCTCGGCCGCTTCGGTCGGCCGCCCGGCCTGGACCAGGTTGTAGGCCAGCCGAGCCTGGTGCTTGGCACGGTCCTCATCGGACAGACCACGCAGCGCGAGAGCCCGCCGCCCGGCCTCGGCGCGCACGTCCGCCGACAGGGCGAACATGCTGGCCAGGCTGAGGAACACGGCAGCTTCCTCGGCCGCCGGAACGACATTCCGCAGGTGCTTGCGCGCGAACGCCTCGGCGTCGTCCGTCCGGCCGGCGGCGTGCAGCAGGACCGTGGTGGTCGCGACCAACGGTCCAGCGGCCTGATGACCGGCGGGAATCAGGTCAAGGGCGCGGCAGCTCAGTTCGGCAGCCGCAGCCGGATCGCGCTGGCCGAGCGCGTCGGCGGCGTCCTTGAGCAGGCCGACCGCCACCTCGTCACCGGGTTCCGCGCTGGTCGCCAGCTGCGTGGCAACCTCGACCGGGATCGCCCCGGCCGCGAGCAGGACGTCGACGGCCTGCCGATCCAGCGCCCGGCGCGCGGACACCGTCGTGCTGTCCCGAACAGCATCCCGGACGATGTCGTGGCGAAAGCCGAGCCGGTCGCCACGCTCGGCGAACACGCCTGCCTCGACCAGCTGGTCGACCGGGGTGAGCAGGGCCGCCGCAGGAACGCCCAGCAGCACCACCAGTTGCCCGACGGTGAACCCACGACCGAGCGACGCGGCCGCGGTGGCCAGTTGGCGGGCGGACTCGGACAGGCGCGCGAGCCGGTGGCGCATGCCGGCGGCGACCCGCTTGGGCAGTCGCGCCGCCACCAGGTGCGCCACCCCGCCCTCGATCCGGACCAGCCGCTCCTCGCGCAGTCCGCGCAGCAGCTCGACCAGGAAGAACGGATTGCCGGCCGCGTCCGCCGCCAGCTCCAGCAGTGCCTGGTCAGGGCTCGCCCCCATGACCTCCGCCGCGAGTTCGGCGACCGCGGCCGGCGGGAGCGGGTCCAGGGTGATCCGCCGCGCACCCTGCGCCACGAGCTGGTCGACCACGTCGGCCAGCCCGCTGCCGGCCTGCACAGGACGAGCGGCCAGGAGCCACGCGACCGGGACCGACGCCAGTCGGGCCGGGAGCGCACGCAGCGCGGCGAGGGTGCCGCTGTCCGCCCATTGCAGGTCGTCCAGGCACACCACCAGCGGCGCCACCGCGGCCGCGCCCTCCAGCAGCGACTCCAGGTCGTGCACCAGCCAGTACCGCTGCTCGGGGCCGCCACGTGCGGCTGGTAGCGCGGAGCGGTCCAGCAGCGGCGGCTGCCCGTCGAACAGCGCCCGCAGCAGCGGCGCGAGCTCGACGACGGTCTCCGCCGGGTCGGCATCTCCCAGGCCCACCCGGGCCGGCAGGCGACCCGCCAGCCGCACTGCCTCGGCCAGCAGGCTGCTCTTGCCGATTCCCGGGCTGCCCTCGACCACGACGACGACGCCCGTCCCCGAGCGCAGCGAGTTCAGCGCGTCGCGCACGACGGTCAGCTCAGGATCGCGGCCGTGCAGGGTCCCTGCCATGTCCGAGAGCCTGACATGTTCGTCGCATGCTCCCCAGCCGAGAGATCACACGTTCATGCGATGCCCGACGTTCGCCCCGGTGAAACGCTTGCGTCAGTTGGAAACGCCAGCGAAATTCGTAGGGAGCACACCATGACCAGCACTCAGCAGAGCTTGGCGGGCCGGACCGCGCTCGTCACCGGTGCCACCTCCGGCATCGGGCGCGCCACCGCCGTCCAACTGGCCGCGGCAGGCGCGGAGGTCATCGTGCACGGCCGCGACGCGGACCGGGGCGAGCAGGTGGTCGCCGAGATCGAGCTGGCGGGTGGCAAGGCGCGGTTCATCGCGGCCGACCTGTCCGACCCGACCGAGATCCGCCGCCTCGCCGACGAGGCAGGCGAGGTCGACGTGCTCGTCAACAATGCCGGCTCCTCCTGGTTCGGCCCCACCGCCGACCTGGACGTCGCCACCTACGACAGGCTGTTCGACGGCAACGTGCGGGCGGCGTACTTCCTGGTCGCCGCACTCGCGCCGAAGATGGCGGCGAACGGGGGCGGCAGCATCATCAACGTCGCCAGCATGGCGGGCACCATCGGCCTGGCAGGCGGCGCGGCGTACGGGGGCACGAAGGCGACGCTGACAGCGATGACCCGCTCGTGGGCGGCCGAGTTCAGCCCGCAGGGGGTGCGGGTCAACGCCGTCGCTCCCGGCCCGGTGTTCACCGCCGCCGATCCGGCGCTGATCGAAGCGCTCGGGGCCACCACACTGCTCGGCCGGGCCGCCCGGGCCGACGAGATCGCCCAGGTGATCACGTTCCTGGCCTCGCCGGCCGCCGGCTACGTCACGGGCACCACGGTGGCCGCCGACGGCGGCCGAACGGCTGTGTGAAACCCGTCCCCGCCCGGCCACCACGACCGAGGCCGAGGCACCGACCTGGTCGGCGGTCACCCGGTCCGGCTCCCCCGAGCCGACCAACCGCGTGTTCACCGGGCCCAACACCAGGGCGAACACGCGCCGCTGGCGGGGCACGGGTGTGGTGAGATCCACGAACGCCGCGCTGCTCGCTGCCTCAGCCGGCGAATGCGGTGATCACGCGCGCGGCCTTCCGCGGTTACCTGGTCGTGCGTGTCGGCCCGGTCGCATCCCAGCCGGGCGCGGTCATCTCGCGGGTGACGTCGGTGCCGATCTCCTCACCGCACACCGCGCAGACCTGGCGGATGGCCACCTGGTGCCCATGGTGGCTCACGCGCATGGGAGGTTCGGTGACTGCCCACCGGTCTCCCCAACGTGTCAACGGTTGCATGGCCTGGCCCAGTTCCTGGCCGGCGTCGGTGAGGTAGTAGCCCTCGTGTCGGGATGTCGGCTCGGGTCGCCGCTCCAGTATCCCGGCGGTGACGAGGTCCTTCAGTCGGGCGGCGAGGCGGTCGGTGGGCGCGCCGGTGTTGCGGGCGATCTGGCTGAATCGGTGGTTGCCGAACATCACCTCGCGGATGGCCAGCAGCGACCAGCGATCCCCGATCAGGTCGAGCGCGGCCGCGATCGAGCAGGGCCGACCGGGCAATGAGCTGGGATCGATCCGGTAGGCCGGGACGTCCCGGTCGCTCGGATC
>DASXYT010000129.1:0-2595 GCA_036502345.1 Pseudonocardiaceae bacterium | reverse complement strand
GCCGACCTGGTCACCGTGGACTACGATCCGCTGCCGGTGGTGCTGGGACCGACGGCCGCGGTCGCCGACGAGACCCTGCTGTTCCCGGCGGCCGGCACCAACATCGCGATCGCGAACCCGGTGCCGACCGACAACGCGCCGTTCGACGCCTGCGAGGTGGTCGTCGAGCAGGACATCGTCAACCAGCGGGTCGCGTGCCTCCCGATGGAGGGGCGGGCCTCGGCCGTCAGCTTCGAGAACGGCAAGCTGACCGTCTGGGCCAGTTCGCAGAACGCGCAGGTGAGCCGGTTTATCCTGGCCGGCGCCCTGGGCATGGCGCCCGAGCAGATCCGCGTGGTGGTGCCCGACGTAGGCGGCGGGTTCGGCGCCAAGATCGGCATCGACCGGGACACGATCACCCTCGCCTGGGCGGCCAGGAAAACCGGCCGGGCACTGGGCTGGGCCGAGACCCGCAGCGAGAACCTGGTCGCGATGACGCAGGGCCGCGCCCAGCTGCAGCGCATCAAGATCGGCGGCAGCCGGGACGGCCGCATCCTCGCCTACCGCATCGACGTCATCCAGGACGCCGGCGCCTACCAGCGCGTCGGCGGACTCCTGCCCTTCCTGACCTGCCTGATGGCACCCGGCGTGTACGACATCCCGGACGTGCAAGCCGGGTTCCGGCAGGCCGTCACCAACACGACTCCGATCGGCGCCTACCGGGGGGCTGGCCGGCCGGAGGCCACGGCGGCCATCGAGCGCTCGGTCGACCTGTTCGCCGCCGAGATCGGCATGGACCCGGCGGAGGTCAGGCGGCGCAACTTCATCGCTCCGGACAAGTTCCCCTTCCAGACCAAGACCGGCGCCATGTACGACACCGGCCGCTACGCCGACGCGCTGGACAAGGCGCTGGCCGCGGCGGGCTACGACCAGCTCCGCGAGGAGCAGCGGCGCCGGCGGGCCAGCGGTGACCCCAGGCAGCTCGGTATCGGCGTGTCCTCCTACGTCGAGATCACCGCGCCGGACCCGGACGCCGGCGAGACCGCCAAGATCGAGGTGACGGACGACGGTTCTGCCACGGTCTACACCGGCAGCTCGGCGCACGGCCAGGGGCACCACACCGCGTGGGCCATGCTCGTGCAGGACGAGCTCGGCATCCCGATGGACCGGATCACGGTCATCCACGGTGACACCGACCTGATCCCGGTCGGCGTCGGGACCTATGGCTCGCGGTCGCTGCAGCTCGGCGGCTCGGCCGTGCACAAGGCCACGGTCGAAGTCAAGGACGAGGCCCGCCGCCATGCCGCCGAGATGCTCGAGGCCGCCGAAGCCGACGTGGTGCTCGATACGGGTTCCGGGCTGTGGCAGGTGCGCGGCGACCCGGACACGGCCCTGTCCTGGGCCCAGGTCGCCGGTCATACCAGCGGCGGCAGCCTGATCGCCGACGTGAACTTCGTCCAGGAGCGGCCCACGTTCCCGTTCGGAACCCACGTGTCCGTGGTGGAAGTCGACACCGAAACCGGCCAGACGAAGATGGTGCGGCACGTGGCCGTCGACGACGCCGGGATAGTGATGAACCCGGTGCTCACCGAGGGCCAGCGGCACGGCGGGATCGCCCAGGGCGCGGCGCAGGCCCTGCTCGAAGAGGTGCTCTATGACGCCGACGGCAACCCGCTCACCTCCACGCTGGCCGACTACGCGGCCATCTCAGCGCCTGACCTGCCCAGCTTCGAGCTGGCCGACAGCGAGACGCCGACCGACCTGAACCCGCTGGGCGTGAAGGGCATCGGCGAGGCGGGGACGATCGGAGCGACCCCCGCGATCCAGAACGCGGTCATCGACGCCGTCGCGCATCTCGGCGTACGGCATATCGACATGCCGACCACGCCGCAGCGTGTGTGGACGGCGATCAACGAGGCACAGAAGGCGAGTCACCAGTGAAGGTCGACCTGACCGTCAACGGCACGAACATCACCGCGGACGTCGAGGACCGCATGCTCCTCGTGCACTTCCTGCGCGACGTGGCCGATCTCACCGCGACCAACGTCGGCTGCGACACCACCTCCTGCGGGGCCTGCACGGTGTTGCTCGACGGGGAATCCGTCAAATCCTGCACGGTGCTCGCCGCCCAGGCCAGCGGGCACGAGGTCACCACGCTCGAGGGACTGGCCACGAACGGGGAGATGCACCCGGTACAGCGCGGGTTCCACAACGAGCACGGCCTGCAGTGCGGCTTTTGCACGCCGGGCATGGTGATGGCCATCGTGTCTCTGCTCAAGGAGAACCCGCATCCCACCGAGGAGCAGGTGCGCAACGGCCTCGAGGGCAACCTGTGCCGGTGCACTGGCTACCACAACATCGTGAGGGCCGCGCTGGCGGCCGCTGAGGCGCCCGCGGAGGTGTCGGCGTGATCCCGTCCACGTTCAGCTACCAGCGGGCAGGCTCGGTCGAGGAGGCGATCAGCCTCGTGTCCGAGCACGGCGACGACGCAAAGTTCCTGGCCGGCGGCCACTCGCTGCTGCCGCTGATGAAGCTGCGGCTGGCCGCCCCCGAGGTGATCATCGACCTAGGCGCCCTGCACGACCTGTCGTACGTTGACGACCTGGGTTCCTACGT
>DASXYT010000128.1:0-36322 GCA_036502345.1 Pseudonocardiaceae bacterium | reverse complement strand
CCGAGATCAGCCAACACGGTGCAGGCGAACGGCGCGGGTGCGAGCCCGGCCATCTCCACGACCCGCAACCCAGCCAACGGCCCAGGCATCAAACCTCCACAATAGACGAAGCAACGGGCTAGAGCGTACGAGAGATGATCTCTTTCATGATCTCGTTCGTCCCACCATAAATCCGCTGCACCCGAATGTCCGTCCAGGCCCGCGCGATGGGGTACTCGTTCATGTATCCGTAGCCACCGTGCAACTGCACGCACTCGTCGACCACCCGGCACGCCCTGTCACTGCACCACCACTTGGCCATCGCGGCCGTCGGCACGTCCAGTTCGCCGCGCAGGTGCGACTCGATGCACTTGTCGAGGAACGCCCGGCACACCGTGGCCTCCGTCGCGCACTCGGCCATCGTGAACCTGGTGTTCTGGAAGTTGAAGATCTCCCGACCGAACGCGGTGCGCTCCTTGGTGTACCGCAGGGTTTCCGCGACCGCCGCCTCCATCGCGCACACCGACGAGATCGCGATGATCAACCGCTCCTGCGGCAACTGCTGCATCAACTGTACGAAACCCTGACCTTCGACCCCGCCGAGCAGATTGGCCACCGGCACCCGCACGTCGTCGAAGAACAACTCCGCGGTGTCCTGACCCTTCAGGCCCACCTTGTCCAGGATCCGGCCGCGGCGGAAGCCCGGCGAGTCCGCCTCGACGACCAACAGGGACAAGCCGTGCGCACCCTGGCCGGTGTCGGTCTTCGCCGCCACGATGACCACATCGGCCTGGCCGCCGTTGGTGATGAACGTCTTCGCGCCGTTGAGCACGTAGTGGTCACCCTGCAGCACGGCCTTCGTCTTGATGCCCTGCAGGTCCGATCCGGTGCCTGGCTCGGTCATCGCGATGGCACCGACCCACTCGCCACTGGCCAGTTTCGGCAGCCACGCCCGCCGCTGCTCCTCGGTGCCGTAACCCAGCATGTAGGGCGCGATGATGCCGTTGTGCAGGCTCACGCCCCAACAGCCGTCGCCGACCTTGACCTGTTCCTCCATCAGCACGATCTCGTGCGCGAACGTGCCGCCACCGCCGCCGTACTCCTCCGGGACGGACAGGCACAGCAGCCCGACCTCACCGGCCTTGCGCCACAACTCCCGGTCGACGTGCTTCTGCTCGATCCACCGGTCCTGATTCGGCGCCAGTTCCTTCTCGCAGAACGACCTGGCCAGTTCCCGGAACGCGGTCAGGTCCTCGGTCATCCACGACACGTCGTGCCTCCTTGGGGCCGATCGACACCGGTGGTCGACATTCCACTCAGCAGTTAAGTTCCACTCGGAATTTACCTTCGGGCTGGATTGTAAGTAAAGTGGGCCGCGATGGAGACGGTGATCACCAACTCGCGCACACACCGCACGCAGGCCGAGCGGAGTGAGCACACGCGCGTCCTGCTGTTCGAGGCGACCATCGAATGCCTGCTCGACCTCGGCTACGCGGGCACGTCGGTGAACGAGATCTGCAAGCGCGCAGGCCTGTCCAGGGGCGCCCAGCAGCACCACTTCGCCACCAAGGCCGAACTCATGGCGCATGCGCTGGAGTACCTGGTGACGAAACTGCGCGAGCAGGTGCTGACCGCCGCTCACCGCCTGGTCGGCGATCCGGATCGGGTGGCGAAGGGCATCGACCTGCTGTGGGAGTCGTTCTCCGGCACGTTGTCCACAGCCGCGATGGAACTGTGGGTAGCCGCGCGCACCGATCCGGAACTGAGCGGCGCGATGCTGCCGGTGGACCGGGCGCTGGGCCGCGCGACCTACGACCTCTACCGCGAACTCGCCTGGCAGGACGTGCCACCGGAGCGCATGGACGCGCTGTTCTGGCTGACCGTGAACCTGACCCGCGGCCTCGCGATGGACGCGATGATCGGCGGCGACGAAACCCGCAGGACCCACCTGCTGGACGAGTGGAAGCGGATCGCGACCGAAGTCCTTGGCTGACGACCGGTCGGCCCGGCCCTCGCACGGGCCGACCAGCCAGTGAGGTAGATGGTCAGAACCGGCAGACGGGACGTTCACACCGGAAAATTTTCGATCACACCCAACCGCCGCACAGTGAAAATCCCGTCTCACATGCCACGATTTGGCGTGTGAAGAGCGTGCCGGCACTGCTGCTGGTCCTGGCCGGTGGGCTGGCCATCGGTGGCTCGTTCGGCACGTTGGAGGCGGAGGCCGAACGAGCCGGCACCGCCACGCTGACGTTGACCTACACGTCGTGGCGGCTCACCCAGGGCGGCAACTACCCGACCCCGATCTACTTCCACGCGCCGCACTTCGGCATCCCGCTGGTGGCCACCGGTGTGCTCACCATCGTGAGCGGCCTGCTCCTGGTGCTGACCAGGCGCCCGTTCGCCAGGCCGATCGCCCTGCTGTCCACCGGCCTGCTGGTCGGCACGGTCTGGACCGTCGGCCTCGTCGTGTCCGCCGATCTGGACGCGGTGACCAGCGGTCCGGGCTTCGCTCTGACCTGGACCAGCGGCATCGGCTGCTGGCTCGTGCTGGCCGCCGGGATCGCCGCGGTGGCCGGCGGGGTGGTGCTGCTCGGCCCGCTGGTCGTCAGACGCAGGCGCGTCGAGCCACCCACCCCCGTTCCGCTGCCCGTGTTCCAGCCGCCGGAGCCCGCAGATCCCGCCTGACTGGGGGAACATCGCGTGTCGGCGCGGCTGGCGCTGCCTTCACGCGGACGGACGACTAGGGTCGAAACCCATGCTGGCCAGGCAGGACCGCGTCTACGTCATCGCACAGGCAGTGATCTGTGTGTTGATGCTGGGTGGCGCCGCGTTCGCCGGCTTCCCCGGCCCGGTCCCGGTCCTGTATCTCGCGGGCGCGCTCGGCGCCGGCAACGCGGCGTTCGACCTGATGCGCACGTTCGGATCCGCCCTGCTCGGCGGGGTCGCCGTGAGCAGCATCGCGCTGGCCGGCATCCCGTTCGTGACGTGCTCGTCGCCGCGCTACACGAAGGTCTTCGACTGCACGGGCAACAGCCCGACCTGGCATCTGACCGGTGCGGTGATCGTGGCCGGGCTGGCAGGCGCCAGTCTCGTACTGGCCCGCACCGCTGCCCGCAGCCGCGACTACGACCGGCTGACCAGCATCGAACGTCGGCTGGCCGATATCCAGCGCGAACAGCTGAGCCGCCGCCCGATGCCCCGGCAGGCGCAGGAAACGGTGTCGGCGTCGGACGAGCCACCGGATCGGTAACACGCCCGTCGCCTGCCGGCAACAACTCGGCCGCACGCTGGATCCATGGACGCCGCACATCCACCCACCTGGCGGCTGCGCGTCGAGCTCAACGACCGCCCCGGCACACTGGCCCGGCTGGCCACCTCGCTGGCCGACACGGACTGCAACATCCTGGCGCTGACCGTGCTGCCGGTGCCCGGCGGCGTGATCGACGACCTGATCGTCAGCACGCCGGACGAGCTCCGGCCCGCCGAACTGGTCACCCTGGTCCGCTCGGTCGGCGGCCGGTGCGCCGGCATCACGAAAGCCCAGATGACCGACCTGACCGATGCCCCGACTGCAGCGCTACGGGTCGCGGCCACGCTGGTCGACGGCTCGGCCGGCTACGCGGAATCGGCCCGCGTGCTGCTGGGCGCCGACTCGGCCGAACCGAAAACCGCCGAGCACGAGCCGGATCCGGCAGGCGGCCGGCAGGTCACCGTGCCCGCCGTCGACGACACCGACGTCGAACTGCGCCGGGGCTGGGCGCCGTTCACCGAGGTCGAACTGGCCAGGGCGGCGGCGCTGGCCGACCTGGTGCGTGCGCTGGGTGCCCCGATCGGCCCGACCGCCGTCGTCACGCCCGACGGCGCAGGCGTCGTACTGCGGGACAGCAGGCCGACGGACGCGGACGCCGTGTCCGCGATGCACGACCGGTGCTCCAGGACCACGCTGTTCGCCCGCTACCACACCGGCACCAGGAGCCTGCCCCGCCGACTGCTGAACCGCCTGCTCGTCCCGGCCCGCGGCCGGACCGTGGTCGGCGTGACCGGCCATCAGGTGGTCGCGGTCGGCCAGTTGATCAACACGAACGATCCGGCGATCGGCGAGGTGTCACTGCTGGTCGAGGACGACTGGCAGATCAAGGGCATCGGTTCGGCACTGCTGGCCCACCTGGTGCGAGCGGCCAGGGCAGCCGGGCACACCGAACTGTTCGGCTGGTGCCTACCCAGCGAACGCGGCCTGCTCAAGGCCGCCGAGAGGGCCGGATACACGGTGTCGACGCGGTTCGAGGACGACCTGCTCCGGGTGGCCGTGCACATCGCGGCCAAGGACGAGGCCGACGATCAGTCGCTGGCCCGCTCCAGCAGCCCCCGGTCGTAGGCCGTGGCGACGGCTTCGGCGCGACGGCTCGCGCCGAGCTTCGCCATGATCCTGGACAGGTGCACGCTGACCGTCTTCTCGCTGATGTAGAGCTCCTGGCCGACCTCACGGTTGGTCCTGCCGAGCGCGACCAACGAGAGCACCGCGCGTTCCCTCGGCGTGAACGGGTCGACGTGGTCCCGGGCCTCGGCCAGGCCGGGCACGGTGAGCCTGCCGCGCCGGGCCAACTCGGCCGCGGCGTCGGCCAGCGGCCGGGCACCCAGCTTGGTCGTGGTCTCCGCGACAGCGACCAACTCCTCGGTGGCGCCGGCCCTGTCGTCGGCGGCCAGTAGCGCCTCGGCCAGCCGGAGCCTGCCGATGGCCTGCTCGTAGATGCTGCCGTAGTCGAACGCCTCGACGGCCTGCCGCCACAGCGCGGGATCGCCGCCGCCGGTCAGCCGGGACGCCTCGGCGTGCACGGTGGCCAGCCAGGCAAGGCCCTCGGCACCCAGTTTGCCGGTCCACGGCCTGCCGGTGCCGGCCACCAGCGCTGCGTCGGCGGCCAGCCGTTCACCCTCGGCGACAGCGGCCGCCTCGGCGTCGGCGCGCCGTTCCCGACGGGCCTTCCTGGCCAGTTCGACCTGCGCGGCCACACCCCACGCGGCCAGCCGGATCCGGCCGATCATCCACTCCCAGCCTGCCTTGGCCAGCCAGTCGGTGACCTCGTCGACCAGCTTGGCAGCGCGTTCCGGTCGGTTGCGCCACAGCGCGAGTTCGGCCTCGGCGTAACCGCTGAGCAGCACGATCTCGACATCCCGGTGCCAGTGCTGGCGCAGTTCGCCGAGCAGCTTCTGGGCGTCCTCGAACTGCCCCCGACCAACCGTGACGAACGCGCTCGCCGCGGCGAGCCTGGCCAGCACGGTGTCGGACATCCGGCGGCCCGGCGGTTCGGCCGCCATCTCACTGCCGTCCCAGTCGCCGGTCATGTACTTGCCGATCGCCCGCAGGACGCGGATCTCGACGCCGTAGCTGCTCAGGCTCAGGCCGTTCACCTTGGCGCGCTTGGACGCGGCGTCCAGTTCGGTGACCGCTTCGGTGAGTTCGCCCCTGTCGAAGCAGTGCAGGCCGAGGAAGTACCTGGCGCGCAACTCGGTGCTGAACGCCTCCACCTGGCCCGCGGTGCGGATGGCGGCCCTGAAGTGCCGGACCGCGCCGTCGACGGCGCCGTCGTACTCGTCCAGCATGCCGAGGGTGACCAGCGCGTCCGCCTCGGCGCCCAGCGCGTGCACCGCGCGCCCGTCGGAGATGGCGTTCTCGGCGGCCTGGCGCGCGGCGACCGGGTCACTGCGCCGCAGCGCCATCGCCAGCACGGCCTGCACCCACGCCCTGGTGTAGGTGGGCGGTCGGTCGGCGACCAGTCGCCACGCGTTCTCGATGGCCTCGCGCGCCTCGGCACCCTTTTCGTCCAGGTTGATCAGCGCCTGGGCCAGCCGCCGGTAGGACTGGGCGGCGTCCTCCGGCTCCTCGATGTCGGCGAACCGGTCCACGGCGGACCTGGCGAACGCGACCGACCGTTCCGGCTCGCCCGCCGTCGCGGCCTGGTAGCTGGCCTGCCGGAGCAGCCCTGCCTCGCTCACGCCGACCGGGCGTTCGTCGGCCGGCACCGCGTCCCACAGTTTCAGTGCCTGCTCGACGTGCCGCAGCGCCTCGGCGGGCGCGCCGATGCTGGCTGCCTCGTCGGCGGCCCGGACCGACGCGGCCAGCGCGGTGCGTATGTCGTGGCTCTGCAGGCTGTGGTGGGCCAGGGCGGCGGCCGAACCGCGGCGGCCATCGGCTGCCGCGATGTGCTTGGCGTAGGCGCCGTGCATGCGGACCCGTTCACCGGGCAGCAGGTCGCCGTAGACGGCCTCACGGAGCAGGGCGTGCCGGAACGTGTACCGGTCCTCCCGGTCCTCGACCACCAGCACGTGGTGCTGCACGGCCTCGCGCAGCGCCTCGTCCAGTTCGACCGGGCCGAGATCGGTGACGGCCTGCAGGATGGAGTGCCACACCCGCCTACCGGCCACCGACGCGATCCGCACGACGCCCTGGGCGTTCGGGCTGAGCCGTTCGATCCGGCCGAGCAGCACGTCGGCGAGGCCGGTCGGCACGCCGTCGCCGTGGTCGGCATGGGCGGCCATGAGCTCTTCCGCGAAGAACGCGTTGCCCTCGGAGCGTTCCGCGATCTCCCGCAGCACGTCGTCCGGCACGGGTTCCTCGGCCAGCGCGGCCACGAACCGGCAGGCGTCCTCGACGTCGAACGGGGTGAGGTCGATCCGTTCCACGGCCGGCAGCCGGATCAATTCGGCGAGCAGCGGGCGCAGCGGATGCCTGCGGTACAGGTCGTCGGCCCGGTAGCTGCCCACGATCAACAGCCGCTGGTTGCGTAGCCGGGATACCAGGAAGGACAGCAGGTCACGGGTGGACGAGTCGGCCCAGTGCAGGTCCTCGACGACGAGCACGACACACCGGTCGGTGGACAGCTCGGCGAGCAGGCTGAACAGGGCGTCGAACAGCTGCAACTGGCCGAGGTCGCGCTCGGGCGCCGCGTTCGAACCGCCCGGCCGGGGCGATGTACTCATCGGCTCTGGCCGCGCCGGCATGCTCGACTCGGGCAGCAGCCTGGCCAACGCGGGCCACCTGCGCACGGCAGCCGGGTCCTGGCGGTTCAGATAGACCAGGATCTCCACGAACGGCAGATACGGCAGACCGGTCTCGCCGACGTCGAGGCAGCGGCCGGACAACACCATGCCGCCCCGGGACAGCGCGTCCCGGCCCAACTCGTCCAGCAGGCGCGACTTGCCGACCCCGGCGTCGCCGCTGACCAGCACCGCGCTGGCGGCGCCCACCTCGGCACGCGCAAGTGACGCGTGCAGCCGAGCCATCTCAGCCGCACGCGCCACCAGCGGAATTCCCGATCCGAGCCTAGGCACGAGGTCCATTGTCGCGCAGCTCCCCGACAACGATCCGTGCCACCGTCAGTGCCGTCGCCCCCGAGGCATCCACCTGTGCCAGGCGCCGGAGCGCCGGCCCTCGGCGGAACGCCGGTGGGAGACCATGCGGTGCAGGCTCTGACGGCGGTAGTCGGCTTCGGCCCGCATTGCCTCGTCGGTCCAGTTGATCATGACTTGTCTCCTCGGTTGGTGTCCTGTAGTGCCGAGGTAGACAGTCGTCGTGAGGGATGCCGGCCGACATGGGGCGATCACGTGGTCCTGGGCCGCGCCACCCCTTACGCAGCTCTCCGTAACCGCCGGGCGCGGGGTAAGGGGTCCGTGGCTCCCTTACCCCGCGCCCGGAGTGATCAGCGTGCTGACAACTCGGACTGCGCCTGGCCGACGAACGCCGCCCAGCCTGCGGAGCCGAAGCGCAGCTGCGGGCCGTCCGGATTCTTCGAGTCACGGACAGCGGTTCCGACGGCGACCGAGGATATTTCTAGGCAATCGTTCCCACCACCGCTGTGACTGCTCTTGCGCCACAGCAGTTCATCCCGACCTGAAAGGGTCACACCCCGCTCCTTCCATTGTTTTACCTGTTCAGGAGTACCGAGATACCGCATCGGTAATCCTGGCCAGTGTCTCATCCGGTGAGAGCGCCGCAGCCCGAAGATGGTCGAACATCAATGTGTAACGCAGAATTTCGGCCGGCTCTTCCAGATAAACCCCGGTCGTCGTGTTGTCGACGTACACGACATCCGGGTCAGTTTGGTCAGGAAAACTGAGAATAAGGAATGGGCCTTCCATACCGGCGTGCGCGCCGGCCGAGAACGGCACCACCTGGATGGTCACGTGCGGCAGCACCGCACGGTTGGCCAGCCGCTTCAGCTGTGTCTGCATGACCTTCTCGCTGCCGACCGTCCGCCACAGCACCGCCTCGTCGATGATCGCCCAGTACTTGGGCGGGTCGGCGTCGGTGAGCAGTTGCTGGCGGGCCAGCCGCGCCTTGACCCGCTTCTCCAGGTCCGCCTGCGGAGCGTCCGGGCGGGCGGCGCGGATCACCGCCCGCATGTAGTCCTCGGTCTGCAACTGACCGGGCACCAGCAACGCCTGGAATGCCCGCAGCGACGACGCTTCCGACTCAAGGCCGACGAACGCGCCGGTGAACACCTCGTTGTAGGCGTGCCACCAGCCCCGTTTGCGGGCTTCCTTGGCGAGTTGGACCAGCGCTTCGAGTTGGTCGTCCGGCACACCGTAGAGACGCAGCAGTTCCCTGGCGTCCTTGGGGCTGACGCCGACGTGACCGGTCTCGATCCTGCTGATCTTCGATGACGAGCAGGCCAGTTTCTCGGCCACGTCCTCGATGGTCAGCTGGGCGCGGTCGCGCAGTCTGCGAAGTTCGGCGGCCAGCCGTCGGCGACGAACAGTGGGACTGTGGCTGCGCACCATCGTCACCTTCCACGGCGGGGACACGAGCCCGCCAGTAGCACTACCGGGACTCGCATCTGGCGCACATTCTGTTCGCCAGTTCGGACGAGCACCAGATGATGTCACCCATCCGTGTATTGCAACTTGCAGAATTCGGCCCGCCGTCGCAGGCTGCTATTCGTGCCTGACGGCAACCAGCCCGACAAGCTGGCAGAGATCGTAGCCCGTAGGCACAAATCAGGCACAAAGTGGCAAACCCGCGTGTCGAACATCCGGGCCGTCGTCAGAACCATGACGGTCGCGAAGAGGGGATCCTGACGGTTATGGCCAGTTCGTTATTCGGCCAGCTCGACCGATCACTGCACGACCGCCTCGGCGATCTGGTCCATCGAGCGCAGCGCGGGGACGACCGCACCGCGTTGGACCTGGCCAGGGTGGAACTACCGAAGATCGTCACAGCACTGCGGGCGCTGCTCGACGAGCACAGCCCCGACGAGCGCGGCAGGTGCCCGACCTGCCGGCGACGGCGGTTCAGCCGCAAGCTGCCCTCCCCGTGCCGTGCCTACCTGGCAGCTCACCTGTGCCTGGTCATCGCTGACGACGCCCAACCCGGCGACCGGCGACACCAGCTGCACAGAGCCAGCTGACCAGCCAAGACGAGCCCGGGTCCACCCCGGAGCTCTGCCGGGTGACGCACCATCCCGACGCCTCCCCCACCCGCGTCACCCGGCGGCACCCGCGACAGACCGAGAACTCCCCCGACGCTCCCGGTCTGTCGCGGGACCACCGACTTCGACCTCGACATCAGCTGACATCAGGTGCGGAAACGACCTCCGTCGGTAGCTCGATAGGCTCACCAAGCCTGAAAGGGATTCCGACGAGAGTGAGCCGATGTCCGCCTTCACCTATCCGGAAGCGATCATCGCGGGCCTGGTCCAGGGGGTCAGCGAGCTGTTTCCCGTGTCCAGCCTCGGACACGGAGTGCTGCTGCCCGCCCTGATCGGCGGGAAATGGGCGCAGGACATGGACATGGCCGCGCCCAACTCGCCCTACCTGGACATCCTCGTTGCGGCGCACGTCGGTACCGCGATCGCGCTGGTGGTGTTCTTCTGGCAGGACTGGGTGCGCATCGTCGGCGGCCTGTTCACGTCCATCCGGCACTTCCACGTCGAGACCACCTACCAGCGGCTGGCCTGGCTGCTGGTGCTGGGCACGATCCCGGTCGGCATCGCGGGCATCCTGCTGGACAAGGTGGTCCAGGAGGATCTTGGCAAACCGATCCCGGCCTCGGTGTTCCTCACGTTGAACGGCGCCGTGTTGTTCGCCGTGGAGCGGATCAAGAACAACCGGGCCGACGACGAGGAGTTCATGGCGGCCCTGCGCAGGCACGACGGCTCGGACGACGACACGATGCTGATCCAGCCCGTGTCGGCCACCGAGGTGACCACGCCGATGACCGCGGTGGGCAGCGACGTGGCCATCGACACGAAACTGGCCAAGCTGTCCATCGGCGAGACGATCGGTATCGGCGCGGCCCAGATCCTGGCGCTGCTGCCCGGTATCAGCCGGTCGGGCAGCACGATCGTGGGTGGCCTGCTGCGCGGTCTCAAGCACGACGAGGCGGCCAGGTTCGCGTTCCTGTTGGCCACGCCAGCCATCCTCGGTGCCGGTCTGTTCAAGATGCCCGACCTGCTCAAGCCGGAGATGCGTGGCTCACTCGGCCCTGCGATGGTGTGCCTGGTGGTGGCCGGTGTCGCGGCGTTCATCTCGGTGCGGTTCCTGACCAGCTACTTCGAGACGCGCACGCTCAGGCCGTTCGGCATCTACTGCCTGGTGGCCGGTATCGGCTCGTTCATCGTCTTCACCGTCGTCCGCTAGCTGGACACTCCGGGGATCATCGCCAGTTTGAGCATGTCCGCGTCGTTGAGCGGGATACCGGCGCCGTTGTCCGCGTCCAGCGTGACGACGAGCAGGGTGCCGTTGGTGAACACGGCATCCAGTTGGGTCTGGATGCCGGGCCGCACGCCCGTGGTCGCGTCCGAGGCCACACTCTGCGCGAAGGCCGGGTTGCGCACCACCTTGGCCCGCGTGCCGTCCGGGAACACCCGCTGGGTACAGGACGAGCCGTCGTGCGCCTGGAAGCCGCACGTGCCGAAGCCGAGTTGCCGGTCAGCCCTGTCCACCTGCGTGACGACCACCGACACGCGGTCCAGTGCTGCGTTGTCGGACCGGCGGACCAGCAGGCCCTGCGCGCTGTACTCGAAGTCGTCAAGGCCGGGTTCCGGATCCACGGAGCGCTCGAACTGGAACCTGGTCGAGTCACCGGGATCGGCCAGGCGCAGGGTGGTCGGCAGTTGAGCGGTGTGCAGGAACGCGGCGGTGAGCTTGGTGGCCCGCGCGTCCACCACCGGTGGCGACGTGGTTGTCGGCGCCGGTATGGCCTCGTTCGGTCCGGCGGGTGCCGGGTGGGCCCGTAACAGGACCACGGCGACGATCACGGCCACCAGCACCACACCCGCACCGAGCACCGATCGCAGCCGCACGTGACCAGGCTAACCAGCCGGACACCCCACGGGAACTGTTACGACTGCGGCTCGGCTGCCTTCGTGGCCGCTTTCTCGGCCTGCCAGCCGTCCTCGTTCTTGCCGCGCCGCCAGTAGCCGGAGACGGACAGCAGGTCCCTGGGCACACCACGCTCGGCGGTCAGGTGCCGACGCAGGTCGGCGACGAACCCGGCCTCGCCGTGCACGAACGCGTGCACCGCACCGGGCCGGAACTCCAGCGACCGCACGCCGTTCACCAGCGCTTCGCCGGCAGCCGCGTCCGACTCGAAGTCCGAGCGGAACAGCCAGGTGATCTCGACGTCGGCCGGGCTGGTCAGCTTCTGCACCTCGGCCTCGTCAGCGACCTGCAGGAACACGCTCGCCGGCACGCCGGGTGCCAGGGCCTCCAGCGCGGCGCCGATGGCCGGTATGGCGCTCTCGTCGCCGGCCAGCAGGTGCCAGTCCACGTCCGTGCCCGGCGCGTAGGCACCGCCAGGTCCCCGGACGATCACCTCGTCACCGGGCTGGGCAGCCATCGCCCACGGCGCCGCGAAGCCCTCGTCCCCGTGCGTGACGAAGTCGATCGCCAGTTCGCCTGCGTCCGGGTCGTGGTACCGCACGGTGTACGTCCTGGTGGTCGGCCACTGCTCGCGCGGGAACTCCTTGCGGATGACGTCCAGGTCGATCGGGTCCGGGTACTCGACGCCGGGCTGCGGGAACAGCAGCTTGACGTAGGAGTCGGTGAACCCGTTGGCCACGAACGACGGGAAGTTCTCGCCGCCCAGCACGACCCTGATCATGTGCGGCGTCAGCCACTCGGTACGCGACACCCGTAGCCGGGTGATACCGCGCTTCTTGCCGGGACTCTTCGCTGGCCGATCAGCCACGCGTGCCTCCTCACAAAAGTCTTAAGTCAGCCTAACCTAAGTTTGACTGGATTCACCTGTTCACTCGCAACAGGCCTTCCTGCACGACGGTCGCGATGTGCGCGCCGGACTGGGTGAAGAACCGGCCGGTGGCCAGGCCACGGGCACCGGACGCGGTGGGCGACGTGCAGTCGTAGAGCACCCACTCGTCAGCCCGGAACGGCCGGTGGAACCACAGCGCGTGGTCCAGGCTGGCACCGTTCACGTCGTCCAGGCCCCAGTAAACGCCGTGCCTGGCGAGGACGGAGTCCAGCAGGGTCATGTCCGAGCAGTAGGTCAGCACGCAGACGTGCAGCAACTGGTCGTCCGGCAGGGTGCCGTCGGCCCGCATCCACACCTGGTTGCGGGCGTCCCTCGGGCCGGCCTCCCGGCTCAGCCACGCCGGTTCGGTCACGTAGCGCAGATCGATCGGCCTTGGCCGCAGCAACCGCTCCTGCAGCAGTTCACCCAGCGGCGCCACGCGTTCCGCGTAGCTGGGCAGGGTGTCCGGCGGCGGCACGTCCGGCATCGGCTCGGAGTGGTCCATGCCCTCCTCGTCCAGCTGGAACGAGGCGGACAGTGCGAAGATCGCCTTGCCGCGCTGGATCGCGGTGGCCCTGCGGGTGGTGAACGACCGACCGTCCCGGATGCGGTCCACCTCGTAGACGATCGGAATGCTCGGGTCACCGGGCCGGATGAAGTACGCGTGCAGCGAGTGCACCCGCCGATCGGCCGGCACCGTGCGCCCGGCCGCTATCAGCGCCTGACCGGCCACCTGGCCGCCGAACACCCGGACCGGCGATTCCGCAGGGCTGACCCCACGGAAGATGTCGTCCTCGATCCGCTCCAGGTCCAGTAGTGCGACGAGCCGGTCCAACACCGGTTGGCCGTGCGGCGCCCCGTCCGGCGTGACCGGCACGTTCGTGCCGTTCGCTGTCGCGCCGGGGTCCGCAGCCGCGACCCGTGCCGCCTCCGTCATCACACGTCCCTTCGCACCGTTGCCGGTGTCGTCGACGGTGCTGCCGGAACGGACGTCAGGCGTGGTCCTCCTCGCCGAGCCGGTGCACCCTGATCAGGTTGGTGGAACCGACCGTACCGGGCGGCGAGCCGGCCACGATCACCACGAGGTCACCGGGCTGATAACGACCGATGGACAGCATCGAAGCGTCCACCTGCCGCACCATCGCGTCGGTCGAGTCCACGCTGGGCACCAGGAACGTCTCGGTACCCCAGGTGAGGGCGAGTTGGGCGGGCACGTGGTGTTCCGGCGTGAACGCGAGCAGCGGCAGCCTGGTGTGCAACCGGGCCAGCCTGCGCACGGTGTCGCCGGACTGCGTGAAGGCGACCAGCGCCTTGGCGTTGAGCCGCTCGCCGATGTCGCGGGCCGCGTAGGACAGGACACCACGCTTGGTGCGCGGCACATGGGTCAGCGGCGGAGCAACCACGGACTCGTTCTCCACGGCACAGATGATCTTCGCCATGGTGGCCACGGTCTCCACCGGGTAGCGGCCCACGCTGGTCTCACCGGACAGCATCACCGCGTCCGCGCCGTCCAGCACGGCGTTCGCGACGTCCGAGGTCTCCGCCCTGGTCGGCCTCGGGTTGTTGATCATCGAGTCGAGCATCTGCGTGGCCACGATGACCGGCTTGGCGTTCTCGCGGGCGATCTGGATGGCCCGCTTCTGCACCAACGGCACCTGCTCCAGCGGCAGTTCGACGCCGAGGTCGCCACGGGCGACCATGATCCCGTCGAACGCCAGCACGATCGCCTCGAGGTTGTCCACGGCCTCGGGCTTCTCGATCTTGGCGACCACCGGCAGCCTGCCCCGGCCAACCCGGTCCATCACCTGGTGCACCAGGTCGATGTCGGCGGGCGAACGGACGAAGGACAGCGCGATGAAGTCCACACCCAGCTGGAGCGCGAACTCAAGATCCTCGATGTCCTTCTCGGACAGGGCGGGGACCGAGACGTCCATGCCGGGCAGCGAAAGGCCCTTGTTGTTGGAGACCTGGCCGCCGACGGTGACCTCGCAGACCACGTCCTGGCCCTGCACCGCGGTCACCACGAGCTCGACCTTGCCGTCGTCCACCAGCAACCGGTCGTCGACCTTGGCGTCCCTGGCCAGTCCCTTGTACGTGGTGGACACGCGGTCGTGCGTGCCTGCCACGTCGTCCACAGTGACCCGGACGGTGTCGCCGGTGCGCCACTCGACGGGACCACCCGCGAACGTGCCGAGACGGATCTTGGGACCCTGCAGGTCACCGAGCACACCGACCACCCGGTCGCACTCGGCGGCCGTGGTTCGGACCAGGTCGTACACCTGCTTGTGATCAGCGTGGCTGCCGTGACTGAAGTTCAACCTCGCCACGTCCATGCCGGCGTCGACCAGCTCACGGAGCTTGTCCGGAGTGGCAGCGGCCGGTCCCATGGTGCACACGATCTTCGCGCGTCGACTCACGATTGCCCAGCCTAGCCCTGTCCCCTGGACCGATCCAGGCCACCCACAGCGGTTTCCCCGATGGCCACTTTCCGTTCAGGGTCGACTACCTGCGCATTTGTTCCTCGGCCACGCCCACATGATCGGCTGCCCATTCGTTCAGCACCCGCACCTGACGCCACCTGGCACGCACCCGATCTGCGGTTTCCTCGGAATGCAGCGCGTCATCCGGCTCGTACGCCGTGGCCGCGTACAACGATTTGTGCCGCAGTAGGTCGATCCTCGGATGGTCGGACTCGTAACCACGTGGCACGGTTTTCAGCCGCTCACCTCGGATCTCCCAGTCCTGCTTGACCAGTGTGCCCAGCACCTTCGCCAGGCCCTCGCCGCGCAGGTCGTCGGCTGCCGACTCGCGGAACCTCCGCAGTTGGTCACTGCTCATGAAGAACGAGCCGCCGGCCATCATCAGGCCGTCCGGGCCGAGTTGGACGTAGAAGGCGCCCGCGCCACGGCCCGTCTCGATGACGGCGCCACAGTGCGTCTTGTACGGGGTCTTGTCCTTGGCGAACCTGACGTCCCGATAGGGCCGGAACAACTTGGCCGAACCGAAGTCGCCGAACTCGCCGGCCAGGTCGTCCAGCAGCGCCTGCATGGGCGCGCGCACGTCCGACTCGTACACCTCGCGGTTGTCGGTCCAGTACGCCTTGGAGTTGTCCGCGACGAGCCCGTCGTAGAAGTCGATCGCGTGCTCACCGAATCCGGTGAACTTCCGTGCTGCCACTCGTACACCTTAGGTTGGCCGGTATGCATGACGATCGGGCACTGGTCGAAGGCCGCATTGATCGGGTGCTGCGGGAGCGCATCCGGCCAGCGGTCTACGGAGCACGCGTACCGATGGGGATCGAGGTGTGGCACGCGCCGGACGAACCGGTGCCGGTCGCGGAGGCACTGGCCGCGACGTACGAGCCCACCGAGGTCGGCGCGCCATGGGGACCGCCGTGGGGCACGAGTTGGTTCCGGGTCTCCGGCACTGTCCCCGCTTCCTGGGCCGACAAGGTCGTGGAACTCGTGGTCGACATCGGTTTCGACAACGGGACACCGGGTTTCCAGTGCGAGGGCCTGGTGTACCGGGCGGACGGTTCGCCGGTGAAGGGCATCCACCCGGACAACAGGTGGGTCCGGCTGTCCGAGCGGGACGTGCTGTTCTACGTGGAGGCGGCGGCCAACCCGATCGTGATGAACAACCCGCCGTTCGGCGTCACCCAACTCGGTGACAAGGCCACGGCCGGCACCACGCCGCTGTACCGGACGGCGCGGTTCGACGCGGCCGTGTTCGAGCCCGACGTCGCGGAGTTGATCGCCGACATCGAGGTGGCCGACCAGTTGATGCGCCAGCTTTCGGTCGGTGCAGCGCGCCGCTGGGAACTGCTGCGCGCCCTGGACCATGCCTTGGATCGGCTGGACCTGCGGGACATCGCAGGTAGCGCGGCCGACGCACGGGCTTCGCTTGGCGAAGTACTCAGCAGGCCGGCGCATGCCAGCGCTCACCGACTGTCCGCCGTCGGCCATGCGCACATCGACTCGGCCTGGCTGTGGCCGTTGCGTGAGACCGTGCGCAAGGTGGCGCGGACGGCGTGCAACGTGACGTCGCTGATGGACGACCATCCCGGTTTCGTGTTCGCGATGTCGCAGGCGCAGCAGTTGGCGTGGATGCGGGACCAGCATCCCGAGGTGTTCGAGCGGATCAAGGCGAAGATCAAGGCGGGCCAGTTCGTGCCGGTCGGCGGGATGTGGGTCGAGTCGGACACGAACATGACCGGCGGCGAGGCCATGGCACGGCAGTTCACCCACGGCAAGCGGTTCTTCCTCGACGAGTTCGGGGTGGAGACGCGCGAGGTGTGGCTGCCCGACTCGTTCGGCTACAGCGCGGCGCTGCCCCAGCTGGTTCGACTGTCCGGATCGGACTGGTTCCTCACGCAGAAGATCTCGTGGAGTCAGATCAACAAGTTCCCGCACCACACCTTCTGGTGGGAAGGCATCGACGGCACGCGCGTGTTCACGCACTTCCCGCCGGTGGACACCTACAACGCGGTGTTCTCCGGACAGGAGATGGCGCATGCCGCCGAGAACTACGCCGAGAAGGGCAGGGCCAACACGTCGCTGGTGCCGTTCGGCTACGGCGACGGCGGTGGCGGCCCGACGCGGGAGATGCTGGCGCGGGCGGCGCGGCTGAGTGACCTGGAGGGGTCGCCTCGGGTGACCATCGAGCAGCCGTCGTCGTTCTTCGCGCGCGCCGAGGAGCAGTACCCGGACGCGCCGGTATGGGTCGGCGAGCTGTACCTGGAGTTCCATCGCGGCACGTACACCAGTCAGGCGCGAACGAAGCAGGGCAACCGCCGCAGCGAACACCTGCTGCGGGAGGCGGAGCTGTGGTCTGCGACGGCGACGGTTCTGTCGGGCGTGGAGTATCCCTACGCCGAGCTGGATCGGTTGTGGAAAGCGGTGCTGCTCAATCAGTTCCATGACATTCTCCCTGGTTCGTCGATCGCGTGGGTGCATCGTGAGGCGGAGCGGACGTATGCGTCGGTGGCCTCCTCTTTGCACCATATAGTCGATGCGGCACAGAAAGCTCTTGCCGGCGACGGTTCTGACACCATCGTGTTCAATGCGGCCCCGCACAAGTGCGATGGAGCGCCGGCGATGGGCGCTGCGGCAATCACGGCTCCGGCCGCCGTCGCACCTCAGGATCTGGTACTGGACAACGGTTTGCTGCGAGTCAAGGTTGATACCGACGGCCTGTTGGCCTCGGTGCGGGACCTGGTCGCGGATCGCGAGCTGATCGCGCCAGGCCGACGGGGCAACCTCCTACAACTACACCCGGACCTGCCGAACCAGTGGGACGCGTGGGACGTGGACTCGTTCTACCGCAACGTGGTTGACGACCTGGTGACGGCGGATACCGTTGCGACAGAAGGAAACTCGATTGTGGTTGCACGGTCGTTCGGCGAGTCGACCGTTCGGCAGACTATTACGCTACCGGCGAATTCGACCCAGGTGGAGATCGAGACTGAGGTAGATTGGCGGGAGAGCGAGAAGTTCCTGAAGTTGGCGTTCCCACTGGATGTGCATACGGACCGGTTCGCTGCCGAAACCCAGTTCGGTCATGTGTCCCGGCCTACTCATGCCAATACCAGTTGGGATGCGGCCAAGTTCGAGGTGTGCGCACACCGCTGGGTGCGGCTCGCCGAGCCGGGATATGGAGTGGCACTGGTCAATGACAGTACGTACGGGCATGACGTGACTCGATCGGCACGAGAGGGAGGTAGCACGTATACGACACTGCGGGCGTCGCTGTTGCGTGCGCCCAGGTTCCCCGACCCGGACACCGACCATGGTGTGCACAGGTTCCGACACGCGTTGGTAGCGGGGGCGACGGTCCTCGATGCCGTGCGGGCCGGCTACCGGATCAACCTGCCGGCGCGCAGGCAGGTTGGCGGTAGGCCAGTGGCGCCGCTGGTGGCTGTGGACAACGAGGCCGTGGTGGTCGAGGCGGTGAAGCTGGCCGACGACAGGTCGGGGGATGTGGTGGTTCGGCTGTACGAGTCCCTGGGTGGCCGAGCAGCCGCACGGCTGGTGGCTGGGTTTCCACTGGCGCAAGCCATGTCCACCGACCTGTTGGAGCGGCGCTGGTCCGAGACCGAGGAGTACGCGATCTCGGCAGGCGGCATCGACCTGACGTTCCGCCCGTTCGAGATCAAGACGCTACGCCTGGAGCGAGGCTAGTGGTGTGTCCAGTAACCATGGCGGTGGAATTTCGGTTCCAGGTGGGTGCATCGCCAGGCGGAGGAGGTCCTGGTCCCTTTATTGGACCTGGGCCGACGACAACGCCGCGAGGTGCCTGCCTGGGGCCGGAATTACCCGGTGAGGGTTACTGGACGCGCCACTAGCCACAGGTGGTCGCCGTAGGAGTCGGTGAGCGCGTCACGCAGCCAGCGGCGTTGCATGCCGGTGAGTAGTGGCAGACGGTGGCGAAGTCGGCCTCGTCCTTGGCCCGCGGTCGGGCGGCCTTGTAGAACAGCTGGATCTCGGGTGCCAGGTACGGAATGCCGTCAGGGCTGGTGCGGCCGACCGTTGCCAGTGGCCGACGCAGGCGTGGATCGCGGCGCGATACCCAGCTCTGACCGGCGGACTCGTCCAGCATGACCTGGATGCGCCACGGTTGGTGCCGGCCGGGGCCGGCACCAGATGTCGTGGACCGTGTCGACCAGGTACTCGCCCGGTGCCCACGGGCGCAGGACACCTGGCGGGTCGGCAGCCCACCACTCCCAGCCGGCCAGGGCGTGCTGCACGGCCAGTTGGTCGCGGCGCAGCAGCAGGATGTCGATGTCACTGTGCACCCGAAAAGGGCGTCCGACGGCGAGTTCGATGGCGTAGCCGCCGGCCACCCACCAGGGCACATCCAGACAGCCGAAGATCGACTGGACGGCTGCGGGAGTGCCGGCTCCCAACTCCTGTAAGGGGCATGAATCTCGCGCACGTCCCATTGTGCGGGTGCCCGGCGCGACATACGTGTTGGTCAGAGATAGTCCGACCAGAACGCGACGCTCGAATGCGGTTGCCACCGAGGGTCGCTCCTGGCAATGCCAGGGCCACCGAACTCCTGGTGGATGTAGTCGATGAGGTCGACACCGTAGTAGATGATGTCGGTTTGCATGATCGACAGCACCGGATGGCCGGACGTGCCACGCCCGGCGGGCAGGTAACGGTGGGCGTAGACCGGGACCATCGTGTGCACGCGAGCCAGGTGCTGCCGTGCCGTGGCCAGCGCGTCGGCGAGGTCGGCAGGGCGCTCACCCCAGGTGTCGTGCCAGACCTCGTCGTGCTCGACGTCGAACAAAACACCACTCACAGGCCGGTCCAGGCGCCAGCGGAGGCCGTCCGGATCGCCGTCCCGCCAGTCCGGCCAACCATTGCCCCGCGGTAACCCAGCCGCGAGGAACGCCCGATGGTCGTCGGCGAACTCAAAGCCGTACTCGTGCTCGACGCGGGCGAATTCCACGTCGAGTAGTCCTGGCGCGATCGTGCAGCGCCTGACTGACGCGAGCCGCCGCGCTGCCTCAACTCCCAGTTCTGCCCCGTTGACCATGCCGAAATGATGCCACCAACTGCGCAGATCGATACGCCTTTTTCTACCGACGGTGTCGATTCCGCAAAATTGTTCACTCATTGCACCCCTTGCCGATCACTCCAACCGGCCGCCAGGGTTGTGTTGCGCACCAAGGGCTGTGCGCGAACTCTGGAAGGGACAGCCATGGCGAACGACCCGAACGGCGATTCGGTCAATTCGGTTACCACAGCACAGTTGACGGCACTGACGAACAATGGCATTTGGGGTGTCGGTCCGACCGTCGACGATGCCGCCGCAAACGTGGGAGCGGCCCTTGTCGCCACATTGCGCGGTACGGCGAGCGGCGTGCTCACCTCCGATCTGAGCGAGATGACCAACAATGTGCTCGGGGTGGCGACCGTCGATTTCCCTCGCATCGAGGCCGACGACGGCGTTCAGCTGGCCGCGCACACCATCAAGTTGAACACCGGTGGCCCACGGCCCGTGGTCATCGTGCCGGCCGGCTGGACCCCGGTCGGCTGGCCGCTGTTCGAGTACGCCCACATCATGCTGGCGCTACGCGGCTACCACGTGTTGGCCTACACGCCACGCGGTATCGGGACCACGGTCGCGAACGCCGATGGCGGCTACGTGGACGGCCCGTTCACCTCCGGCGGCACCATCGACGTCGGCGGTCCCAGGGACTGGGCGGACGGGTCGACCGTGATCGACTACGCCCAGGAGTACTTCGATCCGAGCGCGATCGGCTTCCTCGGCGAGTCCTACGGCTCCGGTATCAGCCAACTCGTGGCGGCCAACGACCCCGAGGCCAGGGTGTCCGCCGTCGTCGCCCTGAGCACCTGGGGCAATCTGGCCACCAGCCTCTACGACCACGACACCCGGCACCTCCAAGCGGTCGCGGCACTGCTCAGCCTGACCGGCGGCCCGGTGGAACGAAAGTTCGACGAGGCAACGCAGCAGATCCTGCGGAACTTCCAGGACGGCACGGACCT
Organism: Pseudonocardiaceae bacterium; assembly: GCA_036502345.1. Taxonomy (GTDB): domain Bacteria; phylum Actinomycetota; class Actinomycetes; order Mycobacteriales; family Pseudonocardiaceae; genus DATEPR01. Next base: position 15,580 of record DASXYT010000128.1, on the reverse strand, counting down.
GGACCAGGTGGTCGCGTGGGGCACGGAGCGCGCACCGCAGTCCTACGCCGAGCAGACAAATGCCCGTGGAATTCCCACGTTCTTCTCCAACACCTGGCACGAAGCCCTGTTTCCGGTGAATCAGGTCATCGACGTCTTCACGAGACTTGAGGTGCCCAAGCACCTCAACCTGTGGATCGGCGACCACGCCGTGCCGGAAGGTCCCGGGCTGATCGGTTCGATCGGCCGGAACGCGGCGATGGCGGAGGCGTACGCCTGGCTGGACCACCACCTGCTCGGCGCGGCCAATGACGTGCCGTCGTGGCCCCAGGTGAACAACCAGATCATGTTCACCTACCAGACGCGGCCGAAACCGAACGGCCAGAACCAGGTCGTCACCCCCGCCCGCCGTGAGCCGAACGCGAGTTGGGAGGACGTGACGACCACCGTCGAGCGGTGGTACCTGGCCGACGACCCGTCCAGCGGCGACGACGGGGCACTGGCCACGAACCCCGGTTCGGGCTGGTCGCGTGGGTTCACCGCCGGTGAACTGACCGAAGCCCGGGCGATGGACGCCATCATGGACACCGGCAAGGCCGAGTGGAACGGCAACCCGAAGACCTATCGGACCGAGGACTTCGACCGGGGCCGCCTCGCGGTCTGGCTGAGCGAACCGCTGACCGCGCGACGCATCCGCGGCATCCCCACCGTACGGCTCACCATGAGCGGCACCGACACGTCCGCCACCCTGGTCGCCTACCTGTTCGACGTCGCCGACGACGACACGGCCCGACTGGTCACGCACGAGCCGTACACCCTGGTCACGCTGACCCCCGGCGAAGACGTCACCGTCGAGTGGCGCCTACAGGCCGCCGGCTACGACCTGCCGGCCGACCACCGGCTGGCACTGGTGGTCAACAGCAAGGACCCGCTGTACTCCGATGCCAACGTCCCGGGCAGCACGATCACGATCGGCTCGGTCGCCGACAATGAGTCCTACGTGGACCTTCCGTTGGGCTGATCCAGGCCGAGTCAGTTGACGCGGGTCAGGAACGTGCGCCAGGTGGGGGTGGGGAAGGCCAGGGTTGGGCCTGCTGTCTGCTTCGAGTCGCGGACGGCCACCCCTGCCGGCGCCGGCCAGCCGATCTCTACGCAACCACCGTTCGAGGCGCTGTAGCTGCTCTTGCGCCAAGCGAGGCTGCTCAGCTCGGTCATCACGTGCCTCCGTACAGCTCAACCGCGAGGGCCGCGATCAGGTCCCTTGATTGTCTCTCGTCCAGGGCGCAATCTGCCAGCGCTGCGAAAATTCGCCGGTAGGACGCAATCTCTTCGGGCTCCTCCAGGAAGTGGCCTACGGTCTCCTCCTCGGCGTAGACGACTGGCTTGAACTCGCTGAACTCCATCAACGAGCACGAACCTGCGGTGCCGGCATGGGCGCCGAAGGCAGCCGGGATCACCCTGATGTTGATGTACGACCTGACACCCATCCTGAGCAGTTCGTGCAGCTGCTCAGACATCACCTCCCTGCCTCCTACTGGGAGCCGCAGCACGAACTCGTGCAGGTAGAAGGTGCACTGGGGTCTACGCGGCCTACTGAACAGGTTCCGTCTTGCCAGGCGGGCCGCGACTCTGTCCTGAACCTCCTCCGGCGGCACAGTGCCCGACCGTTCGAGCAATGCGCGTGCATAGTCACCTGTTTGGAGCAGGCCATTGACGACGAGCGCCTGGAAGTCCTGGATCTCGACCGCCTTGCTCTCGTGGTCGACAAGGGTCTTCAGCTGCTCGGGGATCTTGGAACCGTGTTGTTGGAGCCAGCCTGGCGTGTTCTGCTCGCGGGCGAGTCTGAGCAGGCGATCTCGCTCCTCGCCGATGACCATGCAGACCGCCAGGAAGGCGACGATGTCCATCTCCGGGAGGCTCAGCTGGCCGGTCAGCAACCTGGACACCTTGCTCTCGGACCACCCCAGAATCTTGGCCGCGCGCTTGCCGTTGAGGCCTGCGCGTTCCATGGCGTGCCGTAGTGCGTCACCCAGTTCACGGCTTCGGATCGTAGACACAGGACGAGAGTAGATCGTTCCGCCGACGGTTTCTTCGCATGAAACAAAACGCCACCCGAACGGAAATTGATTGCGTCTCCAGCAAGCGGTTGTCTGTTCCGTGGGGTCATCGACCATACCACCGGAGGGTACACAATGGACCATCTTGAGCCCGCGCTGGCAGATGCGTTTAGGTTGCTGCGTCAGGACATCTACGGCTATCTGGACGAAGCCGAGTTCCTGGCCACGAAGCTCGGTGAGTGGTCCGAGGAGGACGCCCGGTCGGCCCGCAGCCTCGTTCCGGATCTCACCGCCATCGTTCGTGGCATTCTTCTGGACCACAAGGAATCGTCGGCCGAGACCTGTCCGACGTGCAATACGCGGTGGCCCTGTTCGACCGTGCGCACCATCCACGGGCTGGTGAAGGACCCGACCCACGAGTTCGTCAAGATCGCCCAGCGGGCGTACGAGATGACATGACCTGCTCACCGCGTTCTAGCCTGGAGCGGTGACAGGTCGGAGGCGGAACACCGGGAGTCGGGACACCGAGAGAGATGGTGGCAGGCCGGCGCAGGCGCCGGGCGTGCTGCTGAGCCCGCTCGCGACTCCCGCGGCCGGTGCGGTGTTGGCCGACCGGATCATGACGGCGATCGCGCTGGGTGAGTTCACGCCCGGGCAGCGGCTGCCGCCGGAGCGGGAACTGGCCGCCCAGCTGGGCGTGAGCCGGACGACCGTGCGGGATGCCCTGGCCAGGGTGGTCACCGCCGGGATGTTGGAGGTCCGCCGGGGCCGGTCGGGCGGGGCGTTCGTGCGGCAGCCGTGGACACGGGAGTCGGCACGGGCGGTCCGTTCGACGCTCGGTCCCCGGTGGGAAGAACTGCAGAGCACGTTCGACATGCGCCTGCTGATCGAGGCGCTGGTTGCCCGCACCGCTGCCGAGCGCCGGGACCGCAAGGACATGACGGAGATCCGGTCGGCGCTGCGGCAGTACGAGGGGGCCGAGTCGCTGTCCGTCGCGCAGGCTGCCGACATCCGGCTGCACCACGCCATCGCGAAGGCCGCCAAGAACCCCCGGCTGTTGGCCGTCCGGGAGCAGTTGCTGTCCGAGGTGAGCTTCGGCTTCGCCGTCGAGCCGTTCACCTCCGAGGTCTACTCCCGGGCGCTTCCTCAGCACCAACAGCTGGCGGAGGCCGTGACCGGCGGCGACGCCGACACCGCGTGGGAGGTCGGCCGGCAGCACTTCTCGATCACCGAGGACGAGCTGCGAGCCGCCCTGGTGCGGGCCGTGTCCGGGGAGGACACGGTGATCGAGACACCAGAAGCAGCAGCAGGCGACGGTGTCGCGAGTTCGTAATCCAGAGGCTCTTGTGGCGGGCATCTCCCGCGTCTATGGTCTGCGCACTAAACCATTTATAGCGGGACCAGATACACCGGGAGCGCCCGATGAGCCGACCCGTCGAAACCCAGGCAGGACAAGCCGAGGCAGGACTACGTCGTGGGGCCATCGGCCTGCGCGAGGTGTTGTTCCAGAGCATCACAGCGATGGCGCCCGGTGCTGCGATCGCGGCGTCGATCCCGGCAGGTGCGGCATTCGCGGGCGGTGCGCTGCCGCTGGCGGTGATCGTCGCGATGGTGGCGTGTCTGTTCGCGGCGTTGTCCATCGCCGAATTGGCCAAACACCTGCCGGCGGCCGGCTCGGTGGCGACCTACTCCAGTCGTGGGCTGCACCCGATCGTCGGTTTCCTGGTGGCCTGGGGCTACCTGTTCGTCGAAGCGCTCGTGCCGACATTGTTGTTGCTGCAACTCGGTTTCACCGCCGCCGGCACGTTCAACTCCTCGTGGGGCTGGCCCGCTGACCTCTGGTGGCCGTGGGCTCTGGTGGGTGCCGTGATCATCGCTGTCGCCGGGTTCTGGGGCGCACGTGTCTCGGCCCGGCTGGGCACGATCCTGGGTGCGTTCGAGATCCTGGTGTTCGTGATCCTGGCCGTGCTGCTGATCGTGAAGGCCGGTGGCGCCAACACGCTGTCGGTGTTCACGTCATCGCACACGCCCGCCGGACACCTCGGGTTCGCGGGCGTCATCGCCGGTTCGGTCTACACCGTCCTGGCGTTCTCCGGTTTCGAGGCCGCCGCGCCGCTGGCCGAGGAGACGAAGGACCCGAAGCGCACCATCCGCCGGGCCGTCATCGGTGCGACGCTGGGCATCGGGGCGATCTACATCTTCACCACGTACGCCGCCGACGTGTTCGTCGGACCCGGGACGTTCGGCACGTTCAGCACCACCGGGGCGTTGTCCTGGGAGGGCATCGCACGGACGTCGTTCGGGCTGTTCTGGATCCTGGTGTTCCTGGCGATCATCAACTCCACGATCGCCAACGCCAACGCGGGCATGAACGTCTCGACGCGGACGGCGTACGCGCTGGCCAGGGTCGGCATCCTGCCGAAGTCGTTCGCGCGGATCCACCCGGTGCACCGGTCCCCTGTCGTCGCCGTGACCGCGCAGTTCGTCCTCGCGGTCGTGGCCACCCTGGCGCTCGGGTTCGCGTTCACGCCGACCACGGCGTTCGTGCTCGTCGCGACCGTCATCGTGGTGGTCGTCGTGGCTGTGTACATCGTCGTCAACGCCGCGTGTATCGGCTTCTTCGCCCGGTTCAGGCGCAGTGAGTTCAACTGGTTCCTGCATCTCGTGTCGCCCGTGCTGGGCATCCTGGCGTTCATCCCCGCGTTGCTCACCGCGGCCGGCATCCCGGTGTTCTCCTTCGTCACGCCGTTGACGCCGCCCATCTCGTACGCGGGACCGATCGTCGGCGTGTGGATGCTGATCGGCATCGTGTACCTGGTGTATTTGTGGACCAAGCACCGGCAGCGGGTGGTGGACACCGGGCTGGTGCACCTGGACGACATCCAGCCAGAAGCCGAACCGGAGACCGCGGAGCTGCCCTCATGACCGACGACGTGCTCGCGTTCACGCCGACCCAGGACCAGTACGTATGGACGTTCGGCGGCGCGCCACCGTTGGCCACCATCAAGCCGGGCACCATCCTGGAGGTGTTCACCGAGGACTGTTTCGCCGGTCGGGTCCGCTCGTCGAACGACCTGGTGTCGGAGGTGTGCGAGTTCCCGTTCCTGAACCCGCAGACCGGCCCGTTCTACGTCGAGGGCGCCGAACCGGGTGACACCGTGGCTGTGCACTTCGTGTCCATCGAGCCGGCGCGGGACTGGGCAGCGTCGACAACGGTGCCGCTGTTCGGTGCCCTGACCTCCACCCACACGACCGCCACGCTGCAGGCTCCGCTGGAGGAGCGGGTGTGGATCTGGGAACTGGACAGGGCGGCGCGGACGTGCGCGTTCACCGCGCGGGACAGCGACCTGCGGGTCGTACTCCCGATGGACCCGATGCACGGCACGGTCGGCGTCGCGCCCGCGAACCTGGAGGTGCGGTCCGCGCTGGTCCCGGACGCGCACGGCGGCAACATGGACACGCCGGAGATGCGCGCCGGCGTCACGTGCTACCTGGGCGTGAACGTGCCGGGTGCGCTGGTCAGCCTCGGTGACGGGCACGCGCGGCAGGGCGAGGGCGAGACGTGCGGGGTCGCTGTGGAGACGGCGATGAACTCGGTAGTCATCGTGGACCTGATCAAGGGCCGGTCGACGCCGTGGCCGCGGATCGAGACGGACAGCTATCTCATGTCCACCGGCTCGGCACGGCCGCTGGAGGACGCGTTCCGGATCGCCCAGTTGGACCTCGTCCAGTGGGTGGCGGCGACGCGTGGGCTGTCGGAGCTGGACGCGTACCAGTTGTTGTCCCAGGCGGTCGAATCGCCGCTGGCCAACGTGTGCGACACGAACTACACATCGGTCGCCAAGGTGAAGAAGGAATGGCTGCCGCCCGCGCTGGCCGATGACGGCGTGCACCGCAAGCTGCGCGAGCAGGCAGCGCGCTACCTGGGCTGAGACGCGCCAGGCCGGGTCGCTGCCGGCACTTGTCGGTGGGGTGCGGCACACTGTGTGTGATGCCGACGCAGGACACGATGCCTTACTGGCTGGCCACGCTGGATGCCGACGCGCTGGCCGCCCTGATGACTCGTCGGCCGGACACGTTGGGGATTCCGCCGTCGTCGCTGGTGGAACTGGCCGAGCGGTTGGCGGCCCCGCAGTCGATCAAACTCGTCGTGCGCGAGCTGAACCGGACCCGGGCAGAGGTGCTGGCGGCCGCTCAGGCCGTGTCGGCGGGCCGGATCACCGTCGACACGATCGCCGGTCGCTTCCGCGTGGGTGCCGACCGTGCCGCGATCGAGCGAACGCTGACCGAACTGAGCGATCTCGGGCTGCTGTGGCCTGCCGACGGCGACTCGTTCGAGCTGGTCACGCCGTTGCGTCGGGCCGGCGTGCAGGCCGGTCGGCTGCAGGAACTGCACGTCGAACCACCCGAACCCCGCATGCGGGACACCGGTATCGACACCGTCGACGGGGCAGCGGGCGCCGCCGTGCTGCCGACCGTGCGGGGCGTGACGCACCTGGTCGAGCTGTGCTCGGCGACGCCGCTGGACGTGTTGCGCAGCGGCGGTGTCGGCGTGAAGGAGATCCGCAGGCTCGCGAAGGCGCTGGCCGTCGACGAGATCCAGGTCCGGCTGTGGCTGACCCTGGCCTACCACGCGGACCTGCTGGACACCGACGACGGCGAGATCATGCCCACCGCGGCAGCCGACACCTGGCTGGCCGGCACGCCCGCCGAACGGCTCGTGCCGCTGCTGATGACGTGGTGGGCGCTGCCCGCCGCACCGACCGCGCCGGACGTGCACGGCAAACAGCAGACCGCGTTGCTGCATGCCTACGACGACATGGACCGCCAGCTGCGGCACGACCTGCTCACCTGGTTCGCCGACCACGAACCCGGTGCCACGCTGGCGGACCGCGACGAACTGCTTGCCGTGCTGGAGTGGTGGAAGCCCTACGTCTACGGCGAACCGGAGACCGCGTGCGCCATCCTGAACGAGGCTGCGAGCCTCGGCGTTGTGGCCGCCGGCGGGTTGTCCACGTGGGGTCGGGCGCTGGTGGCCTGCGAGGAGCACGAACTGGCGGCGGCGGTCGCCAGGTGGCTGCCCGCGACGACGGGATCGGTTCGCCTGCAAGCGGATCTGACCGCCGTGGTGACCGGTATCCCGACGGCCGAGCTTGCCTGGTTGCTGGACCTGACCGCCGATCCTGGCGAGCGGGACACGGCTTCGGTGTGGCGGTTCTCACCGTCGAGCGTGCGGCGGGCGCTGGACGCCGGTCACACGGCCGACTGGCTGCTCACCGCCCTGACCGACGCCGCGGCACACGGCGTGCCGCAGCCGCTGGAGTATCTGGTCCGGGACGTGGCGCGGCGGCACGGCGAGTTGGTCGTGGCCGAGGTCGGATGTTGTGTGCTGGCCGAGGATCCGACGCTGCTCGCCGAGGTGGCCGCGCATCGAGGGCTCATGTCGTTGGCGCCTCGACTGCTGGCACCCGGTGTGCTCGCGTCGGTAAGGCCCGCTGCTGAGACCCTGGAGCTGCTGCGGGCCCACGGTTACGGCCCGGTCGCCGTGACCAGCGACGGCACACCGGTGTTGACCCGGGTCGCACCGCAGCGGGCCAAGCCACGCGCGCGCGTGATGTCGCGCACACCCATGCGGTCCAAGCCGACCCGGCCGGACCCGTTGGAGGTGTGGGACCTGGCGGCCGAACTGCTGGCCGCAGGCGTTGTCGAAGCCGAGACTGAGGAATCGGAATCCATTGCGGCGGTACGAAAGTACGGCGATCATCTGTCCAATCGGGAGCTGACGCTACTGACCGAGGCGATCGAGGCGGAGACCCCCGTCGAGATCACTTATCTGGACCAGAACGACACCGGCAGCAAGCGTGTCATCACGCCGTTGGAGCTGATCGGTGGGATGGTGGCGGCGTGGTGCCACATGCGCGACGACGAGCGCCACTTCCTGGTTTCCCGCATCCAGCGGGTGGACCTACCGCAACGCAGCTGACCTGCGCAGTTGCCGAGGTTGACGAGGTGCGCTACTCTTGGTGTATCCACATCCCGTGGATGCAGGCATCAAGATGCCCCCGCGGGAGTCTCGTTCAGCCACAGATGTGCTGCCGAATTCGCGCCGACCGTGCCGTTTTCCGCCGTCCTGACCGCTGAACGCACACATCTCAGGAGAAATCGCCATGACCACTGTCCTAGACAGACCAGAATCCGGTCAGCGGCCCAACACCGAAGTCTCGGTGGCCGGAATCGTTGACCTGCAAGAAAAGTCCGGGTTCATCCGCACCGACGGCTACGGCCCCGGCTCGGACGACCTCTACCTGTCGCCCTCCCTCGCCCGCCGTTACGGCCTGCGCACCGGCGACCGGATCACCGGCGTGACCGCCAAGCCCGGCACCGGTGACCAACGCAAGAAGCACGAGCCGCTGACGCGGGTCGACTCGGTGAACGACATGGATCCCGCCGAGGCCCTCACCCGGCCCCGCTTCGGCGATCTCACGCCGCTGTACCCGAACCAACGGCTCCGCCTGGAGACCGAACCCCACGTGCTGACCACCCGCGTGATCGACCTGATCATGCCGGTGGGCAAGGGTCAGCGTGCGCTCATCGTGGCGCCGCCCAAGGCCGGCAAGACATCCGTGCTGCAGGCGATCGCGCAGGGCATCCACCGCAACAACCCGGAATGCCACGTGATGATGGTGCTGGTCGGGGAACGGCCGGAAGAAGTCACCGACCTGGCGCGTGCCGTGCGCGGCGAGGTCATCGCGTCCACGTTCGACAGGTCGCCCGCCGAGCAGACCGCCGTGGCCGAACTGGCCATCGAGCGCGCGAAGCGACTGGTCGAGATGGGCCAGGACGTCGTCGTGCTGCTCGACTCGATCACCCGGTTGGGCCGGGCCTACAACCTGGCGGCGCCGGCATCCGGGCGCATCCTGTCCGGTGGCGTCGACTCGACGGCCCTGTTGCCGCCCAAGCGGTTCCTCGGCGCGGCACGCAACATCGAGAACGGCGGCTCGCTGACCATCTTCGCGACCGCCCTGGTGGAGACGTCGTCCACCGGCGACTCGGTGATCTTCGAGGAACTGAAGGCCACCGGTAACGCCGAGTTGAAGCTGGACCGGTCGATAGCCGCGCGCAGGGTCTACCCGGCCGTGGACATCCTGCACTCCAGCACCCGACGCGACGACCTGCTGCTGGCCCCGGAGGAACTGGCCAAGACGTGGCAGTTGCGCAGGGCCCTGATCGGCACGGACCGCAGCATCGACACCCTGCTGGAAGGCCTGCGCAAGACGAGGACCAACATCGAGTTCCTCACCCAGATCGGCCACGGCCTGCCGAGGCCTGCCGACCCCGACCACCTGGGGTAACGCTCGTATCGGCCGATCCGAATAGTCTGGTGAGCACCGGACGAGGAGGACACGGCACGTGCGCCTACCAGATCCCGAGCGGTCCGCCGCCCTACTGATCAGCTCGGGAGAGTTGGCCAACAGCACCACTGCCGAACTCGGCGACGCTCTGCGCGGCGTCGTGGGTGAACACGTGGTTGTGGCCGGTCTCGGCAACTTCTCGTTCCCCTCGAATGCCACGGATCTGTTGCTCGTCTACTACGCCAATCCCAAGGACATGCTGCTCCAGCAGATCCGGGCAGTCATGATGGCCACTCCGGCGGCACATCGAGTACTGATCCTCGACGGCGACCCCGGCAGCCATGTCCTTTGGGAGGCTCTGACGGAGATATCCGTCATCACCACGCCTGTCATGCCGGGGCACGATTTCCTGTTCGCGGAGATGTTGAGCGATGTCCTGCGGCACGGGATCGCCGGCGGCCCGGAGCTGCTGACGTTTCGGGCGCTCCATCACGAGGTTCACCACCAGCTGATGGCGCGAGGGCTGCCAGGTCCCCAAGCCAGGTTCGCCGAGTCGATCGGTGAGATCGGCCTGGCACCGAACAGAGCGTATCGAGTTCCCTCCACCTGGGTGCCCGGCTTCGCTGGTGAGACCACCCGAGGACAGGATCTGCTCGGCGTCCGCGCCGATGCGACCGCACTGGCGGTGCTGCTGTCCTCCGCATCGCTCACGCCTCCGCTGTCGATCGGCGTGTACGGCGAGTGGGGTAGCGGCAAGTCGTTCCTGATGCGCACGCTGGATGACGAAGTGCAACGGCTGAGCCGGTCCGCGGCGCAGCAGTTCTGCCACAACGTGGCCAGTGTCTGGTTCAACGCCTGGCACTACGCCGAGGGCAACCTCTGGGCCAGCCTCATCCACCACATCTTCCTCTCCCTCCATGGCAGCGGCGCCGCACCACAGCAGGTGCTCGACGACGCCCTCGCCACGGTGCAGGGCGTACAGGAAGCCAAGTCGGACGCCGCCGCCCACGCCGACGCCGCCCAGCGGGACGCCGGCCGTGCCCGCGAGGCGCTGGCCGAACTGGCGGCCACCCACGAGCAGGCAAGAGCCAAGGCCGCGCAGGTCACGGCCAGGGACGTGTGGGCGACGATCTCGATCAACAGTGACCTGCGGGCCGACCTGGATCATTCGCTGGCGGCGCTCGGACTGCCCGAGGTCGGCAACGACGTCCGGGAGATCACCCAGGCCGTCGGCGAGGTTCGGTCAACCGTGCGACGCGGCTGGGCGCTGGCGATCGCCAAGCCCTGGTGGACCTCGCCGCTGGTGTTGGGACTGATCGTCGCCGTCGGTGGCCTGGCTGTCGGGGCCTTCGTCGACCGGGCACAGGCGTGGCTGGTGCCACTCCTCGGCCTGATCGGCGGCGCGGCCACCTGGCTCTCGCGGCAGGGCTCCCTCTTCCGCCAACTGCTTCGGCCCGCCGAGCGGATCCAACGACAGCTCGACGCCCGGCTGGCCGAGATCGACGCCAGGCAGGAGGTCGCCCGCCAACGGCTGGTCGACACCCAGGCCGAGGTCATCGCCGCACGTCAACGGCTGGTCGAAGCCCAAGCGCGGGCAGACGCCGCACAGGCCGAGCTGGACCAACTGACCGGCGCGCGGCTGCTGGAACGCTACTTGTCCGAACGAGTGGGCAGCGGTGACTACGGCCGGTATCTCGGGGTCGTCGCACGTGCTCATCGGGACCTGCGTGACCTGGATGCCTATCTCCGGGAAGCGGCCACCATCGACCGGATCGTGCTCTACATCGACGATCTGGACCGCTGCCCGCCGGACACCGTCGTCAAGGTGCTCGAAGCCGTGCACCTGCTGCTGGCACTGCCTCTGTTCGTGGTCGTCGTGGGCGTCGACGTCCGCTGGTTGACCAGTTCGCTGCGGCACCGCCATCCACTGCTGCTCGACCATGACGGCCCCTCGGCCGAGCCTGCCGACTATCTCGACAAGATCTTCCAGCTCACCTACCGCCTGCCCACGATGACGCAGGAGACCACGGCCGACCTGTTGCGGCACACCGCCCTCAGTGGCCAACCTGCCGACGAACAACCGGTCATGGCCATCACGGGAAGCCTGCCGACGCCCGAACAGCCGGCATCCCGACCTGCTGAGCCGTCAACCGAAGCGCCGGAATCGGTGACCGAGCGGATCCGATTCGGTATCGACGCTCTCCGGATGGATGACGACGAACTGGACACCCTGCGCCTGGTCGCGCCGCTGCTCGGCTCGTCGCCACGGCGGGCCAAGCGATTCCTGAACACCTACCGGGTCAGCAAGGCCCGTGCCATCGGCGACCCTGAACTGCGCAACCACCTGGACACCCACGCCTTGCTGGTGCTCACGGCGCTGGCGGTCGGCCTCAACGAGCCGATCACACCGGAACCCGACGACGCCACCCTCGGGGACTGGCTCAAGCGCGACGAACGACTGGCAGAGTTCAGCAGCGGCGCCGGGCCGCTGCTGAACCTGCCGATGTCCGACGTACTGCGTTGGTTGCCTGTCGTGCAGCGCTTCGCCTGGCCGGTCCGCTAGTTCGGGTTCTCCGCGTGGGTCAGGGTTTCCCATGCCACGAACAGGTTGTTGGTACCAGCGGGACGGTTCTGCTGGGTGAGTGTCTGCGTGTTGGTCATCGCGTTGCCCAGTCGGAAGTTGAGCGCGTTGAAGCCCACCTCGGTCACCGGGCCGAGGCCCTTGTTCACCGCCCCGCCGCACAGCCAGGACGGCACCGCAGCGCCCAACTCGTACTGGGACTGGAAGCCGAGCGCGAACCGCAGCCGGGTGCCGATGTCCCCGGTGTACAGGTCGGTGCCCTGGATCCGGGACGTTTCGGCGACGTCGGAGATGGACGCGATGCCGTAGCCGGTGTGGGTGAAGTCCCGGCAGGTCTCCTGCGTGATGCCGTTGACGAACGTGCTCTGGCCCTGCCAGTAGTTGATGATCTGCGTCGACGTGGTCAAACCACTGCCCGGCACGGTCTTCGGCAGCGCGCCGTCGGTGGTCAGGTAGATGTACGCCGGCACGCGCGCTATGTACTTCGCCATGGCGGTGTCGTAGTCGGTCTTGTCGTTGAGGAAGACGGAGATGCCGACCGCGGCCTCCATCATGGTCAGTTCCCAGTTGCCGTTGCTGTTGCTGCCCTTGATCACCACGGGCAGGTACACGGTCTTCAACATCGTGGAGAACCGGGCCAGGTTGGGCCAGGTGCCGGTGTACGTGTATCGAATGATTTCCGCTGCTCGCGGCCACACCGAGCCTGCCCACCCGGTCTGCAGTGGTGCGTTGCTGTTGGTGTGGCTGGTGATCGTCGCCGACCACGCGTCCATGATCTTGATGGACTCCTGCGCGTAGGCCGGGTTGCGGCTGATGTACCAGGCCAGCGCGTCGGTGTACGCGGCGATCGCGTCCTCGCGCTCGTCGGTACAGCCCAGGTTCGGGTTGGAGAACGAGCCGCACTCCACCACTGCCCTGGGCTTGGGCACCCTGGTCAGCGACGCGTACGAACTGGCGGTCATCTGGTCGTAGGCAGCCGTCCACGGCTGCGCACCTGCGGTTACCTTCGTACGGACGAAGTCGAGTTGGGACTGGCTGACCAGCACACCTGGGTGGACGAAGGTGGCTGGGGCCAGCGGGGCGGCCGACGCGGTCGGTGCGGCCGGCCCGAGTTGGGTGGTCACGACGGTAGCGATCACGGCGACGGCCGCCACGGCGACCGCTAGCACCCTGATCGGACGTTTACTGGACATAACGGCAGTGTGTGGTCTGGACCACACGCCGGTCAAGGACTTTCTACACGTAAAAAATTAAGGGACCTTCAACTGTGAATCAAGCTAGACGACGGTCAACGTCAACTGATTCGGGATGACCGGGGCCGGCAGGTCGGACATGCCCGTGAGGAACGAGTCGACCGAGTGGGCCACCGACCGGCCCTCGGCGATCGCCCACACCACCAGCGACGCACCACGGTGGGCGTCGCCGCAGACGAACACGCCCGGCGTCTCGGTCTGCCAGTCGGAACCGCAGGCCAGCGTGCCGCGCCGGGTCAGGTTCAGGTCCAGCCCTTCCAGCAGCGGCATGTGCTCGACACCCTCGAAACCGATCGCCAACAGCACCAGGTCGGCCGGCAGCACCTCGACGGTGTCCGACATCGGCACCACCGAGCGCTGGCCGGTCGCCGGGTCGCGATTGACCTTGACCTCGCGCAACTCGATGGCCCGGACCTGGCCGGACTCGTCACCGATGAACCGCTCCACGGCGACGGCGAACTTCCGCTCGCCGCCCTCCTCGTGGGCGGGATAGGTGCGCAGGATCCACGGCCACGTCGGCCACGGAGACCGGTCGTCGTCGCGCATCTCCGGCGGCTGCGGGTACTGGTCCAGTTGAGTCACCGACAGCGCGCCCTGCCTGGTCGCTGTGCCGTAGCAGTCGGCACCGGTGTCGCCGCCGCCGATGATCACCACGTGCTTGCCGGCGGCGTCCACAGTGGTCGGACCGTCGCCCTCGCAGCTGCGGTTCGCCGGCACCAGGTGCTCCATGGCCATGTGCACACCGGTCAGCTCGCGGCCCGGCGTGTCCGGCACGTCCCTGCCGCGCAGCGCGCCGACCGCCAGCACCACGGCGTCGAACCGCTCGCGCAGCTTCGCGACGGACAGGTCACCGCGCTTGCGGCCACCGACCTCGCAGCCGGTGACGAACTTCGTGCCCTCGGCGCGGAGTTGGGCCAGCCGCCGGTCCAGTACCGACTTCTCCATCTTGAACTCGGGGATGCCGTAGCGCAGCAGGCCGCCGAGCCGGTCGTCCCGCTCGTAGACGGTGACCTCGTGGCCCGCCCTGGTCAGCTGTTGGGCGGCGGCCAGCCCGGCGGGGCCGGAACCGACGACGGCCACCTTCCTACCGGAGGCCACAGTGGACGGACGAGGCTCGACGAGACCGTTGTCCCAGGACAAATCGGCGATCGCCTGCTCGACCCGCTTGATCGCCACGGCGCCACCGGCGTCCGGCGAGATGGCCAGCACGCACGCACTCTCGCACGGTGCCGGGCACAGCCTGCCGGTGAACTCGGGGAAGTTGTTCGTGGCGTGCAGCCGCTCGCTGGCCTGCGACCAGTCGTCCCTGCGGACGAAGTCGTTCCACTCCGGGATCAGGTTGCCCAGCGGACAACCGGCGCTGCCGCTGTGGCAGAACGGGATGCCGCAGTCCATACACCTGGCCGCCTGGGTGCGCACCTGGTCGACCCGCTCGGGCGTCGGCAGGCCCCGGTACACCTCGTGCCAGTCGCCCGCCCGGTCCGCCGTCGGGCGCTTCGGGTGATCCTTGCGGTCGTACTTCATGAATCCTCTTGGGTCAGCCACCGGTCGCCTCCATGATCGCCTCGTCCACGTCGCGACCCTGCGCCCGTGCCAGCCGTTCTGCCTCCAACACCCGCTGATAGTCCCTCGGCATGACCTTCGTGAACGCCGCCGACCTGCGCGGCCAGTCGCCGAGCAGCGACGCCGCGATCGCCGAACCGGTCAGCTCGTGATGCTTCTCCACGACATCGCGCAGCCAGCGCAGATCGTCGTTGGTGGGCCGGTCGAGGTCGACCATCTCCTGGTTGACCAGTGCCGGATCGAGATCCAGCACGTAGCCGATGCCACCGGACATGCCGGCCGCCAGGTTGCGGCCGGTGGCGCCGAGCACCACCGCCCTGCCACCGGTCATGTACTCGAAAGCGTGGTCACCGACGCCCTCGCAGACCGCCAGGACGCCCGAGTTGCGCACGCAGAACCGCTCGCCGACCCTGCCGCGCAGGAACAACTCGCCGCCGGTGCCGCCGTAGCCGATCACGTTGCCGGCGATCACCTGGTTCTCCGCGGCGAACGGTGCGTCCGGGTGCGGCCGCACGATGATCCGGCCGCCGGACAGGCCCTTGCCGACGTAGTCGTTGGCGTCGCCGACCATGTCCAGCGTGATGCCGCGCGGCAGGAACGCGCCCAGCGACTGGCCGGCCGAGCCGGTCAGCGTGATGTGGATGGTGTCGTCGGGCAGGCCCTGACCGCCGTAGCGCCGGGTCACCTCGGCACCCAGCAGCGTGCCGACCGTTCGGTTCACGTTGCGCACCGGCAGGTCCAGCCGCAACTGGTGGGCGTCCTCAAGGGCAGCCTCGGCGAGCTGGATCAGCGTGC
>DASXYT010000127.1:0-9470 GCA_036502345.1 Pseudonocardiaceae bacterium | reverse complement strand
CCGGCTCGTCCGGCATCAGCACCCGCAGCATCCTGGCCAGTTCGATCGACCTGTCCACCAGGTCGGCACGCACCAGCCGATCACCGACCGGCGCGGTGTGCCCGGTGGTGAACACCAGGTGCACCACCACCAGCACGGCGTGCAGGCGGTCGGTCAACTCGGTGGCTTCCGGTACCCGGTAGGCGATGCGGGCCGCGGAGATCTTCTTCTTCGCCCTGGTCACCCGCGCCGCCATGGTGGTCTCGGACACCAGGAACGCGGCCGCGATCTCCGTCGTGCTCAGCCCGCACACCAGCCGCAGGGTCAGCGCGACCTGGGCCTCCAGCGCCAGCGCCGGATGGCAGCAGGTGAAGACCAGCCGCAGCCGGTCGTCCTGGATGGTCTCGCCGTCGCCGAACTCGTCCGGCCGCGCGGGCTCCGGCTCGACCAGCAGCGGCAGCCTGGCGCGCAGCGCGCTCGCCCTCCGGTGCGCGTCCAGCGCCCGCCGCCGGGCGGCGGTGGTCAGCCAGGCACCCGGGTTGCCCGGCACACCCTGCTTCGTCCACGCGTCCAGCGCGGCCAGATAGGCGTCCTGCACGCACTCCTCGGCGAGGTCCAGGTCGCCGGCGACGCGCGCCGTCGCGGCGAGCACGAATGCCCACTCGCGACGGTGCGCATCCGCGACCGCACCCCGGACCTGGCGTGGATCGTGCCCGGTCACCTGTAGGACGACAGGTCCATGACCGGCCGGACCTCGACCCCGCCGAACCGGGCGGGCACCCACCTGGCCACCTCGATGGCCTGGTCCAGATCCTTGGCCTCGATCAGGTAGAACCCGCCGATGTTCTCCTTGGTCTCCACGAACGGCCCGTCGGTGAGCGCGTCCGCCCTGACGGAGGTCGCCGTGCTCACCGGCTCCAGCGCCTCGCCGCTGAGGATCTCCACGCCCAGCTCGCCCACCTGCTGGTGGAACCGCACGTGCTCGGTCATGATCTCCTGGCGCAACTCGGGCGTGGCGTCCACGTAGCCCGCTTCGTCCTCGTAGAGCAGGATCAGGTACTGAGCCATGGCTGGCTCCTCTCGTGCGTACTGTGTCGGACACTCTCACGACGAACGGGTTCGCGCGGAATCGACAGGCTCGCCGATGACCTTCCGCCCACATCGGGAGACGCGACGGGCGCGGGCGGCGGGGCCAGCTAGTGTCGTAATCATGAAGAGCTGGTTGTCCCAACCCGTGCCCCGGGTGGCCGGCGAACCGAGGCCGTTGCGGCTCTACGACACCGCGACGCGTGAGGTGCGACCGACTGCGCCAGGCCCCACCGCCACCATGTACGTCTGCGGCATCACGCCCTACGACGCCACCCACCTCGGGCACGCCGCCACGTACCTGGCGTTCGACCTGGTGCACCGGCAGTGGTTGGACAACCGGCACGACGTGCACTACGTGCAGAACGTGACCGACATCGACGACCCGCTACTGGAGCGGGCCGAGCGTGATCACGACGACTGGGTCGTGCTCGGCATGCGCGAGACGGCGCTGTTCCGGGAGGACATGGTCTCGCTGCGGGTGCTGCCGCCCAGGGACTACATCGGGGCCGTCGAGTCCATCCCCGAGGTCGCGGAGCAGGTGAACAAGCTGCTGGCCATCGGTGCCGCCTACCGGGTGGACGACGCCGAGCACCCGGACATCTACTTCGACCACACGGTGACCGGCCGGTTCGGTTACGAGTCGAACTACGACGAGGCCACCATGCTGACGCTGTTCGGCGAGCGGGGCGGCGACCCCGACCGGCCGGGCAAGCGGCACCCGCTGGACGCCGTGCTGTGGCGGGCCGCCCGCGAGGGCGAGCCGTCCTGGGAGACCGATCTCGGCCCAGGCAGGCCCGGCTGGCACATCGAGTGCTGCGCGATCGCGCTGAACCGGCTGGGCAACGGCATCGACGTGCAGGGCGGCGGCTCCGACCTGGCGTTCCCGCACCACGAGTTCAGCGCGGCGCACGCCGAGGCGCTGACCGGCGACTACCCCTTCGCCAGGCACTACAGCCACACCGGCATGATCGGCCTGGACGGCGAGAAGATGTCCAAGTCGCGCGGCAACCTGGTCTTCGTGTCCCGGCTGCGCGCCGACGGCGTCGACCCGATGGCGGTGCGGCTGGGCCTGCTGTCCGGCCACTACCGCACCGACAGGGCGTGGACCGACGACGTGCTCGCCACCGGCCAGGCCAGGGTGGACCGCTGGCGCAGTGCGATGACCGGCCCGACCGGTCCGGCCGCGGCCGACACGATCGCGCGGCTGCGGGACCACCTCTCCGACGACCTGGACACCCCGAACGCGCTGGCCGCCGTGGACGCCTGGGTGGCCGAGGCCCGGACCGGTCACGGCGCAGACCCCGACGCGCCCGGCCAGCTGCGGGCAGCGGTCGACGCGCTACTGGGTATCGCGCTCTGACCTTCGGCCCAGCAGCACCGATGGGGTGCCGGCGACCAGTAGTCCCGCCGGCACCAGGAACGACGCCAGCGGACTGGCGTGGTAGGCCGGGGTGAACACGGCCGGGGTCGCGGCCGCGCCCAGGAAGCGGCACGCCTGCACCACGGATACCGCGCCGCCCCGGTTGCCGGCCAGGTCACCTTCGCCGGACAGCGCCATCGAGTTCACGCCGACCAGGACGAACTGGCTGGCCACGCCACACAACCCCCACAGCACCCCGGCCACGATCGACGAGGGCACCAGACCCACCCCGGCCAGCAGCACAGCGCCGCAGGTCATGCCCACCGCCACCGATCTCGGGCCGCCCCAGCGGTCCACCAGGCGACCCACCGGCCGCGCGGTGAGGATGCCCGCGATGCCGAACACGGTGAGCAGCACGCCCCGGCCACCCGCCGACAGGCCGAACGCGTCCCCCGCCCGGAACGACACCAGGAACGCCAGCCCACCGAGACAGCCCCAACCGAGGAAACCGGCCACCCCGATCCGCAGCACGGCGGGCCGGAACGCGCTGCGCAGCGTCTGCACGGTCGTCGACCTGGGCCGGTCGGCGACCACCGCGGGCAGCCCGACCACGGCCAACAGACCGGCCACCGCGGCCGACGCGATGAACGCGTAACGCCAACTCGCCGCGGCCAGCAGGCCCGCGATCAACGGTGCGGTCGTCTGGCCTGCCGCCTGCAGCGAGCCGAACAGGCCCAACGCCCGACCCAGTCGTTCGCGCGGCACGATCTCGGCCAACGCGGCCAGCAGCAGCGGCGTGGTGAACGAGTTGGCCGCGCCCTGTCCGGCCCTGGCCAGCAGGAACAGCCAGAACGGCCCGGGCAGCACACACACCAGCGACACCACGAGATAGCCGACGTAGGCGATCCTGGTGGTCCGCACAGCACCCCACCGCTCGCCGAGCGTGCCGGAGACCAGCATGAACGCGGCGAACGGCAGCAGGTACGCGGTCACCGAGAGCGCCGCGTTGCCCGCCGACGTGTGGAAGTCCGCGCCGATCTCGGGCAGCACGGGCGTGACCATGCCGGCGCCGAACGGGCCGAGAAATCCGCCCGCGTAGAGCGCGCCGACAGCCAACCGGTCCCACCGGCCACCCGGCCGTCGACGACCGGCCCGCGTGCCGTCCAGTACGGAGTCCTGCGCGGCCGAGCCCTGCGCAGCCGAGTCCTGCGCCCCGGTCACGAACCGTGGCTGGGGCCACTCCGCCCCGAACCGCGGCCACGCCGCCGCAGGTACCGCTCGAACTCGGCGGCGATGGCGTCCCCGCTGGTCTCGGTCAGGCTGATCTCGTCGCCCCGCTCCTCGAGCGCGCGGACGTAGTTGCGCACGTCCTCGTCCTCGTCGGCCATCTCGCTGACCGTGCGCTCCCACTCCTCGGCCTGCGCGGGCAGCGCGCCGAGCGGAACCTCCACGTCCAGCAGTTCCTCCACCCTGTGCAGCAGCGCCAGGGTGGCCTTGGGCGATGGCGGCTGCGACACGTAGTGCGGCACGGCGGCCCAGATCGAGACAGCCGGGATGCCGGCCTGCACGCAGGTGTCCTGGAAGACGCCGACGATGCCGGTCGGACCCTCGTAGCGGGAGTGTTCGAGGCCGTACTTGGTGGCCGACTCGGCGTCGTAGGCCGTGCCGGTCACCGGCACGGGCCGGGTGTGCGGCGTGTCGGCGAGCAGCGCGCCGAGCGTGAAGACGGTGGTCACGCCGAGCTGTTCGACGTGTTCGAGCAACTCGGCGCAGAACTTGCGCCAGCGCATGTTCGGCTCGATGCCGTGCACGAGCACCACGTCGGTGGTCGAGCCGGGCGGCCGGCAGACCGTCAGCCGCGTCGTCGGCCACTCAACTCGCCTGGTCACGCCATCCACCATGTGCACTGTCGGCCGTGTCACCTGGAAGTCGTAGTAGTCGTCCGGGTCGATCTCGGCCAGCGGTGTGGCATCCCAGCTCAGTTGCAGGTGCTCGATCGCGGTTGTTGCGGCATCACCAGCGTCGTTCCAGCCTTCGAATGCCGCCACCAGGATGGGAGCGGTCGGCCGTGCTGGTGCGGCGTCTGTGCTAATCGGGTCGCGGTCGGTCACGAGAGCCAGCCTACGACCGAGCCGCCTTCGCCGGAGATCGTAGGCGGGCGACCACGCCCGATCGCGTGTCGCGGACGCCACATGCGGCGTGTCCGAATCGCGTTTGTCCTGGATCGGCCCGAGACGAAATACTGGGAACGTGAGCGAGCTTGCGAGCGAACCATTGAGCACAGTGCGTTTGCGAATGCCTCCGACGAGCGCCAGCGAGGAGGTGGCGTGAGCCAACTACGCGCCGTGCTGTGGGACATGGACGGCACGCTGGTCGACTCGGAGAAGCTCTGGACGATCGCGCTCGAAGAGCTGATGGTCCGGTTCGGCACCAGCCTGACCGACGCCACCCGCGAGGCGCTGATCGGCTCGAACATGCGCCGCAGCACGCTGCTACTACTCGCCGATGCCGGGATCGAGCCGACCCAGGACGCGATCAAGGACGTCGAGTCGTGGCTCAACGACCGGATGTCGGTGCTGCTGCGCGGTGCCCTGCCGTGGCGGCCGGGTGCGCTGGACGCCCTGCGGTCGGTACGGAGGGCGGGGGTCCGGACCGCGCTGGTCACGTCCACCGAGCGAATGCTGACCGAGATCGCGCTGGACTCGATCGGCCGCGACTTCTTCGACGTCTCGGTGTGCGGCGACGAGGTGGACGGGCAGAACAAGCCGCTGCCCAGGCCGTACCAGAAGGCCGCCGAACTGCTCGGCGTCGACCCGGCGGACTGTGTGGCGATCGAGGACTCGGTGACCGGCGTCACGTCGGCCGCCGCGGCCGGCTGCACCGTGCTCGCCGTGCCGTCCGAGGCTCCGGTGCCGCCGGGGGAGCGGCGGGTGCTGCGCGAGTCGCTGGTCGGTGTGGACGTGGACCTGCTGGCCGGGCTGCTCGCGGTGGCCCCGCGTCCGGACGGCGGACAGCGGGATGGGACAATTGCCTGGTGAAGACGTTCGACGAGTTGTTCGCCGAACTCCGCGTTCGTGCGGATCAGCGTCCAGAAGGATCAGCCACCGTCGCAGCACTGGACGCAGGGGTCCATGCGCAGGGCAAGAAAGTGCTCGAAGAAGCAGGCGAGGTGTGGATCGCCGCCGAGCACGAGTCCGACGACCGGTTGGCCGAGGAGATGTCCCAGCTGCTGTACCGGATGCAGGTACTGATGCTGGGCCGCGGACTGACTCTCGACGACGTGTACCGGTACCTCTGATCTCATCCGTCGATCTCGCGGGAGTAGCAGCATGTTGCGGGTAGCCGTGCCCAACAAGGGCGCCCTGGCCATCGCGGCCTCCGAAATGCTCGGCGAGGCGGGCTACCGGCGGCGGCACGACCAGCGCGACCTGACCGTGTTCGACCCGACCAACGAGGTCGAGTTCTTCTTCCTGCGCCCGAAGGACATCGCGGTCTACGTCGGCTCCGGCGAACTGGACCTCGGCATCACCGGCCGCGACCTCGCACTCGACTCGGGCGCCCCGGTACGGGAGCGGCTCGCGCTCGGCTTCGGCGGTTCCACGTTCCGCTACGCGGCCCCCGTCGGCTCCGGGTTCACCTCCGTCGCCGACCTGGCCGGCAAGCGGCTGGCCACGTCGTACGCCAGGCTGGCCAAGGCGGACCTGGCCAGCCACGGCATCGAAGCCGAGGTGATCCGGCTGGACGGCGCGGTGGAGATCTCCGTGCAACTCGGCGTCGCCGACGCGGTGGCCGACGTCGTGGACTCCGGCCGCACCCTGCGGCAGCACAACCTCGCGGTGTTCGGCGAGCCGATCTGCTCGTCGGAGGCAGTGCTGGTGGAGGGTGTCCGGGCGGCCGACTCGGCGCCCAAGGCGCAGCTCACCGCCCGCCTGCAGGGCGTCGTGTTCGCGCAGAACTACATGATGCTGGACTACGACTGCCCGAGGTCGTTGTTGGACAAGGCGGTCGAGGTCACGCCGGGCCTGGAGTCACCGACCGTGGCACCGCTGGCCGACCCGGACTGGGTCGCCGTGCGGGCGATGGTGCCGCGCAAGGACGCCAACCAGGTGATGGACGAACTGTCGGCGCTGGGCGCCAAGGCGGTGCTGGCGTCGGACATCCGGTCGTGCCGCCTGTGACCGCCTCCTCCGGGACCGTCCGGGCGGTGCTGTTCGACTACTTCGGCACCCTCACCCCGAGCATGCCGCTCACCATGGTCACCAAGGACCAGCGGCAGGCCCTCGGCACGATCCTGGGTGTCGACGTCGACGCGTTGGATGCCGCATGGCGAGCCAGTTATCCCGAGCGCTCCACCGGCAGGACCGGCGATCTCCGTGCCACGCTGCGCAAGCTGACGACCGAGTTGGGCGGCAAGCCGACCGACGCCGGCCTGGCCGAGGCCGCGGAGATCAGGATGGCGGCATACCGGTTGTCGGCACGGCCGAGGCCGGAAGCGCCCCAGGTGCTCGGCACGCTGAGGGCCCGTGGCCTGCGGCTGGCGGTGGTGAGTGACGCCTCCTACGAGTTGCCCGACCTGTGGCCGGACCTGCCGGTGGCCGAGTTCATCGACGCGCCGGTGTTCTCCGCCGAGGTCGGCGTCCGCAAGCCGGATCCGCTGATCTACCGGTCGGCCTGCGAACGGCTGGCGGTCGAGCCTGCCGAGTGCGTCTACGTCGGCGACGGCGGCAGTGGCGAACTCACCGGCGCCACGGCGATGGGCATGCGCGCGGTGCTGCTGGCCGACGACAACTGGGCGACCGGGCACCGCTACGACGCCGACGACTGGCACGGCGAGACCATCCACCGCCTGGCCGACGTGCCCGCGCTACTGGACTAACCGGCCGACCTGCCCGCGGTGGGCTGCCCGCAGTGCTGGCGCCACCGGAGCAACCGGCTACCCGACATGCCCGTGGTACTGGGCTGCCGACGTGCCCGCGCTACCGGATCGGCTGACCAACGCGCCTGTGCTGCTGATGTGCCCGCGCTGCTCGACGAACTGGCCGACATGCTTGCGCACCTGGACTGATCGGCCGACGTGCCCGCACTGCCGCTGACCGACCTGCCTGTTCTGCTGAACTGTGCGGCCGCGCTGGGCGGACTGGGCCCCCGCGCAACCACCTCTCTTCACGCAACGATCGAACAAGTGTTCGAGTTCCGCTCAACGTCCCGATTCGCCCCAGCTTCACCCGATTGTGGAACGCCGACCAGCTATCGAGGCCGGACCAACAGCGCCTGCGCGCCCCGGCCGACCGGCCCGTTGATGTCGTGCAGCGTGCTGGTGGCCAGCCCGACGCCGGTCGGGCCGATCGTGGTGTTCGCGTCCAGGCCGATCCACTCGCCGGTCGGCACCCGCCACAGGTGCACCGTCAGCTCCGTGTTGATGAACAGCCACTGTCGCAGGTCGAGCGTGCTGGACGCGCCGTTGCCCGAGTCGGCCACCGCCATCAGGCGCTGCAGCGACGTCGGCTGCTCGCCGTCCACGGTCAGCACCCGCTGCCGGCCCCACAGCGTCGCCGGGCCGTCGATGCCGAACTGGCCCTTGATGGAGACCCACTCCATCGCGTCCAGGTAGCCGTTGTGCCAGCCCTCCGGCCAGCCGGGCGGACTGCCCGACTCCGCCGGTTCCAACGCCTCCGGCAGGCCGGTCACCACAGCTGTGGTGTCACCGTTGGCGATCCACCACGCCCAGGCCCGCGCCACCGGTCGGCCACCGGCTACCAGTTCCGCACCGGTCAACTGGACCGACCTGCCCGGCCGTTCCACCCACGAGCGCACCGTGAGGTCCGTGACCGGCACCGGCCCGAGGATCTCCACCGTCATCCTGGCCAACACGGAATCCTGCCCTGGTGCCGACCGCTCCAACTGCCTGGCCAACAACGCCGACGGCGGTCCCATGTGCTGACTGTCCGCCGACCACGGGCCCACCGTGTGCTCGGTGGCGCGGAACTCGTCGTCGCCCAGCGGGACGTAGAACGCGTCAGCCATCAGTCGACCCTCTCCAACGGGCTCTCCATCGCCTCGTCCGGTTCCGGCCAGCCGGGGTAGGGCGGCGGCGTGCCACCGAACTCGGGGCAGCGGACCTTGTGATCGCACCAGTCACACAGCCTGCTCCGGTTCGGTGGGAAGTTGCCCGTCTTGCCGGCCCGCAGGATGGCCTGCCACACCGCGTCCAGCGTCCGCTCGAACCGGATCAGCTCGTCCTCGTCCGGCGAGTACGCCAGCGACTGGCGGTCGGCCAGGTACATCAGCCGCAACTGCCGGGGCACCACACCGCGCAGCCGGTACAGCACCAGCGCGTAGAACTTCATCTGGAACAGCGCCTTGGCCTCGCCGAACTCCCTGGGGGCCGCGCCGGTCTTGTAGTCCACGATCCGGATCTCGCCGGTCGGGGCCACGTCCAGCCGGTCGATGAAGCCGCGCAGCAGCACACCGGAGGGCAGTTCCGTCTCCACCCGCAGCTCGCACGCCTCCGGCTGCAGCCGCGTCGGGTCCTCCAGTTGGAAGTAGCCCGTCAGCAGTTCCTGGGCGCCGGCCAGCCAGTCGGCCAGCACCGGGTCGTCCGGACCGTCGAACAGTTCCGCCAGTTCCGGCCGCTCGGCCACCAGATCGGCCCACGCGGGCGCGACCAACTCGTCGGCCCTGGCCGGCACGCGGTCGGCCATCGGCAGCGCGAACAGCTTCTCCAGCACCGAGTGCACCACCGTGCCACGCACCTGGGCCTTGCTCGGCGTCTCCGGAATCCGGTCCACAGCACGGAAGCGGTACAACAGGGGGCACTGTTTGAAGTCGCCCGCCCGCGAGGGTGACAGCGCGGGCCGCCGGACCTCGCGTGCCGGCTGGTCGACCTCGATCGTGTGCATTACCGGATCTGCCCGGACGGTGTCGACCATGTCCGCAGCCTAAGCGACGGTACTGACAGCACTCGGTCACGGTGGCTCGACACGCGGCGATCACAGTCCGGGCTCTAGCCTGGACCCCGTGACTACCAGAACAGCCAAGCTCA
>DASXYT010000126.1:0-5785 GCA_036502345.1 Pseudonocardiaceae bacterium | reverse complement strand
ACACGATCTTGGCGTCCTCGTACCGGCTGACGATGTAGCCCTCGTCACCGCTGGGCAGCGCCACCTTGGCGACCGGCTCCTCGGCCCGCAGCCGGTCGTAGATCGGCGGGACCTCGACCGCGGAGGGCCGGTCGAACGGGTACTGGTAAGGACATTGCTGCTTGGGATTCGCCATGGTCGTCACTTCCCGGATCTAGACGCCTGTGTCGCCGAGTCTGCCGACCGGTACCTTGGCTTCGCTTAAGCGCCGAATTGGTCCGAAGTAGACTTCGCGCCGCGCTGCCAGCCGTTGCGGTCCCGCAGCCCGTAACCGAGGGCGCGGTCCACCGCGATGTGCGCCAGCCACGTGAGGCCGAGCGTGAAGCCGGGTGCCGCCTGGTCGTTGGTGCTCCCGTAGAAGCTGAAGAACACGATCACCGCGAGCGGCAGCCACGGGAAGTGCAGCACGTTGTAGAAGGGCACGGCCTTCCGGTACAACTGGCCCGGCTCGTGCCGCGTACCCAGCTGCGCGAGCAGCGGGATGTCCGGCCCGAGGGCGCCGACGAAGAACAGGTACGAGGCCGGACTGCCGTGCTTCACGGCTTCGAAAACGGCGAAGGCCGCGCATACCGCCCCCACCACCCACCAGCCGGCCCGCCGGGCGGCAACGCCGGGGCCGGTGACACGCAGGCGCGCGACCCCGCCGGGTTCGGCGACGTCACGACGTTGGCTCGCCGTCATCGGACTTCCACCCGCCTTCCTTGTTAAGGCATGTACCTATCAAGCTAATATGCATAGCCTAGCAGGCTGGATGCCCGGGTCAACCGCCCAGGAGTCGTAACGTCGTGCGGTACCAGGCTCTCCCGGTTGACGCCCGTTGCTAAGCGACCTAGCATTCCAGCTAGTAGACGTAGCTTTACCCGATGAATGGACCAGGAGTGCCCAGGGCTGGACTGAGTGCCGCGACAGTGACGTCGGCGGCCGTCGAACTGGTCGACGAATACGGCCCGGCGGCGTTGACACTGACCGCCGTGGCCGAACGAAGCGGCGTGTCAGCCCCGTCGCTGTACAAGCACGTACGCAATCTAGCCGAGCTGCGCGACAGGGTCGCAGCCTACATTCTGGCCGAGCTGAACAACCGGCTGACCAATGCCGTGCTGGGCCGAGCGGGCCCCGAAGCACTGCGCGCGATCCTGTTGG
The DNA here is from genome assembly GCA_036502345.1 of Pseudonocardiaceae bacterium. Taxonomy (GTDB): domain Bacteria; phylum Actinomycetota; class Actinomycetes; order Mycobacteriales; family Pseudonocardiaceae; genus DATEPR01. Next base: position 4,606 of record DASXYT010000126.1, on the reverse strand, counting down.
CCTACCGCCAGTACGTTTTGGACTATCCACATCGGTACGCCATGCTGCCCCAGGCCCCGTCCGACGACCCGGATCTGGAAGCGGCGGGCAACCGGCTGATCGAGGTGGCCATCGCCGTGCTGCGCAGCTACGGCCTCACCGGTGCGGACACCATCCACGCCGCCCGCTGCATGCGCGCGGTAGCGCACGGCTTCGCATCCCTCGAGTCGGCAGGTGCGTTCGGCCTGCCGGAGGACCTGAACGACAGCTACGAGCGACTGATCGACATCCTCGCGCTCGGTTTCGCCGAGACGATGGAGAAAAGCTCATAACGTGGGAGAAGGGGTTCCGGTCGGACCGGAACCCCTTCTCCCACGTACCTGGCCGCTACAACTCGGCCAACTCCTTCTGTTCCGCCGCCGCGGGCACGGTCTCGACCGGCCGGTCGCTCTCCATCCGGTCCAGCCGCAGTGCGCTGCGCAACCGCAGCAGCGGCTTCGGCGCCCACCAGGCAGCCCGGCCGAGCAGGCCGAGCAACGCCGGCACCAGGAACGCCCTGATGATCGTGGCGTCCAGCAACACAGCCATCGTGGTGCCGAGGCCGAGTTGGCGGATCAGCGAGATCCTGGAGAAGAACAGCGCTCCCACCGCGATGCAGAACAGGATCGCGGCACTGGTCACCGTGCGTCCGGTGCGCTCGATCCCGAGTGCCGCCGCCGCCCGGTCGCCGACCCCCTGCTCACGTGCTTCCTTCACCCTGCCCAGCAGGAACAGGTTGTAGTCGGTGGACAGGCCGAAGGCCAGCGCGAACAGCAGGATCGGTGATGTCTCCTCAAGCGCCGACACCTGCGTGACACCCAGCGCGGGCGCCAGGTGGCCCAGTTGGAAGACCCAGGTGAGGATGCCGAACGCCGCACCGACCGACAGTGCGTTCAGTGCGAGGGCCTGGATCGGCAGCACGACGGAACCGGTGAACACGAACAACAACAGCAGCGTCACGGCGACCAGCAGGATCAGCGCGATCGGCAGGTGCCGGCCCAGGCTGGCCCGCTGCGCCAACAGGTCGGCGGTCTCGCCGGTGAACCGCGTGATGTACGGGCTGTGCAGCGCCTCGACGGCACGCACGGTCGCATAGCCCGCGTCACCGGACGGATCGGTCACCACGGCGTCCAGTTCCCAGTGCCCACCGCCGAGATAGGTCGGCGCGCCGACCTGTGTCACGCCAGGCACCGCGCCGACGGTCCCCCGGTAGCCGGCCAGCGACGTCCCCGCGTCGGCGGGCGCGTCCAGCACGATCTGCAGCGGGCCGGTCGGCGCGTCGGCGAAGTCGTGCACGGTGGCGTTGGCGACCTGGCCGGACGACACGCTGGTCGGCATGTCGCTCGGGTCGACACCGGCGAACTTCGCGTTCAGCACCGGCGACGCCAGCACCAGCAGGACCAGCACGGACAGGCCGGCGAACAGTGCGGCGCGGCGCATCACGAAGGTGGCCAGCCGGTGCCAGCGACCGGTGGTCTCGGCGCCGGTTGCCTTGTGCTGCCACCGCTTCGGGGCCAGTGCGTTGACGCGGCGACCCAGCAGCGCGAGCAGGGCGGGCAGCACGATGAGCGCGAACAGCGCAGCCGACACCACCGTGAACACACCAGCGATGCCCATCGACCGCAGGTAGGGCTGCGGGAACACCAGCAAGGTGGCCAGTGCCGCCGTCACCGTCAGCCCGCTGAAGGCGACCGTGCGGCCTGCCGTGGCCACGGTTGCACGCAACGCATCCAGTGGTGTCGCTTGTCGGGCCAGTTCCTCGCGATATCGGGTGACGATCAGCAGGCTGAAGTCGATGGACAGGCCGAGGCCCAGCCCGACGGCCAGGTTGAGGCCACCGCTGGACATGTGCATGACGCTGGTCATCGCCCGCATGCCCAGCAGGGTCAGCAGGATGGAGAACACGCCGCCGATCATCGGCAGCAGCGCGGCCACCACACCCCGGAAGACCAGCACCAGCAGCACCAGCAGGATGGGTGTGGCGATGAGCTCGGACTTGCCGAGGTCCTCCGTCGTGATGTCGGACAGCTGGGTGTGCGCCGGGGTGGCGCCGCCGATCTCGACGTTGCCGCGCAGCACAGGATCGGCCTGGATCCGCTGCTGCAGGTCGATCAGCCCGTCGGATGCCTGCTGGTCGGTCAGCGGCCCGACGTTGCCGACCACCAGCGTGCTGCGGCCGTCGGCGGAGATCAGGCCGGGGTTGTGCGTCGACGCGTAGTCCAGCACGCTCTTGACCTCGGGCCGCTGGTGCAGCACGGTCTCGGCCGCCCTCACCTCGGCGGGTGGTGGCACGGCCGGATTCAGCGCGGTGCCGGACCGGACGAGCAGGACATAACCCTGCTGGCTGTCCACGCCGGTCGCGTTCTGGATGATGTGCCTGGCGGTGACGTTCGCCCCGCCGGGATCGTCGTAGTCGTCGAGTCCGTTGCTCAGCCGCTGCTGTACGTCGCTGGAGAAGAACACCGCCAGCGCAGTCACGACCAGCGCCAACAGGAGTGTGAGGACGCGCCTGCGGTGCAGCGCCGAGGCCAGTGAAGCGAACATGATCCCCTCGATTCGTGTCCGGGTGCGTGGCTAAGGCTACTAACCCTTCACCTACGACACCTAACCGTTCTCAGCTGGTTCTCAGGTCGGGCCGCCAGGCACTGGACACCGGTGAAATCCGTGTTTAATATCAGTAGCCTGCTAGCTATTCACAATAACCAACTACCTTAGCAGAGCGCGCTCGGACGTCAATCGAGCCGTTCTCCGACGGCCGGTCAACCGCTCGGGCCATAAGCGCGGCTTAAGAGGTTGGCAAGTAGCCGGCGCCAACACTGGGGCGACAAGACGGTCACCGCACGTCGACGCTTCCCAGTCCAGGCAAGGAGACCACGTGTCCACATCGAGAGTGATCGACACGCTGGCCGTGCACCGGCCCCGTGCCGACCCGAGGCGGTGGTGGGTACTCGGCGTGCTGTCCGTCGCCCTGTTGACCATTGTGTTGAACAACAGTGTGCTCAATGTCGCGATGCCGACATTGGTGGTGAAACTGGGCCTGTCCACCACTCAGTTGCAGTGGATCGTGGATGCCTATTCTGTGGTCTTCGCCGGTTTGCTGCTGACCGCCGGGGCACTGTCCGACCGGCTGGGCCGCAAGCGCACCACGCTGAGCGGGCTGGTGCTGTTCGGGCTCGGCTCGGCACTCGCGTCGTTCGCGTCCGGCGCTGACCTGCTGATCACGGCACGGTGCGTGATGGCGGTGGGCGCCGCGTTCGTCATGCCGGGCACGTTGTCCGTGCTGGTGCACGTGTTCCCGGCGGAGGAGCGCCAGCGGGCCATCGCCATCTGGGGTGCCGTGTCGGCATTGGGCGTGGCGATCGGCCCGGTGCTGGGCGGCCTGCTGGTCCGCACGCTGGGCTGGTCGTGGGTGTTCCTGCTGAACGTGCCCATCGTCGTGGCCGCTGTCGCGGTCGGCCTGGTGGTCGTGCCGGAGTCCAGGGACCCGGTGGGCAGGCGGATCGACCTGCCCGGCGCGCTGCTGGCCGCCACGGCCATGTGCGGCACCGTGTTCGTCATCATCAGCGCGTCGGGCCCGTGGACCGGCAGGCTCACCGTCGTCGTGCTGGTGGTGGCACTGGCCGGCGGTGCCCTGGTGTGGTGGGAACGTCGGTGCCCGTATCCGCTGGTGGATCTGGCGCTGTTGCGTGATCGCCGGTTCGTCGGTTCGAGCCTGAGCAACATGCTGCTGGTGTTCGGGTTGGCGGGCGTCCTGTTCGTGCTGACCCAACGGCTCCAGTTCGTGCTGGGCTTCGACGCGCTGCACGCGGGCCTCGGCGTGGCGCCGGTGGCACTGGCCGTGCTGGTGGGTGCCGCACTGTCCGGCCGACTGGCCAGGACAGCGGGCAGCAACGGTGCCGTGGGCATCGGTATGACCCTGGTGGCGGCCGGTGTGCTGGTCATCGCGTGGTCGACCACGTATCTGCCGACCCTGGCCGGGCTGCTGCTGATGGGCGTCGGCTTCGGGTTCGCCATGTCGCCCGCCGCCGACGAACTGATGAGCGCCGTGCCGGCCGACCGCAGCGGGATCGGCTCCGCCATCAACGACACCATGCAGGAACTGGGTTTCGCACTCGGCGTCGCCGTCGTCGGCACTGTGCTCACCCAGGTCTACCAAGCCGGCCTCGGCCCGGTCCCGGCCGTCGCACGCGAATCGGTCGGCACCGCGCTGCGAGTGGCGGGCCAGGACAACAGCGCCGCCCTGGCGCACACCGCCCGTGTCGACTTCCAGCACGGCACCGAACAGGGCCTGACCATCGGCGCGCTGGTGGTGTTCGCGGGTGCCGTCGTCGGAGCGGTCCTGCTCCGCGGCGCCCGACCGACCAGCTGATCTCCACTCCCCCACAGGTTTACCGAGCACCGACTACGGACAAAGTAGGAGCGAACATGCGTTGGGAAGACATCTTCGTGGCCGGCGTCGGCGTTCATCTCGGCGATCCGTACAGCGCCGAGGAAGCTGTCGCCACCGGCCAGTACGACGCGGTCGAGTTCGAGGCGAACGGCATCACGTCGGCACGGGTGTCCGAGCTGGCACCGCCGGACATGGCGG
>DASXYT010000125.1:0-10696 GCA_036502345.1 Pseudonocardiaceae bacterium | reverse complement strand
CCAGCGGAAAAGCCGTCCGGCTAGATGGGCAGGCTGACCCGTAGTTGGAACCGGCCGGCCGGCACCTCGCCGCAGTCGAGTTCGCCGCCCAGCTTCGCCACCCGTTCGGACAGGTTCCGGATACCGCTGCTCGGCGCACCGACCACGGAGTCCTCCATCTCCGGCAACACCCCGTCGTTGACGATGGCGAGGGACACCTGATCGGTCTCCTGCCGCATGACGATCTCGCAGTGTCGTGCCCTGCTGTGTCGCAGGACGTTGGTGACGCCCTCCCGCAGCACCACGGCCAACACGGTGCGCACACGGATCGGCAACTCGTCGTAGTCCAGGTCCATCCGCACGACGACGTCGGCGGCGGTGAGCACGGACTGGGCGGAGTAGGACTCCTTGTCGAAGGACAGTTCGCGGTATCCGCTGGCCACCGATCGGACGTCGGCCAGTGCCTGGCGGGCCAGGCCGAGGATCTCGGTCAACTCCTCGGCGGCCTGGGCCGGATAGGCGTCCAGCAGTCGATTCGTCAGTTCACACTTCAGGGTGATCGCGGAGACGCTCAGGCCGAGCAGGTCGTGCAGATCGCGAGCGAAGCGCAGGCGTTCCTCGGCGACGGCCATGCTGGCGAGCTGTTTCCTGGTGGTGTCCAGTTCGGCGATCAGTTTCGTCAGTGACGTCAGGCCGAACGCGATGAGGCCGGTGATCACGGCGGACGCCGCGTTGAACGTGACGTCGACGGAGTTCCCGGTGGACAGTAGGTGCGACCAGACGACGGAGCCGACCGAGCCGAGGAACACCACCCAGCCGGCCACCGGCGGCAGCACCAGCAGTGCGTTGCCGCCCAGCCAGCCGGGCAGGCTGACCCAGTCCTTGCCCAGCTGCAGCAGCGGCAGGTAGATCAGGCAGCCCTGGACGAACAGCAGCGCGTAGCCCTGCGGGGTCCGCAGTCGGGTGGTGGACCGGCCGAAGAAGGACAGCTGGAGGGCCAACAGGGCGGCCAGGTAACCGATCCCGGAGGCCACCGTCCAGAAGTCGGTGCTCAGCATCAGCAGGTGGATCATGGCCACGGCGGCGATGCCCGAGAACACGATGTTGACCATCATGATCGTGGTCTTGGCGTTGAACGGCAGCGTGCTCCTGACCTCACCGGGCGACTGCCGGTCGGCGGGTCGGTCACCGGGGGTCCGTGGCTGGCCGGCCAGTGCCGGCGTCGGCAGCGGCACCTCGGCATGCAGTCGGAACCTGCCGTCCGGCTGCACCTTGGTCGCGACCGTGCCGTTCAGCGCGGCCACCCGGTCGGAGAGATTGCGGATGCCGCTGCCCGAGTCGGGGTCGCGGGTGGCCGGTGGATCGACGACGCCGTCGTTGACGATGTCCAGTGTCGCGGTCCTACCGGCCTGCCGGATGGCGATGTCGCAGTGCTCCGCCTTGCTGTGCCGGAGCACGTTGGTGACGCCCTCGCGCAGCACCATGCCGAGCATGGTGCGGATGTGCGCCGGCAGGTCGGTGTACTCCAGCTCCATGTGTACGTCGACGTCGGACGCCTTGAGCACCGACTCGGCCGACTTGGCCTCCTGGTTGAGGGACAGCTCCCGATAACCACTGGCGGCGGAACGGACATCGGCCAGCGCACGCCGGGCGATGTCCAGGATCTCTGTTAGTTCCTGTTTTGCCCGCTCCGGGTATTTGGTCATCAATCTGTGGGTCAATTCGCCCTTGAGCGTGATGGCCGACAGGCTCAACCCGAGGAGGTCGTGCAGGTCACGGGCGAACCGCAGCCGTTCCTCCGCGACCGCCATCTGTGCCATCTCGCCCCTGGCGTCGTGCAACTCGTTGACGAGACTTGCCAGTCTCGTCAACAGATACACAATGAGACCGAAGAACACCGCGTTCAATACGCCGTACGCCACGGCGATCGTCGTCTCGTGCAGCCCTTCCCTGATCCACCAGATGCTGGCCATGATCGCGGCGAAGCTGGTCCACGCCGCCGCGGGTGGCAGCACCAACAGCACACAGCCGGCCAGGAACGGCGGCAGGCTGATCCAGCTGAACCCGTACTCCACGAGCGGGATGTAGGCCAGGCACGCCAACAGCCCCAGCAGCAGGTAGCTGCGTCGGGAGTGGAGATCGGCACCGGGACGGCTGAAGTGGAACAGCTGGATCGCCAGCAGACCGCCCATCAGCAGCGCGGCCACAATGGTCCGGAGGACATCCGGCTTCGATTGGTACACCTCAAGCAGCGCGACCAGACCACTGGCGCAGAAGACAACGGTGAGCGTGGCGCGCGCGAGATTCCAGGCAACGCCTGGCTTCCGGTCTGCGCCGGGCAGATCGCCGGGTTCCTCGTCGGCGTGCTGCCGAACGGGTGATGAGCGAGTTGCCCCAGAGGACCAAGTCATGTGGCTTCCCCCTTGCCACCCGGGTGATCGGATCGCATGCACACCGACCGACGAGTCACGCTACCAGGGAAGTTGGTCAACCGACGAGGAATTCACCAATACCTACCTCGGATGGCCAGTCGAGTCGCAGTGCACTGTTGGTCGCGTCGCCCGGATCGACCGCGGGAGCACAGGCCGCCATGCCCATTGCGTTGGCAACCAGGCACAAGGTCTGCTGCAGCGCACCGACGTGGGTGAGGGCAAGGGAGTAGCCGATACCGCCGTACATCCAGGATGTTCTGGCTACCCGGGCCGTTAACGTGATGAGTACGGGAGGTTGCAACGATGTGCGCGCGGCGACCCGTGCGCCGTCGAGCAACTCGTCCAACTCCGCCTGCGAGTCGTTGACCAGAGTGAGTACGTGATCCCTCGGGTCGTAGTGGTAGGTCGCCCTTGGCACGTCAGCGCACTTGTGGGCACTGACATACAGCTCGAGTTCGTACAACCCGTAGACGCTCAGGTAAGGCCGGTCGGAGATGTCGTAGCGGACATCCGTGCCGGTGGAACCGGTTGCGACCGACCTGATCCTGGCCGCCCGGAACAACAGTTCCCCAAGACTTTTCGCGGTCATCCTGCGATCGCTGAGATCGTCGCAGAGCTTCGCGTTCTCCAGCACACGCGTCAGCGGTGGATCGGCGGCGATCAGGTCGTCGATCCTGGGGCGGTACAGGGCCAACCGCCGCCCGGACCGCACCGGCTTCACCAGTTCGGGGCTGGGCAGTCGATCCGCGAGGGGGAAGACGGCGCCGGTCTGGCCGCCGTACCGGCCCATCCTGCTCCGCGTGTGGAACAACAGATCGTGGTGTGACCAGCGAAGTAGCACCGGATCGCTGTCCTCGGCGAACAGCCCATCACCGCTGGGTGAGAGCAGTTCACCCACCAGTGCGATACCCGTACCGGCCAGGTACTCCACTATGTCGGCCACCACGGTCGGCGTAGCGCGCAACGTCGCGGCGACAGCGCGGACCGAGGTCGCGGCGCTCAACGCGGTCACCACGTGCACGGCCAGATCCCGGTGCAGGACAACGTGATACTGAGCTAGTGGGGATTCCACCAACAGATCACCGTTGTAGGGCCGGATGGCCGCGAAGCGGGAGAGCCGGACCGGCTGGTCCTGGTCGATCTTCGGCAGCCGCAGCGTCGCGGTGCGGGCGATCGGCACCGCGGACAGCAGCGGACTGTCGCCGTCACCGAGGCTCAGCGAGCGCACCACGGAACCGCTGAGCAGATCGAGCACCTGCCACAGTTCCGCCCACTCGTGCCGGTTGTCGTCCCGGCGGCGCCCCGCCCTGGTGCGGCCACCGGCGCCTTCGTCGGCGGGCCGCCCGCCGGACACCACGTTCTCCAGCGAGATCGGCCCCAAGCTCATACGGCGCAATGACGCGAGTACCACGTCGTCAGCGCCGTCGATGCCGATCTCGCCCCACTTGGTGACGATGACAATGCGGTTCCGCTCTGGCCCGTCCTCGACGAGGACATCCTCGCGGAGTGACCACAGATGGGTCAGTGCCTTGGCGCTGGCGCCCGATTCCTTGGACACCATCAAACTCCTAGCGACATTGCTTGATCACAGGAACATGGGATGCGGGTTCAGGTCGTCGTAGCCGGTCGGCGCCGACCGCCGCCCGAGCGCGACGGGGACGTCGTACAGCCGGCCGGGAGCCAACCTGGCCCAGAAGTGCCGCATGCCGGGAACGATGACCTTGACCACTGGCAGGTCGATGTCCGGCCTGGTCTGGTCGAGGACGAGCAGGTCCAACCCGCGGGCCTCCAGCCGTTGCTGGATCAGGCCGACCTCCGCGCGAATGTCGTCGCATGGCGCGTAGTCGTAGTCGCGCAGCCGCAGCGGCGCGCGGCCGGGGTCGGGCGACAGGTAGGGCTGGTTGGCCACGGTCGCCTGCTGCCACCAGCGCACCGCGTCCGGGTCGTCGCACGCGTAGTCCCGGCCGGCGCCGGGCTTGAGCACCGCCGGCATGAGCTGGTTGAGTTCGGTCAGCGCGCGGCGCAACGCGATCCTGGGGTCCAGGTGCGCGCCGAAGCCGAACATCACGTCCTCCGTCGCACTGTCGGTGCGCCGGGACACGGCCACCATCGTCGGCACGCCGATGTCCGACGTGACGTCGAGAACCCAGACGTCACGCCGCAGTCCTGCGTAGACGGTGCGCAGCTCGTCGATCCACGGGTCGGTGAAGGCGGCCAGGTCGACAGCTGCCACGCGACTGCGGTTGTACCACCAGAGCGCGACGGCATCCCGCTCGACGACTTCGAAAAGTCCTTGCAGGACAGCATCTTCGAGACTGCTGCCGGCCGCGTTGCCGTTGGAGTCGGCGAACAGGGCCGCCTGGCCGGGCGCTGTCGGCGCACCAAAGTAGAGCAGCCCGGTGGGCAGCAGCCGGTGTCGCTGCTGGGTGAGCGACCAGACCGGGGTCCAGTCCGCGACCGTCGTGTCGGTGAACGGCTCACCGACGAACTGGAAGGGCGAGTGCTGCGCGTTCCACTCGGTCCGCGTCCGGTACTGCCGCTCGTCGAACAGCTGGCAGTCGTTGGGATGGATCGCCTGCTCACCGAGCGAGCGCAGGGAGCCGCGGATGCGTTCCTCGTCGCCGTGGAACGAGCCGGAGTAGCGCTCCGCCGCTTCGCAGAGCGCGCCGACCTCGGCCTGCAGGGCGGTGGTTCCCTTGCCGCCGTTGGAGTTGCGCAGCACGGTCCGCAACGCGTCGAGGCTGCGGGCCTTGGCCGCGACGTTGGCGCCGGAGCGGAACGAGTTGAAGAACGCGGGACCGTGGTCGTCGCGCCGGATCTCCTTGACGATGCCGGTCACCGGACTGACCAGGTGCTGGTAGCGCTCGCGGACCCGCTCGGCGGACAGCGCGCGGTGGCCGCCCGCGCTGTCCGCGATCCGGCACTCGGAGCGCAGCGTCACCGGCTTGCGGGCCTGTGCCCGGATCAGGTCGGGATCACCGCAGACCGGGCACTGCGGCCGGGCCCGCAGCGCGTGGTGCCGGCCGGACAGGTCGAGGCTGTCGAACGTCCACACGCTGCTCTGGTGCTGATGGCGGTAGCCGGCCAGCCATTTGGCCGCCTCCAGCGCGACGAGGTTCAGCGCCACCGAGGTCAGCGCCGGCACCGACGAGTCGGGGCAGCGCACCGGCACACCGTGGCCAAGGGCCTCCTGCGCGCACGACTCGGCGTTGCGGTGCCGGGACAGCGGCTGTTCAAGGCAGTGCCAGCAGCCTGCCGTCGTCGGCTGGAACACCGGGCCGAGCCAGATGATCGCGCCGACCGGTTTGGCCAGCAGCCAGGGGCGACCGGCCTGCCGGTGTGCCGCGTCCACGTCGGCGAGCCGGGGGTCGAGGTAGTCGGCACACAGCACGATGGACAGGTCGGCGATCTCTGCGGGGGCGCCCTGCCCCGCGACGTTCAGGCCGGCGGCCAGCAGCGCGGCGCCCGCCCGCTCGGTGTCGACGTCGCCGACCCCGATGACCTGCACGGTGCTGCCGGCGACACTGGCCGCGGCCTCGACGGCGTCCATGCCGGCGCCGTCCCAGTAGGCGAGTGCCGCCTCGTCGGCCGTTGAGCGGGTGCGCCGCAGCGCCAGCACGCCGAGTTCGGCCAGTCGGGCGAGCACACCGGTGAGTTGGTCGTCGCCGAGGCCGGTGGCGGCCTGCAGCGCCGGCAGGTCCCTCGACCCGTCCAGCAGCGGCGCCACGGTCGACACGCTGGATCCGGCGAGCACGGTGAGCCCCCGCTCGCCGAACAGGTAGACCTTGTCGTCGCGGGCGACCTCGACCTTCAGGTGCCGTTTGAAGCCGACTTTGGGGGCCGCAGGTTTGGCTGGAGAGTCGGCGGGGCAGTCGACAGTGGGAGTCTGCCCAGCAGCGGCCGTCGGCGTCATGGCAGCCCCCTACCGTCCCGTGGATTCCCGATCCGGCACGGTGTCCACCGACACCGCACTAGGCAAATCCTCGCCCGGTAGGGCTCGGGAAGCCAGTGCCGCGCTCACCGAGGGTATGTGCTTATTTCATGGCCGGGGTGACTTCGATTCCCTCGGCACCGGTGTTCGGGGCACTCCTGTCCAGGTCGGAGTTGGGGGACCCTGGAGTTCCGGTTGCCGGTCGTGACCAGGACCGACCGGCAACCTGTCGGCTTACGACCGAGCCTGTGCCGCCGGTGTGCCGATCGGCGTCCACGTGCTGATCCGCCGGGCCGCCGCCAGGCTGGCCCAGGACGTGGCCGCGACCAGGCCGGTGTCGCCGAGGCCCTGCTCGCGGGCGTCCGCCATGACCTGCTGGTCGACCTGGTAGGACGCGACGGCGGTGAGCAGCGTGAGCCGCCCCACCGGGCGCAGCCCGGCCGGCAGCCCGGCCACGGCGTCGTTCAGCCAGGCCCGGCTCAGGCCGACCGGCCTGCCGTCCCAGGCGGCCAGGTACTCGTGCACGACGGTGCGCACCGGCGGCGGCACTGCGTCCCGCGCTGCCACGTCGACGGCCGCGCAGACGCGGGCCAGCGCGTCGGACACGGTCAGGTTCGGCGCCGCCCAGCCCAGATCGTCGGGCAGCGCGGCGGCCGGCAGCAGGTCCAGCGTGCTGCCGGGGGACCGGACGGTGGCGGGTCGCATCACCTTGGCCAGCATCCAGTGGGCGGCGTTCCTGGCCGCGGCGGGTGCGTTCGGCGGCAGCGGCGACTCGCCGAGGTAGATGTTGACCATCCGGTTCAGGTACTGGAACGTCGTGGCCACCCCGAGCAGTTCCGGCACGTGCTCGGTGGGCGCCGGCACCGCCGTGGCGCCTGCCCGGTCGCCGGTCGTCCTGGCCCACGCGGTGAGCGTGCGGAGGCCGGGATCGGTGACAGCGTCGATCCGGCCGGCGCCCAGCGCGTCAGCCGCGGACCTGGCGTCCAGCCCGCGCAGCGCCGTCGCGTGCACCTCGACGCAGTACGGGCAGCCGTTGGCCAGGGACACCGCCGCCGCGACGGCCTCCTTGGCCGCCCTTTTCACCAGACCACTGGCCAGCAGCGTCTCGCGCAGCAGCATCCAACTGGCCGCGAGCGTGCCGGGGGCGGGGGAGTGCAGCGCCATCGGCGGCGCGAGCATGCCGAACTCGTCCTCGATCTGGTCGTAGACCGTGCCGACGATGCCGTCAGCGGCACCTGGCCGGACCGGGCGGACGTACTTGATCTGGGCGATTGCCCTCCGCAGTGCCGTACGCATGACAGTCCCGGTCACCGGACCTCCTCTGGGCGTGTGTTACCCACAGTCGCCAGGTTACGGAGTACCGGAGGGCAAGGTTTCTTCTTACGTGCCAACATAGACAGAATGACCGAGATCAGCCGTCCAGCATCGTGGCCAGGCCCGCGTAGCCCAGTTCCACCAACCGTTCGCCGGACTTGGTGAAGTAGTCCTGGTCCGCGCGGATGCCCAGCCCGTTGACCACCCTGTTCATGAAGTTGAACAGCGCGCACACCAGCACCGCGTCGTGCAGTGCCCGCTCGTCCCAGCCTGCCGCCAGCACCTCGTCGGCGTCCTCCTGGGTGATCCCACCGGGGGCGCTGGTCAGCTTGCCGACGTAGCGCAGGACGGGTCGCATCTTCTCGTCCACCGGTGCCGCGTCCAGATCCGCGACGGCGGCAGGCGACAGTCCCTTGGGCACCCCGCACGCCTCGGCGGTCGCGGTGTGCACGCCGTGGCAGTAGGCACACTCGTTCACACCGGACACGTAGGCGGCGATCAGTTCCCGCTCGGCCACGGTGAACGGGGACGGGCCGCGCATCACGAGTTCGTGGTAGTCCAACAGGGGTCGGGCCGTGTCCGGGTAGGCCCGGAACAGATCCAGCAGTGCGGCGTCGGCGGGCAGCGACCTCAGGTAAGCCACGATCGTCCTCCGGTTTTATCTGGCTGGCACCACGGATTTCGGTGCGAGGGACGCCAACTCCGCGACCACGCGGTCCACCTCGGCGTGGCGCAGCCAGCAGGCGGCGAGATAGGCCTGTACCGCTGGGCTGATCTCCGGCGTGTCGTCGTCGTGTGCGGCGAGCACGGTGCGCAGCGCGCGTTGCCACGCCTGCCGGATCGACGCGGACACCGAAGGGCCGGGGTCCACGGCGGCCAGCGCGGGCCGGGCCGACTGCCATCCACACGCGCCGGCCGCGACGGCTTCGCCCATGGCCGCGCTGTCGTCGTGCCGCAGCCGGTCGATCACCAGGGCGACCATCGTGGGGTCGTCATCGGCCTTCTCGGCGCAGGCAATGCCGAGGCCGGCCAGTAATCGGTCGATGTCCAGTCCGGACAGGATCACGCCGACCTCGGTCAGTGCCGGATCGTCGACCGCCGGCATGGCGAAGCGCGTGTCCACCCTCTCGTGCTCAGACAAGTCCGTTCACCCCACCATCTACAGTGGACTTGCGCACGCCGAGCCCAGCCGCGATGGTCGCCGCCACCCGAGCGGTCGCCACCCGGTGGCCGTCGATGTTGCGGGCCGCCGGGCCGAGCACCATGCAGGCCGACGCGCCGACGGCGAACACCCGGGGTGCCCTGCGGTAGGCCAGCGTCCGCTCGTCCAACTCGGGCCAACCATCTCGCTCACCGACAAGGTCGGTGGGCAACAGACTCGTGCCGATCGACGGTTCGGTGCCCAGCGCGAGCACGATGTGGTCGGCGGTGATCGTCCCGTCGTCGGCGAACAGGAGACAAGGTGCGCCATCAGCGTCGGCTTCGATCGATGTCACTGTGCGGCCGCGGTGCACGACGAGCCTGCCCTCGGCCTCGGCCCGTCGCAGTGCGGGCCGGAACTCGAACATCACCGAAGCCCGGCGTTCCCGGCCCATCAGCGCCAGCCGGTCCTCCCATGGCACACCGTCGAAGCGAGCCCTGCCCTCGGCGCGGAAGAACGACGCGTTCACGTCCGAGCACTGGAAGCGCTCCTCGGTGCGCATCACCCAGTGCACCTTGCGGCCGTCGGCGAGCGCCTGCGTGATCAGGTGGGCGCTGGTCAGGCCGGCACCGACCACCACGACGGACTCGGCGCCCGCCGGCAGCGGCTGGTCCCAGTACGTCACGCCTGCCGGCCGCCGGCCGTCGGTCCACCACTCCTCGGGCGCCGCCTTGCGTTCCTCACCGAGGCACAGCACGACGAACTTGGCCGTCAACTCGGCAGCATCGGCGGTGACCCGCACCGTGTCGCCGTCCGGTTCGACACCGCGCACCGACGCATGCCAGGTGCGTTGGTAGGCACCGTGCACGGTGGCGACGTGGTGGCAGAACGCTTCGAAGACGTCGACCGGTACCACGGACCTGTGCCCGGCCTGCGCCATCCGGATCTCCCTGCGCTCCACCGCGCTCAGCCACGACCAGTGCAGTCGGGCGAAGTCCAGCAGTTCGCAGTCGTGGTAGCCCTCGACGCCGGGATGGTGCTCGTACGGCGACCGCAGCACCCGCTGCTCGAGGCCGTCGATCCGGTCGAAGAACCGCCGGCACGGCGGACCCGAACGGTCCAGCAGGGCGACGTCGTGCACACCGAGGTGCCACAGCGCCGACGCCACGGCCAGACCGGCCGGGCCCGCGCCGATGATCGCGACGTCCGGCCGGGCAGGCGGCCGGTCCACCCTGCCGCCCTGCGCCGGACCGGGGTAGGTCGGCCATGCCCGCCCCCGCGCCGACTCCAACAGGTGGGGCTCGGGAATAAAGGTGATCACAGTTGGCCGGCCCCCCTGTCAGCGATGGCGAGACCGGGAAGGCCCGTCTCGCCATCTTGTTCGTTGCTGTGTTCGATCTTGTCCGCTGATTCGTCGGTGGTCAGCCGATGACGGTCACCGGCACGATCAGTTCGAGCACCGGCCGCTGGGGCATTCCGTCGGCGACCAACTGCTGCAGTGCGGTGGCTGACTGCTCCTGGGTGTCCGTGGTGATCCGGCTGTACTTGGCGTGCGCGTAGGCAGGGCGGCCACCCGCGCACTCCAGGTCGAAGACCTTCATCGCCGACTCGCCAGGGCGCACCTCGCCGTCGTAGAACGTCAGGCGGCGCTGGTCCGGCGTCATGAACATCTTGCCGAACTGGGTGGACGTGATCACCGAACCCGCATCGTTGACGAATGTCGTGTCATCGTCGGTGGTGATCTGCATCGCGACCCACGTCTGGTCCGTGAGGTTGGTCTCGGACTTGATCACCTGCCAGCGACCGGACTCCGGCAGGCTGATCGAAATGGAAACGTCGTGGTCGGTGGCGTCCAGCGCACCGGAAATCATCAGCATCCTGCGGCCCACGTGGGCGACA
>DASXYT010000124.1:0-12954 GCA_036502345.1 Pseudonocardiaceae bacterium | reverse complement strand
GGCCTTGCCTTCCAACGCGTCGAGGCAGGCGTTGGTGGCGATCCGGTACAGCCACGCCCGCAGCGTCGAGCGGCCGGCGAACGTGTCGATGCCCTTCCAGGCGCGCAGGAACGTCTCCTGCACGAGGTCTTCCGCCTCGTCGTACGAGCCGAGCATCCGGTAGCAGTGCACCCGCAACTCGCCCCGGTGCCGCTCGAACTCCGCCGCCAACTCGCCCGTCGACATCAGACACATCTAGAGGAATCGGCCGCGAATCACTGCATCAGCTCGGAGGCCTGCCACGCCACCGAACTCGGCCGCTGACCGCCGGTCGCCACGTACTCGGTCACGAGCGCACGGACCTGGTCGGTGGTCAGGACAGCAGCGGCCGGGAAGCTGGCCCACCCTTGGCTGGCGAAGGGGATCTCGGGCGCGTTCGGAATCGGGCTCGGGTTATTCGTGACCCAGCCGGTCACAATCCCGTGGTCGACTTCGCGAACGTAAGCAGCGCCGCAATCAGCGGTCACGGCGACCAGCAGCATCGGCGTCAGCTCAGCGGAGGCCGGGTCGTAGGGGTGTTCGCTCACGACGATCATCCTGTGTCCTCGCACCCACACCGGGCTGTCGGCCGGCGGCGGCGAGACCACGTCGTCGACGAGCTGCTGGTAGCCACGCGGGTCGTGCACAGCTCGCCACTCGTGAGGCCGCTCGTCATAGTGCACCGAGGCGACCTGGCTGGCGACCGAGGTCATGCTGCCCCTTTCCCGGAGATGGTCAGCACTGTGGTGGCGTCCAACTCCCACACGTGCAGAACCGAGCCCACAGGGAGGATCGCCGCCACGGCGATGGTGCATCCCATCGCACCATCGCACATCTTCGGATGGTTGATGGCTACCACGCCGCTCGTCGCGCCGGACTCCCGCATCATCTCGGCCAGCTTAGTCTCGACGTCACCTGCGACAGTCGGTTTCGCCGTTTTGGGCATGTTGGGGAAGTTCGGTGAATCGCGGAGAATGTCGGCAGCCCTGTCGGACACCGCTGCATCCCAGCCACTGGTGAGCGTCCTGACCGTGGCGTCCTTGTCGGTGAAATACCGGCCGGTGGTGAGGTACTCCGACCGGGTGGCCCTCTGCTGCTTCTGCGCCCAGCTCCGGTCTGCGGCTGCCTGATCGACAGTCACGCAGCGCCCGACGTCGGCGTGAGCGATGGCGCTGCTGCCGACACCGCATCCACCCCGAGCCATCGCGGTAGTGGCTGACCACGAAATACAGGCCGAGCGCGATGACCACAACAAAGACGAAGCGGCCGAAAGCGCGTCGCAACACGGGCGGCTTGGTCGCTGATTCAGATCGGGACCCGCCAGGTGACCAGGGTGCCGGTGCTCGGGGTGGACTTGACCTCGCACGTGCCGCCGATGGCCGTCGCCCGGTCGGCGAGGTTGCGCAGGCCCCGTCGGGTCACGTCGGGCGGGATGCCGCACCCGTTGTCCTGCACGGAAAGGCACAGGCCGGCCTGGTCGCGCTCGATCCGGACCACGACCTTGCTCGCGCCCGCGTGCCGCACGACGTTGGCCAGCGCCTCCCGCAGTGCGGCGCGGGCGTGGTCGGCGACGGTGACCGGCACGTCACTGGGATTGCCGGTCAGCTCCAGTACCGGCGGGAAGCCGAGCAGTTCGCCTGCCGTCTCCACCTCGGCGCGAACCGAGTCGACCAGGTCGGCACCCTCGGCGGGCACGCTCGGATCAGCGCTGCGCAGCCGCCCGACGGTGGCCCTGACCTCGGAGATCGTCTCGTCCAACTGGTCCACGGCATCGGCCAGCCGGGCGGCGTCCTTGCGAGCGAGTCGACGGGACAGCCTGCGGCCCAACAGGTCCAACTGGACGCCTGCGGCGTAGAGCCGCTGCACGATGACGTCGTGCAGGTCGCGGGCGATCCGCTCCCGCTCCTGGTAGATGGCCACCCGCTGCCGGGCGGTCGACCCCTCGGCCAGCAGCACGACCAGGCCCGCCTGGTTGGCGAACGCCGTCAGCACGTCCACCGCCACCGGGGTGAACGGTGCCGCGCCCTGCCGCCGGTACACGGTGAGTACGCCGAGCCTGCGTTCCGCCGTGCCGAACGGGGCAGCGGCGAACGGGCCGTAGCGGCGCAACGCCTTCGGCACGAACGGGGCCGTGCGCGGATCGGTGGTGAAGTCGTCCACGACGACCGGCACACCGCTGCGCGCGACCCGTGCGGCTGACGAACGAGCCGACAGCACCAGCCCGACCGGGTCCTCGTCCTCGGGCAGTCGCTCGCCGTGCGCCGCCTCGACGGTCACCCTGCCGTCCTCGCCCCGCGCCATCACCAGGCCGAGATCGGCCTCCACCAACTCGGCCGCGCTGCGCACGACAAGGCGCAGCACCGCATCAGGGTCGTCGGCGGTCAGCGCCGCGTGGGCGATCTCGGTTGATGCGTGCAGCGTCCTGGTGGCGAGTGTCAGGTCCATGAGCTCCATCAGGCTATCGCCACGGGGCTGCTCACCTGGCCGTCCATGACTCGCACCACCATCGTGGCGTCCTCGGCGTCGGCCGGTCGGTGCGTCACGTGCACGACTGTTCGGCCTGCGAACGCCTCGCGGAGACCGGCCAGGACCCTGCGGGCGGTCGGCTCGTCCAGGTGGGCCGTCGGCTCGTCGAGCAGCACCAGTTCGGCGTCCTTCGCCCGCAACACCGCCCTGGCCAGCGCCAACCGCTGCGCCTCACCACCGGACGCACCGGCACCGCCCCGGCCCAGGCGGGTGTCCAGCCGGTCGGTCCACTCGTCCAGCGCGACCGCGCGCAGAGCGGCCCGGAGGGTGTCGTCATCGGCGGTCGGGTCGCCGAGCCGCAGGTTCTCCCGGACGGTCGTGGCCGACAGGTAGGGCTCGGGTGGGCACCACGCCACCGTGGCCGGGACCTGGGCGGTGCCTGTGTCGGGTGCGAGAAAGCCCAGCAGCAGAGCCAACAACGTCGACTTGCCAGCGCCGGACGGACCCAGCACGGCCACCTCGGCGCCGGCCGGTACCCGCAGGTCGACATCCCGCAGGGCCGGGGTCGCCGCGCCCGGCCAGGAGACCGACACGCCGCTCAGCTCGATCGGTCCGTCCACAGTGGATGCCTGAACTTCAGGCACCGTGTCCAGTTCGGTCACCCGGCCGTAGGCGGCCCGTAGCGGGTCGAGTTGGCGCAGTGCCGGTCCCAGGCCCTCGACCGTCTCGGCCATGGCCAGCGGGACCAACGCCAGCACGGCCGCCAGGACCGGGTTCACGTGCCCGACAGCGAGCCACGTGCTGCCCAGCGCCGCCGCGCCGAGGGCCGCCGTGGCGATACCGGTGGTCAGCCCGGCACTCCACGCCTGCCGGCGCGCGGTTGCCGCCAGGTCGGTGTCGGCCGTCGCCAACTCCGTGCGGCGGATCTGGTGTGCTCCGGTGGCGATCAGGTCGGCTGCCGCGTCCAGCAGGCCGAACACCGCGCCTGCCACCTTGCGCCTGCCGTCGGCCAGAGCCCTGGTCGCCCTGCGCTCGGCGAGCAGGCCGGCGATCGGGCCGACCAGTCCGGCCACCAGCAGCCCGACACACAGCACCAACCCGGCCGACGGCAGCAACGCGGTCTGCAGCGCCACCGCACCCGCCGACACCAGCACCGCGACCAGCGGCGGAGTCAGCACCCTGGGCACCAGGTCGCGGACCGCGTCGGTGTCGTCCACCAGCCTGCGCAGGCCGTCGGTGCGGCGCAGTTCGGCGGTGCGGGCAGGCCCGAGCCGGACCAGCGACCGCCACAGCCGGACCCGCAGCCTGGTGGCCAGCCGGAACGCGGCATCGTGCGACACCAGCCGCTCCACGTAGCGCAGCGCACCCTTGGACAGCCCGAACGCCCGCACAGCGATCACGGCGACGGTCAACACCACGATCGACGGATGACCGGCCGCCCTCGCGATCAGCCAGGCAGCTGTGGCCGTGAGCGCGATCGCGGAACCCAGCGCCAGCGCGCCGAGCAGCGCACCGGCCAGCAGCCGGCGGTCCACCAGGCCGCGCAGTCGCACCCGGCGAACAACGGCCGGCGCAGCGACAGTGCTCACGGCCGCCGGGGTTTCTGCCGTGGTCGGCTCGTGGATCAGGCCCGTGTGGGTCGCCAACAGAACGGCCGCGCCAGCTGCCGCTGCCGCCTCGATCGCGTCGGTGACCCGGGCGGCCGTCATGTGGTCGAGGTGGGCGGTCGGCTCGTCGGCGAGCAGCAGCCACGCGCCGTGCCCGTGCCGCAGCCGGAGCAGCGCTCTGGCCAGCGCGACCCGCTGCCTCTCGCCCGACGACAGTTCGGCGATCGTGCGGTACAGCAGGTGGCCTGCGACGTCGGCCAGTTCGTCGTCGGTGGCCGGTTGGGTGTCGGCGACCGCCAACCGGAGTTCGTCGATCACCGTCTCGGCCGCGAACCTGGGCCGTTGCGGTAGCCAGGCGATCTGTCGCCGCCACCCGGCAGCATCCATTGTGGACAGGTCGACGCCGTCCACCGTCACGGTCCCGGACGTCGGCGGGACGAAGCCGAGCAGCACCGCGAACGTGGTGGACTTGCCAGCACCGCTCGGCGAGTCGAGCCGGGTGATCCGTCCCGGTTCGACCTGGACGGTCAGGCCGTCCGGCGCGCCGCGGTCCCGCCGCCGGACGTGTAGTCCGGCGATGTCGAGCTGGTGCCGGAGACCATCAGGTCGCACCCCTTCCGGGACCGGATGTCCTTCGGCACCAACAATCGTGGCCACCCGCCGCACCGCTTCCAGCCCGTCCTCGCTGGCGTGGAAGGCGGCACCTGCCGCCCGCAGCGGCAGGTAGCACTCCGGCGCGAGGATCAGCACCAGCAACGCCGTGCCGATCGTCATGTCGGCTGCCAGCAGCCGCAGCCCGATGTCGACGGCGACCAGCGCCACGGACAGCGTGGCGATCAGGTCGAGCGCGAACGCGGACAGGAACGCCACCCGCAGAGTGATCCGGGTGGCGAGCCGGTGGCGTTCGGACTCCTCGTGGACTGCCGTTTCCTGCACGGCAGCGCGGCCGAACGCGGTGAGCACGGGCAGCGCGCGGACCAGTTCCATCAGGTGGTTGGCGAGCCGGGCACCAGCATCGGCGGCCACCGCGACCCGACCTTCGGTGAACCGGCCGATCAGTGCCGCGAACAGCGGGATCAGCGGCACGGTGACCGCGATGATGACGGCGGACCGCCAGTCCGCCAGCAGGATCACCAGACCTGCCAGCGGCACGGTGACGACGGCCCCTACCAGTGCCGGCAGGAACCGGGTGAAGTAGTCGTCCAGCGCGTCCAGGCCGGTGGTGGCGAGGGCGGCCAGTTCGGCCGGGTGCCGTTGGTCGATCCATTCCGGGCCGCGCCGCAGTGCCGCGTCCAGCAGGTGCGCCCGCAGTTCCTCCTTGGCACCGGCCGCCGCCCGCGCGGCCACCGTCTGACTCGCCCAGCCGACAAGCGAACGCGCCAGCACCGCGACCGCGAACAGCACGAGCCGGTCGCCGATCGGGGTATGACCAATGATCGCGGCCAGCGCACCGGCCAACGACCACGCGCTTGCCGCCAGCGCGACAGCGTTCAGCACGGCCAGCAGCACACACCCGGCCAGCGCCCGTCGTGCGGTCGGCGACAGCGACGGCAGCGCGCCCAGTGGGCCCTTCATGGCGTGTGCACCGGCGGGATGTGCCGGGTGCCGATGCGGCGGCGGAACACCCAGTACGTCCAGCCCTGGTAGATCAGCACGGCAGGCGCGCCGAACCCGGCCACCCAGGTCATCAGCGTCAGCGTGTAGCTCGCCGACGCGGCGCCGTGCACGGTCAGCGAATGGGCAACGTCCGATGTGGACGGCAGCACGTCGGGGTAGAGCGCGCCGAACAGCGTCACGCCGAACGCCACGACGGCCACGCCGAGCAGCGCGAACGCCTGACCGTCCCGGTCGGCCCGCAGCCGCAGCACACTCCCGATCGCCGCCACCGCGCACACCGCGAGCGGCGCCCACGTCCATGCGTGGCCTTCGCGGAACTGGACCACCAGCAGCAGCGCGACCATCAGCAGCCCGGCGACCGGCGCGATCCGCAGCGCGAACCGGCGGGCCTTCGTCCGGATGTCGCCCTCGGTCTTCAGGGTGAGGAACGTCGAGCCGTGCAGCAGCGCGAACCCGGCCACCGCGAGCCCGCCGAGCAGCGTCTCCGGGCGGAACGCGGCGAACGGCGTGTGCACCGTGTCGCCGGCAGCGTCCAGCGGCAGACCGAGGACGGTCGTTGCGATGACCGTGCCGACGGCCAGCGGAGCGACCCAGGACGCCGTGCAGATCACCAGGTCCCAGGCCCGCCGCCAGCGATCGTCGTGCACCTTGCCCCGGTACTCGAACGCCACTCCCCTGCCGATCAGCGCCACCAGCAGGATCAGCAGCGGCAGGTAGGCGCCGCTGAACAGGCCCGCGTACCAGGACGGGAACGCGGCGAACGTGGCACCGGCCGCGACGATCAGCCACACCTCGTTGCCGTCCCACACCGGGCCGATGGTGTTGATCATGATGCGGCGGTCGACCTCGTCGCGGCCCAGGACGGGCAGCAGCATGCCGACGCCGAAGTCGAAGCCCTCCAGGAACAGGTAGCCCAGCCAGAACAGGGCCACAACGCAGAACCAGAACGTCGGCAGGTCCATGGCCAGCCCTCTCAGTACGCGAAGGTGAGCACGTCGTCGGACTCCGGTTCCTCATCGGGCAGCACCGCGGCCACCCCGCCCCGGACGTAGCGCACCATCAGGAAGATCTCGATCACGGCGAGCACGGCGTACACGGTGGTCAGCGTGATCACCGAGGTCAGCGCCTCGCCGGCGGTCACACCGGGCGACACCGCCTCCGCCGTGTACAGCCACACGCCGTCGATGCCGGTCGGGTTGGGCGCCACCACGAACGGCTGGCGGCCCATCTCGGTGAAGATCCAGCCGAACGCGTTGGCCAGGTATGGCGTGGCGATGGCGCCGACCGCGACCAGCGGGAACCACCGGCCCTTGGGGAACCGCCCGCGTCTGGTCAGCCACAGCGCACCGAGTGCGGCCAACGCGGCCAGTGCGCCGAACCCGATCATCAGGCGGAAGCCCCAGTACGTCACCGGCAGGTCGGGCACGTAGTTCACCGGCTTGCCGGCCAACGCGCCGAGTGCCGGGTCGTTCGGGTAGTTCGTGCCGTACTTCGCCTTGTACTGCGGGATCAGGTCCTGCACGCCCTCGACCTTGCTGGAGAAATCGCCCGTGGCCAGGAACGACAGGATGTAGGGCACGTCGAGCGTCTTGACGTTCTCGCAGTTGGGCCTGGCCACATTGCCGTACGCGAGGATGGAGAACCCGGCAGGCTGCTCGGTGTGGCACAGCGCCTCGGCGGCGGCCATCTTCATCGGCTGCTGCTCGAACATCAGCTTGCCCTGGGTATCGCCGCTGATGGCCAGCGCGGCGAACGCCACGACACCGAGCCAGCCGCCGATCTTCAACGACGCGCGCCACATCGGGCGATAGTTGTCGGTCCGGCGACCCAACTTCCAGGCCGCGATACCGACCAGGAACGTCGCCGAGACCGCGAAGCAGCCTGCCACGGTGTGTGGCAGGGCGGCCATCAGTGTGGGGTTGGTCAGCACGGCGCCGATCGAGGTCAACTGCGGCTTCCCGTTGACCAGTTGGACGCCGACCGGGTGCTGCATCCACGAGTTGGCGGCCAGGATGAAGTAGGCCGACGCGATGCCTGCCAGCGCGAACGCCCACAGGCAGGCCAGGTGCACCCTGCGCGGCAACCGGTCCCAGCCGAAGATCCACAGGCCGAGGAACGTGGACTCGATGAAGAACGCGACCAGGCCCTCCATGGCCAGCGGTGCCCCGAACACATCGCCGACGAACCGCGAGTACGCGCTCCAGTTCATGCCGAACTGGAACTCCTGGACCAGGCCGGTGACCACGCCCATGGCGAAGTTGATCAGCAGCAGCTTGCCCCAGAACTTCGTCATGGCAAGGTACTTGCGGTCGTTGGTGCGCACCCACGCGGTCTGCATACCGGCGACCACAACGGACAGTCCGATGGTCAGCGGGACCATCAGGAAGTGGTAGACAGTGGTGATCCCGAACTGCCACCTGGCGATGTCGAGTATGTCCACGACATGAGTGTCGTCCCGGTACGGGTCGCCCACCACCGGAAACGGTCCCGTTGCGACCAGGACGAAAGTCCCGGTCAGGCCAGCGAGGCGGCCAACTCCTCGGCCGCGCGGACCACCCTCGGACCGACCACGGCGTCCTCCAGCTTGGTCAGCGCCACCACGCCGATGCTGGCCCGCAGCTCAGGCACCCCGCGCACGGGCGCCGCGACGCCGTACGCGCCCGCCTGCAACTCGCCCGCCGAGCCGATCCACGCCGGGCCCTTGAGCGGCAGCGTGATCGCCTTGCCTGCGGCGCCCCTGGCCAGCGGATGACGGGCGCCGACCCGGTAGGCCACGTGGTACGCCGTCCAGGACGGTTCGGCGACCGCGATCGCCTGGGCCTCGTCGGCATCGGCCACGGTCAGGTGGGCCGTGGCGCCCAGTTCCTCGGCCAGCGACCGGAGCACCGGCGTGGCCAGCATCCGCAACTGCGGCAGGACCCGGCCGGCCAGCCGCAGCATGCCCAGCCCCAGCCGCACGCGGGACCCTTCCCGACGCACCAGCCCACGCTCCACCAGCGGCACCAGCAGCCGGTAGACGGCCGCCCTGCTCGCGCCGACCGCGACAGCCAGATCGCTGATCGTGGGCGCCTCACCCTCCCAGTCGGCGACCGCCTGGAGCAGCGCGAGCCCGCGCTCCAGGGTCAGCGAGCTCTCCTTGCCCGGTCGGGACGACGGCGTGCTCGGCCGGGCGACCCGGCCGAGGCCGGTGGCGCCGACCGAGCGCGGCGTGACCATCGGGTCAGCCTCTGCCCGGTGCGTCCGCCGGCAGCACGACGCCCGCCACCTCGGCCAGCCCGATCCGGCTGCCGTCCGGTCCCGGTGCGCTGCCGGTGATCACGACGGTGTCGCCGTCCTCCAGGAACGTGCGCTTCGACCCGTCGTCCAGGGTCAGCGGTTCGCTGCCGCCCCAGGTCAGTTCCAGGAAGCTGCCCCGCTGGTCGGCCCGTGGCCCGGACACGGTGCCGGAGGCGAACAGGTCGCCGGGCCGGACGGTGGCGCCGTTCACCGTCATGTGCGCGAGTTGCTGAGCGCACGACCAGTTCATCTCGGCGAACGGCGGTCGGGCCACCACGGTGTCGTTCCAGCGGATCTCGATGTCGATGTCCAGGCCCCACGGCTGGTCGTCGATGAGGTAGCGCTGCAGCGGCTGCGGTGCCGGCGGCACTGCGACGTGGGCGTGTTCGAACGCGGCCAGCGGCGTGATCCAGCCGGAGACCGACGTGGCGAACGACTTGCCGAGGAACGGGCCGAGCGGCTGCGACTCCCAGCCCTGGATGTCCCGCGCCGACCAGTCGTTCACCAGGACGACGCCGAACACGTGCTCGGCAACGGCGGACGTGGGCACCCTGCTGGCCACCGGGCCGCCGCAGACGAACCCGACCTCGGCCTCCACGTCCAGCAGTTGCGTCGGGCCGAACGTGATCGTGCCCGGCTCGTCGCCGCGGCGCTGCCCGTTGGGCCGCTCGACGTCGGTACCGGACACCACGACGGTGCCGGCCCGGCCGTGGTAGCCGACCGGTAGGTGGGTCCAGTTCGGCGACAGCGCCGTCGCCGCGTCCGGCCGGAAGATCCGGCCTGCGTTCTCGGCGTGGTGCCGGGACGAGAAGAAGTCCACGTAGTCGGCCACGGTGAACGGCAGCCGGGTGGTCAGCCTGGTCAGCGGCACCGCCTCGGCGCCGCGTGGCCGTACCTCCCTGGTGGCCAGTTCGCTGACCCGCTCGCGCAGTTCGGCCCAGGTGGCCCTGGACGTGGCCAGCAGTGGATCCAGCGACGACCTGGTGACGAGCTCGGCCAGCCGGGGACCGAGCGTGTCGGCCAGCGGACGCAGCGGCAGCGCGTGGTCGCCGATGCGGACCGCGATGTGCGGGCCGTCGCCGACGTCGATCACGCCGTAGGGCAGCGTCTGCGGGCCGAACGGATGCTCGGCGGTGAAGCTGTCGTCCTCGATCCAGCTCATCAGCGCCCTTCCCTCAGAGCAGCCCGAGTTTTTCCAGGTCGGCGACGGGTTCGGTGAGCGAGCCGGAGCCGTAGGACGCGAACACGCCACGCACCGCGCGGGCGGCGTCGTCGGTCAGTTCGGCGGCCTCGTTGGCGAGGGCGGTCCCGTCCTCGCTGGCCAGGGCCTCCTTCACGTCACCCTTGCCCAGCGCACGGGCCGTGGCCACCAGCAGGTTCAGGAACCCGTGGTGGGTGAAGCCGGTGTCGGCGTCGGTGTGCCGGACGGCGTTGTGCAGCCCGGAGGTGGCCTTGAACGAGCCACCGGAGCCGGCCACCACGCCGAGGAAGTCGGCGACGTGGTCCAGGCTGGGGAACGCCTCCAGGGACTGGCCGCCGCAGCGCAGCTTGGGCCAGTACCCGTGGTCGGTCACCCGCTGCACCCCGGCCAGCCACTCGGTGCCGCCCCGGCGGGGTTCGATGACCCGGATGGCGTCCTCGGGCACGAACTCGTCCACCCGTTCCAGCCAGACCTCGTCCACGTCCGAGGGCGCTGGCATCTCCACCATCCGCAGCGCCAGCAACTCGGTGCGGGACTCGACGATCGACACCGCCTTGGGCAGCCCGCCCAGCCCGGTGTCCACGACCAGCGAGAGGCCGACCGGCGCCGCCGGTTTCGCCTTGATCAACTCCGTGATCAACTCGGGCAGGCGGGACGCCGTACAGAGGAACAGACCGATCACTCCGGCACGCCGGCCGGCACGTCCTGCGAGGTGGTCGCGGACCGCGTCCGGCATGGCAGCGCCGCTCGGGGGGAAGAGCGCGGCGTCGTCAACCAGCCGCGCCAGCAGGGGCGGAATACCGAACGGACCTTGCGCACGAAGCTCGACAGCGCTTGACACAGGTGACACGCTAACGTTGTCTGACTGCCGAACAAAACTGTCCGCCTGCCGAACGCTTTCCGCGCCGGAGGTTGCCGTGCCGTACTACCGCAGCGTCGGGGAGATCCCCCGAAAGCGCCACACGCAGTTCCGCTCCCCGGACGGCAGGCTCTACGCCGAAGAGCTCATGGGCGTCGACGGTTTCTCGTCCGACTCCGCCCTGCTCTACCACCGCCACCTGCCCACGGCGATCGTGGACGCGGTCGCCGTCGAGGACTTCGCGCCCCGGCTGACCACGGCGAACCATCCGTTGAAACCACGGCATTTCCGCACCCAGGAACTGAAGTGGGAAGCACCTGCCGACGTGGACGCGGTGCGCGGTCGGCGACTGCTGTTCGGCAACGCGGACGTGGCCATCCTCTTCTGCGTGGCGACCAGCCCGAGCCCGCTGTACCGCAACGCGGCAGGCGACGAACTGCTCTACGTGCAGGGCGGCACCGGCACCGTGGAGACGAGCTACGGCGCACTGGCGGTCGGCGACGGTGACTACGTCGTCATCCCCACGTCGTGCACCTACCGTGTGGTGCCATCCGGCGACGACCCGCTGCGGCTGCTGGTGCTGGAGGCGCGCGGGCACATCGGCCCGCCCAAGCGGTACCTGGCGGCCAAGGGCCAGTTCCTGGAACACGCGCCCTACTGCGAGCGGGACCAACGGGGCCCCGTCGAGCCACTGCTGGCCGAGGGCACCGACGTGGACGTCTACGTCCGGCACCGGGCCGGCATCACCCGCTACACCTACGCCAACCACCCGTTCGACGTCGTCGGCTGGGACGGCTGCCTCTACCCGTGGGCGTTCAACATCGCCGACTTCGAGCCGATCACCGGGCGCGTGCACCAGCCGCCGCCGGTGCACCAGACTTTCGAGGGGCCGAACTTCGTGGTGTGCTCGTTCTGCCCGCGCAAGGTGGACTACCACCCGCTGTCCGTGCCGGTGCCCTACAACCACGCCAACGTCGACTCCGACGAGTTGCTGTTCTACGTCGGCGGGGACTACGAGGCCCGCAAGGGATCGGGCATCGGGCTGGGTTCGCTGTCGCTGCACCCATCCGGCTTCACCCACGGCCCGCAGCCCGGCGCCGCGGAGAAGTCGATCGGGGTGGACTACTTCGACGAGACCGCGGTCATGGTCGACACGTTCGCTCCACTGGCCCTCGGCGAGGCCGCTGGAGCGTGTGAGGACCCGCGTTATGCGTGGAGTTGGTCAGGGCGCGGTCCCGACCTCTGACTTTCGCTTCCGGCCGATCCAAGTTAGGCTCCCCTAACTGGAGGTGCAGCCGTGGGTCAGACAACGCATCGACCGCCCTGTCCCGAGCCTGCCGACCGGGCGCGCACCATTGCCACCCGAGGCGGCAGAGCCACCCTGCTGCGATCGGACAGCGACGACCCGGACCGCACCGAGCCGCACCTGCACCACGTGCACCCGGACGGCACCGTGACCGTGCTGCTGGCCGACGACCATCCGCTGGTCGAGGAGGCCACCAGGACCGAGGTGGCCGCCATGGTGGAACTGGCCGACCGGGCCGCCGTCGCGCTGCGCGAACCCGTGCGCGGGCTGCTGTGGATCACCGGCTGGCTGCGCACACTGAGCGGCGACGACTCGCGGGAGGACGTGCTCGCGGTCGCCGACGCCCGGCCGGACAGCCGGCTGCTGGACGTCGGGCACGGCGTGACCGCGCTGCGGCTGACCCCGGTGTCGCTCGTGCTGGCCGACGGCGACGGCACCAGTTCGCTGCGGCCGGCCGAGTTCGGCTCGGCCGAGCCCGACCCGTTCTGCCGGCACGAGGACCACTGGCTGCGACACCTGGAACTGGCTCACCGGGACGTCGTCGGGATGCTCACCCGACTGCTGCCCGAGCGGCTGCGTGGTGGCCACGTGCGGCCGCTCGGCC
>DASXYT010000123.1:0-20324 GCA_036502345.1 Pseudonocardiaceae bacterium | reverse complement strand
ACGCCGCGGCCGGGGGATCGTCGTGCCCCGCGGCCGATGCGGTCGCGGGTAGTACGGCGGAGCCGGCCAACGCCAGCGCCAGTGGTAGGAAGGCGAGCCACCTGCGGGTCATGAAATAATCCCTCCTCGTCAAGAGCAATTCCGTCAGCCGAAAGAATTGCGCTCCGATGGTAAGCACGACTTCCTGGTGGCTCGCTTGATCGAATAGTGAATTCACTCGTTGGGGATTCGCCATAAGGCTGTATTTTCGCCAATTCGCCGACCGACCGTGCTCAATACTCCCGTTCGGGGTACCCACGCATGAGGACACTCGTCACCCTTGGTCGCGGTCACCTGGCCGGTCTCGTACCGTCTGTGCCATGGACAGCGTGCGGGTGATCGAGGACTGGCCGGTCGAGCGGGCGGCGACCGCCGTCGTCGACCCCGGTGGCACGGTGCTCGGTGCCCACGGCGAGCAGGACGGGCTGTTTCCGCTCGCGTCGGTGACCAAACTGCTCACCGCGTACGCCACTTTGATCGCCGTCGAGGAAGGCGCGATCGAATGGGACCAGCCGGCAGGCCCGGAAGGGTCGACGGTTCGGCACCTGATCTCGCACGCGTCCGGATTGGCGTTCAACGAGCACAAGGTGGTGGCGCCGCCCGGCCAGCGGCGGCTGTACTCCAACGCGGGTTTCGAGGTGCTCGGCGACACCGTGGCGGAAGCGTGCGGCATCCCGTTCACCGAGTACCTGGGCGACGCCGTGCTCCGGCCGCTGGGCATGGCGTCCACCGTGCTGAACGGCTCGCCCGCCGCGGACGGCGAGTCCACCTGTGCCGACCTGGTGCGGTTCGCCGCCGAACTCCAGGCACCGAAACTGGTCGCCCCGACCACGCTGGCCGAGGCGACGACGGTGGTGTTCCCCGGCCTGACCGGCGTGCTGCCGGGCCTCGGCCACCAGCGGCCCAACGACTGGGGGCTGGGCTTCGAACTGCGCGACCACAAGAGCCCGCACTGGACCGGCGCCAACAACTCACCGGCCACGTTCGGCCACTTCGGCCGCGCGGGCACGTTCCTGTGGGTCGACCCGGTGGCCGGCGCGGCCTGTGTCGTGCTGACCGACCGGACCTTCGGCGACTGGGCCAAGCGCGCCTGGCCCGCGTACTCCGACGCGGTGTTGGCCGAACTCGGGCGCTAGTCGATCTCGGGGATCTCCGGTAGCGCCGGTCCGAGCAGGTCGTCGGCGTCCATGATCGTGTACGCGTAGCCCTGTTCGGCCAGGAAGCGCTGCCGGTGTGCCGCGTAGTCGGTGTCCAGCGTGTCCCGCGAGACCACCGAGTAGAAGTGCGCCTGCCGACCGTCGCCCTTGGGCCGCAACAGCCTGCCCAGCCGCTGCGCCTCCTCCTGCCGTGAGCCGAACGTGCCGGACACCTGGATCGCCACCGTCGCCTCGGGTAGGTCGATGGAGAAGTTCGCCACCTTCGACACCACCAGCGTGCGCAACTCGCCCCTGCGGAACGCGTCGAACAGCTTCTCCCGCTCCGAGTTCCTGGTCGAGCCCTGGATGATCGGTGCGTCCAACTCGGCACCGAGTTCGTCCAACTGGTCCAGGTAGGCGCCGATCACCAGCGTCGGCTCGCCGGCGTGCCGGTCCAGGATCTTGCGCACCACGGGCATCTTGGTCCTGGCGGTCGCACAGATCTTGTACCGCTCGTCCGGCTCGGCGACGGCGTAGCCCAGCCGCTCGGCGTCCGTCATGGTCACCCTGACCTCGGTGCACTCGGCGGGCGCGATCCAGCCCTGCGCCTCGATGTCCCGCCACGGCACGTCGAACCGCTTGGGGCCGATCAGCGAGAACACGTCGCCCTCCTGGCCGTCCTCACGGACCAGGGTGGCCGTCAGGCCGAGCCTGCGCCGGGACTGGAGGTCGGCGGTCATCCGGAACACCGGCGCGGGCAGCAGGTGCACCTCGTCGTAGATGATCAGGCCCCAGTCCTTGGAGTCGAACAGTTCGAGGTGCCGGTACTCACCCTTGGTCTTGCGGGTGATCACCTGGTAGGTGGCGATGGTGACCGGCCGGATCTCCTTGCGCTCACCGGAGTACTCGCCGATCTCGTCCTCGGTGAGCGACGTCCTGGCCACCAGTTCCCGCTTCCACTGCCGGCCGGCCACGGTGTTCGTGACCAGGATCAGCGTCGTCGCCTCGGCCTTGGCCATCGCGGCGGCGCCGACCAGCGTCTTCCCGGCGCCACAGGGCAGCACGACCACCCCGGACCCACCGGCCCAGAACGTCTCGGCGGCCTGCCGCTGGTAGTCGCGCAACTGCCACTCGCGCTCGTCCAGCGCGATGTCGTGGTGCTCGCCGTCGACGTAGCCGGCCATGTCCTCGGCGGGCCAGCCGATCTTGAGCAGTACCTGCTTGAGCCGACCGCGCTCGCTGGGGTGCACGACGACGCTGTCGTCGTCGATCCTGGTACCCAGCATCGGGGCGATCTTCTTGTTGCGCAGCACCTCTTCCAGCACCGCGCGGTCCGTCGTGCTCATCACCAGGCCGTGCGCCGGGTCGTTGGCCAGCGTCAGCCGGCCGAACCTGGCCATCGTGTCCACGATGTCGACCAGCAGCGGCTGCGGCACCGGGTAGCGCGAGTAGGTCACCAGGGCGTCGACCACCTGCTCGGCGTCGTGCCCCGCCGCGCGCGCGTTCCACAGCGCCAGCGGTGTCACCCGATAGGTGTGCACGTGCTCAGGGGCGCGCTCCAACTCGGCGAACGGCGCGATGGCGGTACGCGTCTCGTCCGCGAGCGGGTGGTCGACCTCCAACAGCAGTGTTTTGTCGGACTGGACGATCAACGGTCCGTCGGACACAAGTGCTCCTCCCAGTGACAGCACTCCCTAGTGTGCCGCCTCCGGTCAGAAGCAACGCGGTCGGCCGCCGCGCTGTTCCTCGGAGCGCTCAGTGGCGCAGCAGCTTGGCGACCTCGCTGCGCAGGTGGACGAACTGGGCCGCCGCCCTCGTGTTGATCTGGTCGCGTTGCCTTGGCAGGTCGACCTTGATGGTGTCCACCACCGTGGTCGGCGCCGTGGACAGCACCAGCACCCGGTCGGCCAGGTAGACGCTCTCGTCGATGTCGTGGGTGACAAGCAGGATGGTCATGTCGTGCTCGGCCCGCACCTTGAGCACGAGGTCCTCGAGGTCACCCCGGGTCTGGGCGTCCACCGACGCGAACGGCTCGTCCATCAGCATCAGCGCGGGCCGGTAGGCCAGCGCCCGCGCGATGGACACGCGCTGCTGCATGCCGCCGGAGAGCTGCCACGGGTACTTGCGGCCAGCGCCCTCCAGACCGACCCAGGTCAGCGCCTCGCGCACACGTTCGTTCCGCTCGCCCCGGCTCAGCGAACTGCCCTTGAGCGGGAACTCGACGTTGTTCGCCACGTTCAGCCACGGGAACAGCGAGCGGCTGTAGTCCTGGAAGACGACCGCGAGGTCGCCCGGCACGCCGTTGATCCGGGTGCCCTTCAGTTCGATGTCACCCCTGGTGGGCTTGTGCAGTCCCGCGATGGCCTTCAGCAGGGTGGACTTGCCGCAGCCCGACGGGCCGACGACGCACACGATCTCGCCTGCGTCCACCCGGAAGGACACGTCCTGGATGGCGGTGTACGCACGCGAGCCGGCCCCGTAGGTGTGGCCGAGTTCGGTCACTTCCAGCATGGCTGGTGGATCCTTCCTGGGGAATGCGCCGGCTCGCCAATGCGCACGCGCGCGGCGGACGGCTGTATGCATTCAACGGCAATGGGCATGCCGATTGTGGTGGCGGCTGTTCGAACCACGACTCGTAGGCAGGGTCCAGCGGTCCGCAGGGGCACCGCCGGGCAGATATGCGGCATTGGTCCGGACCGGTGCCCGGCCGTGCGCGTCTGCCTGCTCCGTTGCGCGGCTCGCCGGCCCGTCGCGGTGCGGTCGTTGTTGGTGGACAACGTGACCACGGGTACCGGCCGGCCGGCGGTATTGCCGGCCGAAATCCGTATCTTGCCGGCCGATTCGCCGCCGGTGATCTCCGGAACGGTTTCCCGGTGCGGCACACCGGTCGCGACAGTTTCGACACGCCGGCTGCGAATGCGTGCGCGAACATTGCCACGGAAATGATCCGCGCCGGTGAGTGAAACCGTGTCGAGTTCCGCACCAAAAGAAATGGTACCGGAAATTGTGTTTCGGTCGCCGATCGATCGATCCGGCCATGGCAGGGGCTGGCCGTAACCACGAGTGACGCATTCCTCGGCTGCCGTGCCGAGTGGGCGGGTACCCGAAGTACCCCCGGAGCGGACGGCTCGGGGCTGATTGTTCAGGTAATGGTTCACCCGCAGTGCCATGCTGTGGATCCTCGCCTGTCGGGCTCGTCGACGATGTCGCACCGGGTCACCTCTGCGGGTGTGAACGCCCTGGTGATGACACCCAACGGACTAGAGAGCCTACCATCTGTACACAAGTAGCCCTCTTGGCCGAGAGTGATACACCTGATCGGCGGACACCGGTCTGGGTGAGTCCGGTAGTGTCGACACTATCCGGTCATGACGGTCATACCATCGCACCATCAGTGATTGGTCGATGAGACCTCACTCATGTTGTTAACATTCTTTTCACTTCTGACAACGGAAACAGACCCGGAGCGCATGCCCTGGGCCTGCTGGTTTGCCCATCGGCCACCCAAGATGCGGGGTCCGCCGGTGGGTTCCGGACCCCCTGACCGTATGCGGCGAGTGGTCGGGCCGATACCGAGAGTTCGGACATCTGGGTAAATCGGTGGCCGTAGCGGTCGCGTAGCGTGAGTCGAATCAGACCGGTTCGCCGGGGGAGTGGCTTTCCGGGGGGGAAGCTGCCATGCTCTTGCGGGTCGACTGGCACAGAGCGTGTCTCTTGTGTGGTTTAGTCCCCGATGGGCTGACATTCTCGGTGACATTCGATAGCTTCTTGTGCGCGCGAGTGGGGGGCATCGGAGCTACCTGGGCTACGACAGTCGTCGCGGAGAGGTGAACAGGTGAAGGAGTGACCAGATGAGCGGGGCCGCTCGCGCCGCGTGGCCTGCCGATACTGTTGTCGGCACCCGGCGCGAAACAGACGTACCGGTCCTGACCGTGGCAACCCTTCACTGTCCGCCCCGCGCCGAACGCCCCGGGACGACCGGCGTCGGCCAGCTCGCGCACCTGTCCCTGGTGATACCGAGCGACGCCGTGCCGCAAGGCATCGCGGCCGCCGCGCTCGGCGAGGTGTCCGGTCAGTCCGGCACCGCAGATGCGGGAGTGTGCTAGGGGTGCCAGGACGTATTCGGCAGGACGTGGCCACCACGCCCGCACCGGTTCGGAGCAGGCAGCGTGCCGGCGAGGGTGTGACCCCCACCGGCATCGGCTCGGTCTCGCCCGTGCCGCCCAACCAGCCGACCAGCCGCCGCACCGCCCGTTGGCGGCTGAGCAACTGGCGACTGCGCTGGAAGCTGCTCATCGTGCTCCTCGTGCCGTTGATCACGGCGGTCGCGCTGGGCGCGCTGCGAGTGACCAGCCAGCTGCAGAGCGCCGGTGTCTACGACACGATCAGCGAGCAGATCCGGTTGGCCAGTTCGCTGGACGAGGTCATCGACAACCTGCAGAAGGAACGCGAGCAGATCACCCTGTTCGTGACATCCGGCGGCAGCGCGGGCAGTCCGCCCGGCAGCGCGGCGACGTCCGAGACGGACGCGGCCATCGTGTCGTTCCGCCAGCTCACCCAGACCGACGGTGACGTCGACGCCGCTACCGGGACCGCCGTCACCAACGCGCTGAACTCACTGTCCGACCTGAACTCGCTGCGGAACGCCGCCAAGGCGACCAAGTTCCCCGAGATCGACGTGCTCGCCGGCTACAACCAGATTCTCGGCACCCTGGTGCAGAGCACCGAGCTGGTCAGCGCTGGTGCGCCCAACCAGCGGGTCAGCCAGCTGGTGTCCGGCCTGTTCGACATCCGTACCGCGAAAGAGCAGTACACCCTCACCAACGCCATCCTGATGATGACGGTCACCCCGGTGAAGAACGCGGACGGCTCGGCAGGCCCCGGCTGGGTGTTCCTGCCCGGTACCGAGACCCAGCTCAACGCGGCGGAGGCCGGGTACGAGACCGCCGTCACCACGTTCAACGACAGCGCGACACCGGCCGACCAGCAGATGTACCTGGACACGGTGACCGGCCCGGACGTCGACTCCCGCGCCCAGCTGCTGACGCTGATCCAGACCAGGGCCGACGGGCAGCTCGGCCCACCGGCCGCCGGTTTGGAGAGCGTCCAGCCGACCACCGTGCAGCACGCCGGTGACGGTGGCGCCACCCAGCTCGAAGAGGCCGAGGAGAACCTGAACCGCGAGCTGACGTCGGTCACCGACAACCTGGCCGCGCAGGCCAAGGACCAGGCCGTCCGAGACGGTGCCATCCTGGCCGCCGCCCTGCTGATCGCCTTCCTGGTCACCCTGTTCGTGGCCCGGTCGCTGGTCCAGTCGCTGCGGCGGCTGCGGTCGGGCGCCCTGGAGGTCGCGCGGACCAAGCTGCCCCAGTCGGTCCAGCGGATCCTGGCCGACCCGGACCCCATCAAGGCGTCCAACCAGGCGGTGGAGCCGGTACCTGTGTTCACCGCCGACGAGATCGGCGAGGTCGCGAGGTCGTTCGACGTCGTCCACGGCCAGGCCGTCCGACTGGCCGCCGAACAGGCCGTGCTGCGCGACAACGTCAACGCGATCTTCATCAACCTGTCCCGCCGCAGCCAGGCGCTGGTGGAACGCCAGTTGGCCCTGATCGACCGGCTGGAGAAGGACGAGCAGGACCCGGACCAGCTGTCCAACCTGTTCGAACTGGACCACCTGGCCACTCGTATGCGACGCAACAGTGAGTCGCTGCTGGTGCTCTCCGGTAGTGGTCTCGCCAAGCGGATGAGCAGGCCGGTGCCGATCGGCGAACTGGTCGGCGCCGCGGTGTCCGAGGTCGAGCAGTACGCCCGCATCGACGTCGGCGCACCGCCTGCCGCATCGGTGCTCGGCCGCGTGGTCAACGACCTCATCCACCTGATCGCCGAACTGCTGGACAACGCCACCTCCTACTCCGAGCCCAACACCAGGGTCAGCGTGCGGATCGCCAGGACCCGGTCGCGGGAACTGGCCATCCAGGTCACCGACCGCGGCGTGGGCATGAGCGAGGACGACGTCCGGCTGGCCAACGAACGACTGGCCAACCCGCCGGACATCGACGTGGGCGTGACAAGGCGGATGGGTCTGTACGTGGTCGCGCGGCTGGCCCGCCGACACAACATCCGGGTCAAGCTGCGGGCCAACGAGGACATCGACGGCGGCACCGTCGCGCTGATCGTCATCCCGGAGGACCTGGTCCACCGGCCCGGCGAGGAGCAGCGCGGCCCGCTGGGCACCGCGGACAACCTGGCGCCTGCCGTCCACCAGGCCGGCATGATCGACACGTTCCCGCCGCCCGGTTCGATGCAGGCGGAGCCCGACATGGCAGGTGCGGCCAGTGCCGCCGCCGGTATCGCGGGCGCCTTCGGCCTCGCCTCCGGCAGGTCGCGGGACGAGACCGGCAACGGCTCCAACGGCGGCGCCCGCAACGGCGGCGGTGCCCGGATCGCACCGGCCCCGGTCGAACCGGACGTGCTCGAACCGGCCACCTCGTTCTGGGCCAGCGACTTCGAACCGTCCGGCAAGCTGGACGCTTCGTCGCTGGAGGACGAGGCAGGCCCGCAGACCCAGACCATCGCCGGAAGCTCGGCGTCGCTGTGGGAGGCGCACACCGCCGCCG
This sequence comes from Pseudonocardiaceae bacterium, assembly GCA_036502345.1. Taxonomy (GTDB): domain Bacteria; phylum Actinomycetota; class Actinomycetes; order Mycobacteriales; family Pseudonocardiaceae; genus DATEPR01. The sequence goes on along the minus strand of DASXYT010000123.1, from coordinate 12,532 downwards.
AGGCGATTCCGACCGACGATCGGGCCTGGCAGCCCAAGCCGACCACCAACGGCAACGGCAACGGCAACGGCCGTCCCGAGGTGGACGCGCCGACCGAACGGCTGCCGATCTACGAGGCCGTCCTGTCCCAGTGGTTCCGCGCGGACGAGGTACAGGACAGCCAACAGCAGCCGCAGGAGGCCCAGCAGGCAGCAGCCGCCCCGGTGGCGGCCGCCCCGCAGCAGCAGGCAACGCCGGCGGCGACGCCGGCACCGGCCACGGCCGCATCGGCCGACTCGACCGGTCTGCTGCCCACCAGGGTGCCTGGTCGGGCCGGAGCGGCACTCGGATTCGGCATGGCGCCGAGGCAGTCCGGTGCCGGCTCCGACAACGGAAACGGGAAGGCCGCCAGCACGTCGTCCGGCGGCAACGGGTTCGCCGCCGCTGCGGCGAGCAACGGCGGCGGTGACAGCAACGGCACCTCGACCTGGCAGAGCCCGGCCGACGAGGGCTGGTCGCGGGCAGAAGCCCTGCTCGCCCCGGTGTCCGAGAAGACCACGGCCGGCTTGCCCAAGCGCGTACCGAAGGCTCACCTGGTGCCAGGTTCAGCGGCACCGAGGCCCGAGTCGTCGGCCTCGCAGGGCTCCGGCGGGGGTACCACGGCGGCCACCCTCGCACCACCCGCCCTGCCTCCCCGCACCGCTGACGCGGTCCGTGGCCGGATGTCCAGCTTCCAGCAGGGCATACGTCGCGGTCGCCACACGATGGTCGAGGCATATTCTGGCGAGGCTTCCCATTCATCCGCGCATCGTGCCGACGAGGAGCAGGAGTGACAGCGTCCGTTCAGCAGCCAGGTAGTTTCGGCTGGCTCATCACCGACTTCGTACGTCGAGTGCCCGGCGTCGCCCACGCCGTGGTCGTCTCGGCGGACGGTCTGCTGCTCGCCGGCTCACAGGGCCTGCCGCGGGACCGCGCCGAACAACTCTCCGCTGTGGCCTCCGGGCTGGTCAGCCTCACCCAGGGTGCGGCTCGCTGCTTCGAGGCCGGAGCGGTCAACCAGACCGTGGTCGAGATGGACAGGGGTTACCTGTTCCTGATGTCGATCAGTGACGGGTCGTGTCTCGGCGTGCTTGCCGCGCCGAACTGCGACATCGGTCTGGTCGCCTACGAGATGACCCTGCTGGTCGAACGTGTCGGCCAGCAGATGACACCGGAACTGCGTGCCCAGCTTCAGGGCGCGGTTCGTCGGTGACCAGATCGTCAAATCATGGGTGACTGACCGGCGGTGATACGAGATGAGTCCTGATCGTGGCCGACGCGGCGAACGCGTCGGCGACCGGTTCGACTACCGGCGCTCGGCTACGGACGGGTTCCATCTCTACGACGACGACGGGTACGACGACGACCGCCCGGCAGGCGAGCGCGACGAGTACCTACCGAATGTAGTGACGGGCGACTCCGATCCGGTGTTGGATAGGTCGAGCGGAGATCAACCACCTAACGCTGGGGAGCGAGGACACAGCGAGATGGCGGACGGCGAGTTTTACGAACCCGCTGACCACGCCGGATCGGACATACCGAACCGGTTCGATATCAGTGGTTACCGGAACGGCCTGTTCGGGGGTCCCGGTGCCGATCTGTTCGGTGAACCGGGACTGGTGGCCAGCGACAGGGCGAGTTCCGCGTGGCAGCGACCCGCGGTACCGCCGCATCAACCCCCGCCCGACCCGGTCACGGAGACCGGGTCCCTGGTTCGCCCGTACACGCGGACGGGCGGACGAACTCGCTCGGACTACGATCTGGCGATCGAGGCGCTGGTATCCACCAGCGACCGTGGCTGGGAGATGGAAGAAGCCCTGCTGCCCGAGCACCGCTCGATCTGCGAGCTGTGCATGGACACCAGGTCGGTCGCCGAGGTGGCCGCCCATCTTCGGCTGCCGCTCGGTGTGGTGCGGGTACTGATCGGTGACATGGCCGGCATGGGGCTGGTCGTCATCCACTCCAGTGGGATGGTCGTCGGTGACCGGCCGTCCATGGACTTCCTGGAAAGGGTGCTCAGTGGTCTTCGGAGGCTCTAACCCGCGCGGTGGTGCGCCGCAGCAACCACCGCCGAGCGGCCGAAAGGCGACGACCTCGGCGAAGATCGTCGTGGCAGGCGGCTTCGGTGTCGGGAAGACGACACTGGTCGGCTCTGTGTCCGAGATCGTGCCGCTGACCACCGAGGCGGTCATGACGGACGCGAGCATCGGGCACGACGACCTGTCGGCGACCCCGAACAAGACGACGACCACGGTCGCGATGGACTTCGGCCGGTTGTCGCTGGACTCGGACCTGATCCTGTACCTGTTCGGTACGCCGGGTCAGCACAGGTTCTGGTTCATGTGGGACGACCTGGTGCGCGGCGCGATCGGCGCCGTCGTGCTGGTGGACACCCGGCGGCTCGCCGACGCGTTCGCCGCGATCGACTTCTTCGACGACCGGCGGCTGCCCTACATCGTGGCCATCAACCGGTTCGAGGGCGTGCTGCACCACCGGGTGAACGATGTCCGGGAAGCGCTCACCATCGACCAGTCGGTCCCGGTCGTCACGTGCGACGCCCGCAACCGCGAGTCGACGAAGCAGATCCTGATCACGTTGGTCGAGCACGCGATGCGCCAGCAGCGCACCGCGGTCCGGGTCTGACCTACTGAACTACGGTGTCGGCTGGTCGGGCTCCGGCTCGACCAGCGCCACCGACGTGATCCGGTGCAGGGTGAACCTGCGGATCTCGTCGTGCGCCTTGTCCAGGCCCTCCAGCACCCCGCCGCCGACGGCGACGGGTGCGACGAACACCTGGCTGGCGACGCCCTGCGCGTCCACGTAGCCGAGCCACACGTCCCGCCGCTCGCGGACCGCCTCCTGCAGCATGCCCATGGTCGCCGCCATGTCGGTCATCCCGCCGCCCGGCCGAGGTGACACCGCTCGGCCCCGCCGTGCTGTCCCGGCCTGGTCGCCGACCCGCAACTGCCGGATGACGGCCGCCAACTGGGCGTCGCTCGGCGTCGGCGGCACCACGGGGTGCCGTTCCGGCCGGGGCCGGGCAGCCACCCGCCGTCCGGCAGGCCGCAGGTCCATCACGCGGCCGTCGGGTCCTTCGGCGGCCGGCGTGAACCCGGCCGAGCGGAGCCCGTCCAGCACGTCGACCAGCGGCAGCGGGCTGATCAGCACGGTCGGCGCGATCCGCCGCAGTTCCAGCCGCATCGCCTGGTTGCTGGCCAGCACCTCGGCCAGCAGCGCCTCGTCGTCACAGCGCAGGAACGAGCCTGCGGCGCCGCCGCGCAGCCTGCCGTGCCGCCGGGCGACGTCGTCGATCAGGTAGTCCAGCGCCTGCGGTACCGGCGTCCTGGACCTGGTGCGGAACAGTTCGTGCAGCTCGGTGGCTGTCCGGCCGGCGTCCAGCGCACGGCGGACGGTCGACTCGCTGACCCGGTAGACCGTCGCCCCGCCCGCCGACTCGACGTCGGCGACCAGGTCCATCTCCTCGGCCAGTTCCGGTTGCAGCGGGCCCGGCGCGACGACGGTCAGGTCGGCCTGGGCCAGCACGTGGTCGATCGGCTCGGGCAGCGCGGCGCCCAACTGCTTCGCCGCCGCCGTCGGGCCCTCGCTGACCAGCGCCCGGCCCGCCGACGTGACCCCGCCCAGTGCCACGACGCCCAGCGTGGTGGCCTCGCTCAGCGTCCAGCGGACGAGGTCGTCGCGCATCCGGCCGCCTCTGCGCGGTGCCCGCCAGGCCAGCAGCGTCATCAGCTCGTCCGGCGACTTGATGCCCTGGCCGGCCGGCAGTTCGCCCAGCGTGCGCAGGATCCAGCGCCGGTCGCGTGGGGCCAGCGGCCTGCGCAGCTCGTCGGACAGCGGTGCGAGCAGCCGATCCCTGTCGTCCCGCAGGCCGGCCAGCCCGGGCAGCCTCGGCAGGTTCAGCCACGCGTTGCCCAGCATGGCCCAGCGCTGCTCGGTGCCAGCGGCCAGCCAGACGTCCGCCTGCGTGGTCGGCACCCATTCCGGCGTCGTGCTCTCGGTGTCGGCCACCAGGTCGGCGCCGACGGCCAGTTCGGCCACCAGCACCGCCATCGGCTCGGTGACCTCCAACTGCTTGGCCAGCCTGCGCTGCTCCCGCACGCCGAGCCCGCCGGCCCGGAGCACCGGCGGCGGCTCCTTCGACCAGAACACGAGCAGGGCCACGACGTGCCGGACCAGTTCGACGGCCTCACCGGCGCCGGTCGCGTCCAGGGTGTCCGCCTGGCGCGCGGTGGTCGCGGGCGTCGGCGGGTTCGGGTGCAGGCGGCCGAGCGGCCGGGAGCCACGCAGGGCGAAGGCGACCTGCCTGGGCAGTTCGACCGTCTCGGTGTCCCTGCGCACCAGCAGGCCCTTGGCCAGCAGCCGCTGTACGGGCGTGGTGGCCTCGCCGTCGCTGTGCCGTGCGTCCCTGGTCCGACCGACCGGCGGCCCGGCGGCCAACGCACCGAGCATCCGGCGCTCGGCCTCGCCCAGCCCGGCCAGCAGTTCGTCGACATCGGCGTCGGCCAGCCCGGGTGACGGCGGGGCCAGCCCGCCCGGGTAGGGCCCGGTGGCCTCCCTGGCGGCCGGCACGACGGCGAACCCGCCATCGGTCGGCCACGCGATGGCCAGCTCGCACAGCCGCTCGACGGCCCGGTCGGCCTGCGTGGCACCGACGTCGGCCCCCAGCAGCCTGCGCAGCTCGGCCCTCGGCACACCGGCGCTGTCCGCGCCACCGACGACGAGGGCGTCGAGTACGGCCAGCGTGAACGCGTCCAGGTCCTCGCAGGCCCTGGCCACCGATGCCCTGGTGGCGGCCCTGGTGGCCAGCACCGTCGTGTCGGCAGGTGGTGGCGTGGCCAGGTCAGGGCGGGCGCGCAACAGCGCGGACAACGTCACGTCGTCCCGCGCGCGCAGCCATTCGGCCAAGGAGGTACCCGGCATCGTGCTACCACGGTATATCGGCCGGGGTGGGGATCAGACGACCGACCGGGCAGTACGGCACACTGTGGGGGTGCATGGGCGTTGCGCCCGCTGACTGCTTGAGGAGGAGCCGTGGCCAAGGGCGAAGCCAAGTCCGACAAGATCGACCCCGGGTGGCCCGCCGCCGCGTACGAACACGAGCACCCGGTCGGCGAGTTCACGTCCGACCGTCAGGGCTCGCTGTCCCCGTTCGGTGACGAGTCCTTTCCGGTACCGGCCGAGACCCTGCAATACAAGCACCCGGTCACCGTTATCAACCGCTGACAGGATTAAGGTCCTACCACCGGTTTGTTGACCCTGTGGAGGCCGTGCCATGCCCGTACCTGGCCCTGGATATTCGATCACTATCCGGGTGGAGGTGCCATCCTCGGCCAACGCGGCGGGTGAGCTGGCCTCGGCGATCGGCCGCGTCGGCGGTGTCATCACGGCCTTCGACGTCGTCGACTCGCACGGCGACCGGATCCTGGTGGACATCACGTGCAACGCCACGTCGACGGGGCACGCGAAGGACATCGAGGAGGCGCTGGCCGCGCTGCCCGACGTCGAGGTGCGCAAGGTTTCCGACCGGACCTTCCTGATCCACCTCGGCGGCAAGATCGAGGTCACCTCGAAGGTGCAGCTACGCAACCGTGACGACCTGTCCCGGGCCTACACGCCCGGTGTGGCCAGGGTGTGCCAGGCGATCGCCGCCAACCCGGACGACGCCCGCAGGCTGACCATCAAGCGCAACACCATCGCCGTGGTCACCGACGGCTCCGCCGTGCTCGGACTGGGCAACATCGGGCCCGCCGCCGCGTTGCCCGTGATGGAGGGCAAAGCCGCATTGTTCAAGCGGTTCGGCGAGGTCAACGCGTGGCCGGTCTGTCTGGACACACAGGACACCGAGGAGATCATCCGCACGGTCAAGCTGATCGCCCCGGTGTACGCGGGCATCAACCTGGAGGACATCGCGGCGCCGCGCTGCTTCGAGATCGAGGCCCGGCTGCGCGAGATGCTGGACATCCCGGTGTTCCACGACGACCAGCACGGCACCGCGATCGTCGTCGTCGGCGCCCTGCGCAACGCGCTTCGCGTGGTGGACAAGGACATCAGGGACTGCAAGATCGTGGTCTGCGGTGCCGGCGCCGCCGGGTCGGCGATCATGCGGCTGCTGCTGCACTCCTCGCCACGCGACATCCTCCCCGTCGACATCAACGGGATCGTGCACCCCGGCCGCGGCGGCATGGACGACAACCTGGCCTGGATCGCCGAACACACCAACGCGGACCGGGCCACCGGCAGCCTGCACGACGCGCTCGTCGGCGCGGACGTGTTCATCGGCGTCTCGGCCCCGAACCTGTTCGGCGCGGAGCAGGTCGCCACGATGAACAAGAACGCCGTCGTGTTCGCGCTGGCCAACCCCGACCCGGAGATCGACCCGCTGGAGGCGCAGAAGCACGCGGCCGTCGTGGCCACCGGGCGCAGCGACTACCCGAACCAGATCAACAACGTGCTGGCGTTCCCCGGTGTGTTCCGAGGTCTGCTGGACGCGCAGGCCCGCACCATCACCGACTCGATGCTGCTCGCCGCGGCCGACGCCATCGCCGACGTGGTCACCCCGGACCAGCTCAACGCGTCGTTCATCGTGCCGAGCGTCTTCGACTCCCAGGTCGCGCCCGCCGTCGCCGAGGCCGTCCGGAAGGCGGCCACGGCCGTAACATCGGTAAATGACTGAACTGACCCATCTGGACGCCTCGGGGGCGGCCAGGATGGTCGATGTGTCCGCCAAACAGGCCACGGCCCGCACCGCGGTGGCCACCGGCATCGTGCGGACCACCGCCGAGGTGATCGCGCTGCTGCGGACCGACGAGTTGCCCAAGGGTGACGCCATGGCCACCGCCAGGATCGCCGGCATCATGGCGGCCAAGCGCACCCCGGACCTGATCCCGCTGTGCCACCCCATCGCGCTCACCGGGGTCACGGTGGACCTGGCGGTCGGCGCGACCGACGTGGTGATCACCGCCACAGTGCGCACGACCGACCGGACCGGTGTCGAGATGGAGGCGCTGACCGCGGTGGCCGGCGCCGGGCTCGCGCTGCACGACATGATCAAGGCGGTCGACCCCGCTGCCGTGCTGGACGCGGTGCGGGTGGAGAGCAAGGACGGCGGCAAGACCGGCCGCTGGACCCGACCGGAGGACCGATGAGCCGTACCGCCAGGGTGATCGCAGCGTCCAACCGCGCGGCCGCCGGTGTCTACGAGGACAGGACCGGCCCGGTCATCGCGGCCTGGCTGCGGGAGCGTGGCTACCAGACGCCCGAGCCGATCGTGGTGCCCGACGGCGAGCCGGTGGCCACGGCGCTGGCCGATGCCGTCGCGGCAGGCGTGAACGTCGTCGTGACGACCGGCGGCACCGGCATCAGCCCCACCGACCGGACGCCGGAGGCGACCAGGACGGTGCTGGACTACGAGGTGCCGGGCGTCGCCGACGCCATCCGGGCCGCCGGGCTGCCCAAGGTGCCCACCGCAGTGCTGTCCAGGGGAGTGGCCGGGGTGGCCGGGCGGACCTTCGTGGTGAACCTGCCAGGGTCCACCGGCGGCGTGCGGGACGGTCTCGGCGTGCTCGCCGATCTGCTGGACCACGCCGTGGACCAGTTGGCGGGCGGGGACCATGCCCGCCCGGCGGCGCCCACCGGGCCGGTGGCCAGGGTGCTGCGGGCCGAGGTGACCGAGGAACCGCTGTCCGTCGAGGAGCACGCGGCCCTGGTGGCCGATGACGCTGCCGGCGCCGTGGTCACGTTCGCCGGTGTGGTGCGTGACCACGACCACGGCCGAGGTGTGCGCGACCTGGAGTACGTGGGCCATCCGACCGCGAAGGACGTGGTGGCCGAGGTGGTCGCCGACCTCGCGGCCCGGCACGGTGCCTCTGGGGTGCGGGCGATCGCGGTCAGCCACCGGATCGGCGAGTTGGCCGTCGGGGACGTCGCGCTGGCCGTCGCCGTGGCCGCGGAGCACCGCAAGGAGGGCTTCGCCGCCTGTGCGGACGTGGTGGACGAGGTGAAGCGGCGGCTGCCGGTGTGGAAGCGCCAGACCTTCACCGACGGGACGGAAGAGTGGGTCAACTGTCCTTGACGCGGAGCCCCGAGATGAGCAGGTCGACCAGTCGGCGTGCGTCGTAGCGGTCATCGTGGCCTGCGCCGACGCAGAGGTTGCCGACGCCGAACATGAGCTCGAAGGCCCGCACGTCGGATCGGATCTCGCCCGCGGCGGCCGCTGCGTCGAGCAACTGGGCGCAGACCGGCATGAGCCGGTCCAGGAAGTAGGCGTGCAGCGTCTCGAAGCCCGCGCTGTCCGACCGCAGCACGGCGGCGAGTCCGTGCTTGGTGACGAGGAAGTCGACGAAGAGGTTGATCCACTGCGTCAGCGCGGCGTGCGCGGTCGCGCTGGTCGCCAGCAGGGTCGGCCCGGCTTCGGCGCAGGCCTCCACCTGGTGCCGGTAGACGGCGATGATGAGGTCGGCCCTGGTCGGGAAGTGACGGTAGATCGTGCCCGTCCCGACGCCCGCCTCGGCGGCGATGTCGCGGACCGGCGCCTCGACGCCTGAGGCGACGAAGACCGAGGCGGCGGCGTCGAGCAGCTTCTCCTCGTTCCGCCGGGCATCCGCCCGCTTGACCTCTTTCACCGCACCCCTCGCTTGTTAACCGGAACATGGTTCCGTATGGTTGTCGGAACAAGGTTCCGTTTGCTCATCATGCCACAGGACAGGGGACACTCATGCCCAGTTTCGGGATAGCGACGGCGCCGCAGCAGGTCGACTACCAGGACATCCTGCGGGTGTGGCGCGAGGCGGACGCGATCGACGAGATCGAGCACGCCTGGGTGTTCGACCACCTCATACCGATCGGCGGCGATCCAGGCGGGCCGATCTTCGAAGGCTGGACGCTGCTCTCGGCGCTCGCCGCCCACACCAATCGGCTGCGGCTCGGGGTACTGGTGACCAGCAACCGGTTCCGACCACCTGCGATGCTGGCGAAGATCGCCACGACCGTCGACATCGTCTCCGGCGGCCGGCTGGACTTCGGCATCGGAGCGGGCTCACGACCCAGCATGCCGACGGCCGGCCGGGAGTACGCGGCCCACGGCCTGCCCTACGCGGACGCGACGGACGCTGTCGGCGGCCTGGCCGAGGCCTGCACGGTGCTCCGGCGGCTGTGGACCGAGGTCGAACCGTTCGACTTCGACGGGAAGTACGTCCAGCTCACCGGGGCGTTCGGCAATCCCAAGCCGGTGCAGCGCCCTCATCCGCCGATCATGATCGGCGGCCGGTCGATGGCGGTGCTCCGCGTGGTCGCAGAGCACGCCGACCTGTGGAACATCCCGGGCGGCGACATCGACGACTGCGTCAGCCGTAGCGCGCTGCTGGACCGCTACTGCGCCGAGATCGGTCGCGACCCGGCCGCGATCACCAGGTCGATCCACCTGGGCGTGTCCTACGAGCAGCCGGGCAGCACGCGGGACGCGATCCGCGAAGCGCTCGACGCAGGCTTCCCGCACATCGTGCTCGGACTGCCGGCGCCATTTCCCACCGATGTCGCGCGGTGGGTCGCGGACGAGCTGATCAGTGTGTCGGTCGGGTGAAGCGGTCGTGCGGCCCCAACTCGTCGCTGAGGCCGCACGGCCGGGTGTTCACTTCGTGACGAGCTTCTGACCCGGGAAGATCATGTCCGGGTTCGACACGACGCTCTTGTTCTTGTCCCACACCGCATTCCAGCCGCCTTGCACGTGCTGCTTCGATGCGATGGCGGACAGGGTGTCGCCCTTGGCCACGGTGTAGTCACCGTTCGGCGCGCTCTTCGGAGCGGCGCTCGTGGTCACCACGTGGTGCGTCGTCCTGGGGGTTTCGACGCTCTTCGTGACGTGATGCGTCCGCGTGTGGTGCTCGGAGGACCGCGACGACGACTCCGACGATGAGGAGGTCGAGAACGTCGTCGTGGAGCCTGCGTGCTTGCCACACACCGGCCAGGCGCCGATGCCCTGGGTAGCCAGGACGCGCTCAGCCACAGCGATCTGCTCGGAGCGAGATGCGTTCTGTGGCGAGCCGGAGCCGCCGTTCGCGTGCCACGTGCTCATGGTGAACTGCAGGCCGCCGTAGAACCCGTTGCCGGTGTTGGTAGCCCAGTTGCCGCCGCTTTCGCACTTGGCGATGGCGTCCCAGTTCACGCTCGAAGCGTTTGCCGGAATTGCGGCGATCGTCAGCGGCACGCTGATCACGGCGCCCGTGATCGCGACCTTCGCCACGGCACTGACGACTCGGGACTGCTTGCGGTGCTTGCCTCGGATGGAAGCCATTTGCCTCTCGCCTACCGCGCCTACTGGCCGACCGTCGCCGGTCGACCTGAAGCGGAGTGGTCCGTTCACCTGGGGTGACGTGGACCACGGTCGGTCCGCGCGTGGCGGCCGTGCCGACGTCGATGGGTGCAACGCGCATCCATCGAACGTTCCCTAGCCCCTGCCCGGCAGTTTTCCACTCGGGGGTTTTTGGTCCCAGGCACCCGCCGGACAGGGTTTGGCGCACGGTTGCCTGGGTGTTGCGTGTTCTGTTCTCAGCTGGTCGGGTCCAGCCGAGAAGCGACCGTACGTAAATGAATCCGAGATCGGAAATTAATCGGAGTGTGATCGTCGTCACGTTGACGGAAGGCAACCTCGCTGAAAGCCGGTGTTTTATCAGGTCAAGCCATTGTTACCGTCTCGAAATCAACCGGAGTTCGATCACGGAACGTGAGCGGTTTTTGAGGCGTGGCTCACTCGGATGGCGGCTTCTCGATCGATTCGGATGGCGAACCATCTCGTCCGTTTTGGTGGACTTTGTCAGCCTCCGGCGAAGGGCGGGAGGACGTCGAGTTCCGCCCCGTCGGGCACGGTGAGTGACTGGTCGTGCACGGCGATGCCGTTCAGCAGGAAGCTGCACGAAGGCAGAATTCGGACCAGAGCCGTCCCGCGCCGAGCCTCCGCGGCGGCTATGACTCGGGCGATATTGTCCGTTTCAAGCAGTTCAACCCGTTCTTCGCTGACGCCGGCGGCGGCCCGAGCACCCGCGAAATACCGGATCAACACGGTGCCGATTCGGCGCTGTTCAGCTGTTGGCGAACCGACTGCTGCGGTACCTGAGTCGACCCTTCCCGCATTACCGCCCGGCGAGTCGACCTTTCGCGTGCTCGACTGCTGGCCCGCATCGACCCGCTGGGCGCCGGCTCCGCGCGTGTTGACCTCTGGCGTGGCTGCGGCCGGCGCGTCGGCCGTTGGCGCGCTGAGCTGCCCGTTTGTGGCCTGCTCCTCGCCGGCCGCCGGCGAGTCGACTCTCCCTGCGCTACCGCCCGGCGAGCCGACCCCTCGCGCGCTGGTGTCGTCCCGCGTGTCGACCCTCGGCGTCGCTGCGCCCGGCGTGTCGACCCTTGCCGCGCTGCTACCGCTTGGCGTGTCGACCCTTGGCGTTGTTGCGGTCGGTGCGCTGGTGTTCGGGGCCTCATCTACCTGCGTACTCGTGCTGGTCAGCGTGTCGGTCACCGACTACTACCCTCCGATCGCGCTCATCGGCCGGATCGGCTGGGCGAAGCCAGCGTCGTTGATCCGGTGTCCGGCGAGCTTGGTCCACATCCCGGCGCGCCACATGTCGGCCAGCTCGCCGTCCTCCGCGCCGGCCCGCAGCAGGCCGCGCAGATCCGTCTCCATCTGGCTGAACAGGCAGTTCCGCAACTGGCCGTCCGCTGTCAGTCTCGTCCGGTCACAATCGGCGCAGAACGGGCGGGTCACCGAGCCGATCACACCCACCTCCGCCGGGCCGCCGTCCACCAACCAGCGCTCCGCAGGCGCCGAGCCGCGCGGCGACGTGCTCGGGCGCAGGTCGAACTCGGTGCGCAGCATGGCAAGTATCTCTTCCGCGGTGACCAGCTTCGCCCTGTCCCAGCCATGTTGCGGGTCCAGCGGCATCTGCTCGATGAACCGCAACTGGTAGCCGTGCTCGACGCAGTAGCGCAGCAGGTCCGCGGCCTCGTCGTCGTTGATTCCACGCAGCAGCACCGTATTCACCTTGACCGGTGCCAACCCCGCATCCCGCGCCGCCGCCAGTCCGGCGAGCACGTCGGCCAGTCGGTTCCGCCTGGTGATCTCCTGGAACCGGTCCTGGCGCAACGTGTCCAGCGATACGTTCAGCCTGTTCAGCCCGGCCGAGGCAAGCCCCGCTGCTCTGCGCGCCAGGCCGATTCCGTTGGTGGTCATGGAGATCCGCGGTCGCGGCTCCAATTCCGCGGTGGCCGCGATCACCTTCTCCAACCCACGCCGCAGCAGCGGTTCGCCGCCGGTGAACCGGACGTTCGTCACACCCAACTCGGTGACGGCGATGCGCAGCAGCCGAGCGAGTTCGTCGTCGCTGAGCAGTTCGTCGGTGGACTGCCAGTCGAGTCCCTCGGCCGGCATGCAATAAGTACAGCGCAGGTTGCACCGGTCGGTCAGCGATACCCGGAGGTCCCGCGCGACTCTGCCGAACTGGTCTGTCAGCAG